>JALHTW010000195.1 GCA_022866045.1 Candidatus Aminicenantota bacterium | reverse complement strand
TTTTCAAACGGTCCAGCCGGCGGGCGGCCATGAGAATCTTTGCCCCTTCGCGGGCAAATACGCGTGCGCAGGACCGACCGATGCCGGAGCTCGCGCCGGTGATGAAAACGACCTTATCGCGAAGAGAAATCATGTTCGACCTCCTAAGGTCCTCCTTAACGACGAGGGCATAGGATAAAATGGGGGGCCGGCCAAGTCAAGAGGCTCTCCTGAACATTGCCAAGGACGGCTAATCCTCCTATAATTCGTGCGTTTATGGCCTGGTTAAGAAAGAGCGCGAATGAAAAACTACGAAGGGATGTGGAAAGAGCTGGGGCTGGACGTCGAACTCCACAAAGCCATTCTTGCCGACCTCGATAAAAAATTCGAAGCGTATGTCCTCTCCCAAAAGAACCGTCCCGGCAAGATGGGCTATTTCGACGATGTGATCCTCGGCGCCCATGGCGCCCGGGTCGCCGAGATCATCGACCACAAAAAGCGCGGCGGAAAATTCATTGGGACCTTCTGCATCTACGTCCCTGAGGAGATCGTCCTCGCCCTGGACGTGATCCCCGTCGCCCTGTGCGGCGGGACCGCCCTCTCTATTCCCTACGCCGAGCGGACGTTCCCCCGGAACATCTGTCCCCTGCTCAAATCCACGCTCGGCCTGTCCTTCTCCAAGACGTGCGCTTTCGCCCCGATCAAGGACATGGCCGTCGGAGAGACGACCTGCGACGCCAAGAAAAAAACATGGGACTTCCTGTCCAAAAAGGTGAATTTCCACGTCATGGAAGTCCCTCAAAAGAAAAGGGATAAAGACCTTGAACTATGGCGGGACGAGGTCGTCCAGTTCAAAGAGCGGCTGGAAGGGCTGACGGGGAACAAGCTGGACGGTGAAAAATTGTCCGAGGCCGTTCGCCTGATGAACCGCAAAAGAAGCGCGCTCGCGCGTCTTCACGCATTCCGCAAAGAGGCCCTCCCGCCGATCAGCGGCCTGGATTTTTTGGTGGTCATGCAGGGCGCACTCATCGACGACACGCGCCGGTTTTGGGCGAACCTGGAGGATCTCAATGCCGAGCTGGAAGACCGCGTCCGGAAAGGACACGGCGTCGCCGGCGACCGGGCCAAGCGTCTTGTCGTTTCGGGCTGCCCCTCGGTGCTGGGCAATTGGAAACTCCATCATCTCCTCGAATCCTCGGGAGCTATCGTCATCTGCGATGAGAGCTGCACCGGAACGCGCTACTTCGAGCACATGGTCGAGGAAGTCCAAGGCGGCGTCGACGGCCAGCTCCTGGCCATCGCCGACCGGTACATGAAGATCGACTGCTCTTGCTTTTCGCCCAACGAGGAGCGCATCACGAATATCGTCAAACTGGCCCGTGACTATAAGGCGGACGGCGTCGTTCAGTACATCCTTCAATATTGCCATACATATAATATCGAGGCGATCGCCGTCGCATCGGCCCTCAAAAAAGGAGGCCTTCCCTCGCTGAAGATCGAGACGGACTATTCTGAGGAAGACGCGGGACAGCTCCGATTGCGCATCGAAGCCTTCCTGGAAAGCCTGGAAAAACATGTCAAGCCCTAAGCCTGCCCTGGGGATCGATCTCGGCTCACGAACGACCAAAATCGTCCGCCTCCGCGGGGGAAGGATCGAATCAGCGGAATTATTCGACACCGTCCACAACCCGATTCAGCGGCTCAAAGAGAATATCCAGCCCGGAGACTTCGCCGGGATCGTCGCCACGGGCTACGGCCGGCATTTGGTGAAGGCCCATTTCTTCGCCCATGTCGTTTCAGAGATCAAGGCCTGCGCGCTGGGGGCAAGGTTTACCGATCCGGATTGCCGCGTCGTCATCGATATCGGCGGCCAGGATTTCAAAATCATCGAGGTGGCCGGAGACGGCCATTTCGGAAAATTCGAATTGAACGACCGCTGCGCGGCCGGAACCGGCCGGTTTCTCGAAGTCATGGCAACGATCCTGGGATACCGGATCGAAGAATTCTGGAAAGAAGCCCTGACGGCCGACTCCCCTATCTCCATTTCCAGCACGTGTACGGTGTTCGCCGAATCGGAAGTGATCTCGCTCATCGCCTCGGGGAAAGACCGGCGGCGGATCGCCCTCGGCCTTCACGAGTCCGTTATCGACAGGATCTATCCGCTGCTTACGAAATTCGACCTGGGCGGTCCAGTGATGCTCGCCGGCGGCGTGGCCAAGAACGGCTGCGTTGTCGAACGCCTCAAAAAGAGATTGAAGCGGGACGTCATCGTGCCCGAAAATGCTCAATTGATCCCGGCCATCGGCGCCGCCCTGATCGCCGAGAAGGAAGGGAAAAAAGGCGGCGCATCCCTCTGACCGGTCCTCCCAGCCTCGCGTCCAATGACTTTTAACGTCTTCTTCCATTTGAAAGAATCCGGGAAAAAGTGTAAAAAGGAATTAGCGTGGAACGGCGAGAATTCCTTCGAGTCTTAGGGGCGGGCAGCTTCGGCGTTTTGAGCTCCGCCCGGTTCGGCCGCATCGAAACGCCGTCTAAATATCAAGCCCGAACCCCGCTCAAGAACTGGGCCTGGGTCCACCCGAAGGCCAAGATGAGCGACGATGAATGGAAGCGCG
>JALHTW010000004.1 GCA_022866045.1 Candidatus Aminicenantota bacterium | reverse complement strand
CTGACCGGCGTCTTTCCAACTTCCTATGGGTTTAGAGACGTTGCGCCGAGACCATCGTGGGTAGGGTATCGAGGCGAACACGCTCGTATCCGGCATCGCGGGCGAACGACAGTGCGGCCCGGGAGAGCAGCGACCCCAGCCGGCGGCCGCGACCCTGCGGCCTGACGTAGAGACGCTTCAGCTCCGCGACACGTGGCCACTCGAGCGGCCGAAGCCCGACGCAGCCGAGCGCGACTTCGTCATTCAAGGCCAGCAGAAGAGCGCCGCGTGGAGGCGCGTACTCGCCGGGCAGGGCGGCGAGTTCCGTAGCGAAGCCCTGGAAGCCCAAGTCGAGACCGAGCCAAGCGGCGTACTCCTCGAACAGCGTCCTGGCCGCTTCGATCTCTGATGCGGATATGGCCTGAACGATACGAGTCACGTCTCACTCTCCGCGGTGTGGCCCAACAAGTTATTCTATAGTTTCCGGATATCTCCACCACTCGGGCGCATATTCAGGACTTCAGACCATAACCGTGCAATCATATCCTTGCACTCATGGAATACCGGTTCCCCCTATCCCATTTTAAATACGGTGGAATATTTATAAATCTCTTGACAAGCATAACGCAACCATTTTTTTCTTTTCCGCATATCATGTCAAAATTAAGATTATTTGGAGATCATTGTCGAAGAGCCGCGTCGCGAATTTTGAGGCGCCGAGGAAGACGACGGACATCACATCGTCCGGACCGGTTTCGCTTGACATTTTTTTCTTTTTGGGGTTATGTCGCATTGGTGAAAATCGGACAGTAAAAAAGGTTTCAGAAATATCTGAATTTCTATGAGAACCCCTCAATCTAAGAGGGGAAAGTGATGTTCAAGATGTTCAAGGCAGCAACCATAAATAAGGGAGGTAGATATCATGAAACGTTTTGCAGTGGTCATTGCCCTAACGGTCATGGGTTTCTTCTGTCTGACAGGGATCAGTTTCGCCCAGGCGATCGAGAATGAGTTTTATCTCATTACCCCGGTCTCCAAGGACGTCCATGATCCGGCCCTGAAGGCCTTCGTGGCCTTTGTGAAGAAGAAGTATAACGTGGATCTCAAGACCAGCGCCATGCCGCAGGGTACGCCGGTCGCTTATGGCCAGATCGTCGAGTGGAAAGGGAAGCCCCAGGCGGACGTTTTCTGGGGCGGAGAGGGAACGCTGTTCGACCTCTTGGCCGAACAGGGTCTCCTGGACAAGGTGACCATCCCCAAGGCGATGTGGGACGAGATCCCGGCCACTATCGGCAAACCCGTAGGGCTTCCCCTGAAGGATTCCAAGGGGTTCTGGGTGGGAACGACGCTGGAACCCTACGGTCTGATCTATCAGCCGACGCTGCTCAAGCGCCTGGGCGGGGAGATCAAGGACTGGAACGATCTGCTCAATCCCAAACTCAAAGGCCAGATTGCCCAGTGCACGCCGGACCGGTCGAGCTCGAGCCATGCGAGCTACGAAGTCATCCTGGCCATGTACGGCTGGGAAAAGGGGTGGGACTGGCTGACCAAACTGGCGGCCAACACGGGAATCTTCACGGCCCGTTCCCGCGACGTGCCGAGCGTGGTGGCCAAAGGCGAGTTCGCCATCGGCGTGGCGGTTCCCAGCTATATGGCCTTCGCCGAGGTTCTCGGCGGCTATGACGTGATGTTCGTTTACCCCAAGAACGCCTACGTGACCCCCGAACCGATGGCGGTGCTCAAGGGCGCCCCCCATCCCAAGGCGGCCCACGCCTTTATCGAGTTCCTCCTGACCGAGGAAGGTCAAAAGATCTTCATGAGTCGCGGTCTTTACCCCATTACGTCCAAGTACAAGGTGCAGGGGGCGCCCGGCTCCGACGCGGAGAAGGCGGTCCAGTTCACCGCCGGTATCCGCTCCTTCTATGACATCCAGGTCGGCAATGTCTACGACCCCGCGGTCGCCGGCGAGAAAAAGCGGAATGAGGAGGTCAATTCCTACTTCCGGAAGGAGATTTCCGAGAAGTACAAGGAAATCATTAAGAAATAGCATCCAGGTCACGGACAAGGCCGGGAAACTCCCCGATCATCTTTGGGGAGTTTCCTTGGGTCCGTTCTTCATACAAACCTCATGCTGCCGCCCGCCCCGGAGGGCCCTCAGCCTTCCGGGGCGGGTGGAGGGCTGCGGCGGGGACTGGATTGCAGCCGGCGGATGAGGCGATGG
>JALHTW010000194.1 GCA_022866045.1 Candidatus Aminicenantota bacterium | reverse complement strand
GACCCCGCCCCCTATCTGCGGTACGACCAGACCCCCGTGGCCTATACGCCCTCGACAACGTACGCCCAGATCACCAGCATCTACGGCGTCCGCTCGGCCAGGCTCGGCGCCCGGTTCAGCTTCTAACTGCGACAAACGATTAAGGGGGCGGCCTTTGAGCCGCCCCCTTCTCTTTCCGCCGTCTCTCTCTTGTTTTCTTTCCGTTAATGCCCCGTCTATTTTCGGTCAATCCCTCTTGCATTTGGCGATATAGCTATCCAGGCGAGCCTTCTCGGTGTCGCTAAGAAGGCCGTACGACGGGCTGCTTTTGTATTTCATGAAATACTGATAGGCGGGGACATTCTCTCCCCGCATCAAATAAGCGACTCCGAGGAAATAAAGCGCCTCGTCCAGATCGGGTTCGAGGTCCAGCGCTTTCTTCAGGCAGACGATGGCCTTCTCGTAATTTTTCGCTTGGAAATGAGCCACTCCCAGGCCATGAAAGGCCTCGCCGTAAGAAGGATCCAGGGCGATAGCCTGTCCGTAGTATTCGATGGCCTTCCGGTACGACGCCGGATCATTCGTCGATTTGAATTGAAAGGTCAGCAGACTTCCGAGGCTGTTGTAGGGAACGGCGAATTTCTTATCGATGGCGATCGATTTCTCATAGCTCTGCTGGGCTTTGGCCGCATTCCCCTTTTTCCAGTAGGAGAGCCCGACATAATTCCAGATGACGGGATCGGATTGGGCTTGAGGGTAGCCCATCGTTTCAAAAGCCTGGAGGGCTTCGTCGAACCGGCCGGCCTCATAGAGACACGTGATATATTGAGCAAAGAGATCATAGACATCGGGAAGATTCGCCAGGCCCATTTTCAAGACCGAAATCGCGTCCGGCCATCGTCCCTGTCTCTTATAAACGGCGGCCAGGTTGACGTAAGCCGTGCTGACGGGCTTCCCGGCCGTGATGATTTCCTTCAGCGTTTCCGCGCCTTCTCTCTCTTTCCCCGCCCGAAAAAGGTCCAGGGCCTCCATGCATTTATTATGCAGCGGGAGGAGAACCTTCACATCGTTATCCGTATTGAACGCCGCTTTCTTGCCGCCCTGACGGCTGGCTAAATAGCCTAAGCTCATCAATTTTTGCTGCGTCTCCCGATCCATCTTTTGTCCGGCTTTGCTGCTCTCTTCCGAAGATTGGCGGCGGAGGATTCGCCCGAGCTCGTCTCGAAAATCATTCAGATTCCTTCCCTCCGCCAGGTTTTTGCGTTCGTCGAAGTCCTTGCTGAGGTCGTAGAGTTCGGGAATGGGGGAATCGATGAATTTTTCGTTTTTGAAAATGAATCCCGTGATCGGGGCCCAACCCATATTGTAATAAGGAGATAGAGATTCAAAAAAAATCGGCTTCTCCTCCAGGCCCTTCCCTTTCAGCAAAGGCAGGAGCGATGTCCCCTGGAGGAAGGCCGGCGTTTTGATGCCGAGAACGTCGCAGACGGTGGGAAAGATGTCAATATGGGAGACATTCTGTTCGACGACATGATGTTCTCCCCCGGGAAGCCGGAGGATCAAAGGGATCCAGATGGTCGAGTTGTAAGCCAGATAGCCATGTGTTTTTTCACCATGCTCGCCGAGCGACTCTCCATGGTCTCCCGTGAAGACGATAAAGGTCGAAGAAAGAAGGCCGGTTTCGCCAAGATACCGAAAAAGGGCGCCCATCACGGAATCGGTGTAAGCCACCTCACCGTCATAGGGATTTTTCGCATACTGTGACCGATACGGCTCGGGAGGGGTGTAGGGATCATGGGGATCAAAACAATGTATCCAGAGGAACCAGGGCGATTTTCGTCCTTTCAACCAGCTTAAAGCGCTGTCAAGGACGGCCTGGGCTCTTCGCTCCCGGCCCTGTTCGATGCCCGGATCTCCTTGGGTGAAATGATCATCGTAGACATCGAAGCCCTGGCCGAGTCCGAAGCGGGCATCAAGAGGAAAGCCGCCCAGAAACGCGCCCGTCGAATAGCCGCAGCTCTTGAGGTGTTCGGCCAAAGTCAGCAAATCCTCGCGGACGACAAAGTTGGCGTTGTCGTGAACGCCGTGATAGGAGGGGGTCGTCCCCAAAAGGATATTGGCATGCGACGGCAGGGTCGTGGATGTATGGGAAAACGCTCTGGTAAAGACGATACTGTCCGCGGCAAAACGATCAATGCTTGGGGTCATCGGATGCCTGGGGTTATATAAACCGATCCGGTCGGCCCTCAGCGTATCGATGGTAATAAGAAGGACATTCAGACCGGCTTTCCGGTTCTGGGGCCGGGTCGTAAGGCCGAGAGCGCTGACATTCGAGGAAAAAACAAGCCCGATCATGAAAACAAAAGTCAGGGATTTATTGCTGCGCACTGCGGAGTTTATTTCTTAATTTTCTCGATCGCTTCGATCATATTTTTAGCCTGGGGAACGTCCGGGTTCTCCGGGTCCATCTGGATGAACTTTTTCAGGCATTCGAGGGATTTGGCGAAATCGCCCTTATTGAGATAGACGATGCCGAGTCTGTAATAAGGCTTGGACCAGTCTTTCTTGATCTGGATCGCCAGCTCGAAATATTTAATCGCGTCATCGACCTTCTGGTTGGAAAAGAAGATTTCCCCGACATTGTAGGCCGCTGTCTCGTCTTCGGGCGAAACGTCGAGCGCCTCCCGGAAATATTTCTGAGCCGATTCGAAATCGTCTTTTCTTAGGGCGATCTCTCCCAGCCCTGAAAAGGCGCGGAGCGAGGTCGCCGGCTCTTTTTTGTAAGAGCCGTGCATCTCGAGGGCCTTATCCAGGGCCAGCTGGAATTCCGACGCCGCCTTCTCCAGGTCTCCTTTTTTCAGGAAACATGACCCGATGTTGAGGCGCGCTTGATAGATCTCGGGATATTTCGCCAGGAATTCCTCGAAGACCTTGACGGCCTCATCATATTTGCCTTCCTCGATGAGCTGATTGCCTTTGTCGAAGAGATCGGTCGAGGCCTTGTCTTGGAAGAATGCCGCCATGCCGGTGACTTTTTTTAAGGTAAAAGTGAGCGGAGGATTCGCCTTGAGCTGGCTGACGCCCATTTCAACGAAGGATTTCACATAACCGTCCTTGGAGGCCGTGATCCGCCATCCGCCCGTGCCGAATCCGGCGATGGCGAAATGGCCTTTTTTATCCGAGCTGCCTTCGAGCTTGGCTTTGGACTGAAGGCTTTCGGCCGCGATGAGCGCACCTTCGACAGGATTGCCCTTTTCGTCCACGACGGTCCCGGTGACCCTCCCCCGCCCCAGGTTTTCCTGGGCCGTCAAGAGACAGACGACAAAAAGCGCCGTAAAACATATGACCGGGATCAGCATAGATTTTTGAAGAAGAGACCTCATGGGAGCCTCCCTTTCATTTCCTCGGTGAGATCGCCACGCTTCGCTCGCGACGTCATTTCCTCTTAAGAATATTTTGAAGTCTTTCGACAGGCTTATTAAATTCGGAACATGTCCC
Source organism: Candidatus Aminicenantota bacterium (assembly GCA_022866045.1). Classification (GTDB taxonomy): domain Bacteria; phylum Acidobacteriota; class Aminicenantia; order Aminicenantales; family UBA4085; genus JALHTW01. The sequence goes on along the minus strand of JALHTW010000194.1, from coordinate 6,698 downwards.
TCATTTTTCTCATTTAAATTCAATGGCTTTTTTCTGGGTCTCAGGGCCGGTCGTGTTGATCAACGTGATATAGAGAAGGCTCTGGCCCTGACCGAGCCCTTTGATCTTTTCTTCATCCTGGATTACGACGGGAATTTCAATGGTATATTTTTTCCCGGCCTTCTGTTCGAGCTCAGCTTCATCGAGGTTGATGTCATAGTCAGCCTTGTGCTGCCAGATCGTATTCTTCCCGGCATCCTTCAGCTCGAGGACAGCCTGGAGCGTCGTCCACAGCCTTTTCCCCTCGGACTTGTACCAGATGCGCTCATAGAGAACTTCCAAAACAACAACCCCTTCGATCCGCTCCGGCTCCCGCAGCTTGATCTTGAGACTCGCCTCGAAATTGAACAGGGCCTTTTCTTCCTTGAATGTCTTCTGGGCCTCGGCCTGAGCCGTATTCAGCGCGTGCATGTACGTCAAGTTGATGTCCCGTAAGCCGCTCAGCTCATAGGTCACGAGCTTATAAGTCCCCGTGCAGGTCTGGTCGATGAAAACGACGGGAAAGTTGCCGTAGTACCAGACCTCCTGGCACCGGGAATAGGCGTCGCCGCTCACAGGCTGGGTGATCCTGTCCATCGGCGGCCCGAAGAGAACATAGATCCGGCCCCGGTCCGTGAGCCAGCCCGGCATTCCTTCGCCCATGAAAAGCTGTGTCGCCCGTTCGATCCGGTTAAAGTATTCGATCTTGAATTCGTTCTCCTCCGTGTCCGGATCGGGATCGCGGCGTTTCCAGAATTCCTCGATGAATTGCGGCTTTCCGGAATCCGGGAGCTCGAGAAAGGTCTTCCTCTCTTCACGGGTGATGACATAGCGGACCTTGCTCAAAAAATCGGCGTTCACGGGATTGAGTCTCCGCTCAAGGTTGTACAGGCGGCATCCGGCGGAAAAAGACAGGCCTGCCAGCAGCACCAGCGAAAGCCCTCGGTATATGCGCCGCTTCATTTCTTCTCCTTTAAGGCGTCCGCTTTCTTCTTAATCTCCGGCTGGTTGGGATTGATCTGCAGAGACTTTTCCCATGCGGCCAGAGCTTCCTTCGGCTTCCCCGACTGGAAATAGCATTCGCCGATGGCATTGAGGAGGCTTGCGTTGATGCCGAAGTGGGAAACGGCCTGGTCAAAAATCTCGAGGGCCCTGGCAAACTCTCCCAGCTTCTGATGCACCTGGCCGGCGAGAAAATAAATCTCATATTTCGGCGGCTGGGGCGGGCTTAAGAATAGAGAGAGAACCGGAGGGATCTTTACGAGTTCTCCCAAGGCCATATAGGCCTGAGCTAGAGCCAACGCTGCGTCCGCCGAATCCGGCTTCTGTCTATAAACCTTCTCCAAATAGGCTTTGGCCTCTTCGACGCGGCCGGCGTTGAAAAGCTGGCTCCCGATGAGCTGGGCGTAAAGAGGGTCCGAGGTTTCGGGCATGAGCTTGGAATAGAACCAGGGACGGGGAATTGCCTCCAGATAGGTGACATCGAATTCTTCCGGTCCGGCGATGAGCTCCCGTCCATCCGCGATGACAGAGACCTTGAGGTTGTAATGCGCGGGAAGGAAATCCGCCAGCGGAAATTCTTCGAGGACATAAGGGAATTCGCCGTACTCTCCGACGGCCCTGTTCTTCTCCAGGGCCGGCTGACCGTTCTTTAGAAAAACGAATTTGATCTGGCCCGATTGTTTTTGCTGGGGAGTGAGACCAAAAACCTGGAAGGCTACAGCCAGGGTATCCTTTTTCGTAAACACCCGGCTCGGCTGGCAATAAATCTGGCGGGTGCCGAATTGGAAAGGCTTGATCGCTTTTTTCGCGCTGTCCACGCTCGCCACTTTGTATCCGAGAATGGGCGAGGTCATCTGGAGGGGTGGCGAATCGCCCGGAATGACAAGAGTCTGTTCGAGCGACGTGAATTCCTTATTGACCTCGTTTTTGACGAGGATCGAGAGCTTATAGGTCCCCGGGATGAGAGGAAACAGATCATGAAGGTCGAACGGCTGGATATTAGCCGCCTTCATCTGGGCCTCGTCCATGTTCACGGTCGCCGTCTTCTCAAACTGGTGGATCATCCGGCCGTCGAGTGTCGTCACCGTGCCGTTGATCTTCAAGGTCGCGGAGTACTTATTCTCATACGCATCCACCGAAAGCCGTCTCGGTTCGACGGCATAATGAACGAAATAGATCCCGGAAGGGTCTTTGATGATCTTCACCAGGGAGTCGCTGTCGAGGTAATTGGTCGAATATTCCACATCCACGATGTCCTTGTACTGGAGAAATTTTTGGGCATACCTCTCTTCGACCTGGCTTCGCGGGACGTTCTCGACCCTCTGAATCAGCATGTCGGAGGCGAGCGACGGCCGGCCCCACCCGGACGAGCTTTCCCCGGGGATCAAAGACAGAGAGACATCGGCGAGCGTCGGCTCGATCTCTCTGAGGGCTTCATAAGCCTTCATATAATCCGCCGGGTCGCCTAAATAGCTTGGCATAAGGGCCTGGGGGCCGTCCTTGGCGGGGCTGTACAGTTTGTAATCCCCCAGCCCTCCCTCCTGAAAAAAGACCAAATTGAACCCGGGGGGCAGGCCGAGACTGTCTTTGTTCTGGTAGAACCAGATCTCCGAGGGATAGATGCTCGTCTTCCCTTCGATCCTCTGGATGTCGTTCGGCTCGCCGAGGATGATGTAAATCCGGCCACGGTCGGTCCTCCAGCCCGGGATGGGCGCGGAGCGGCCATAATAGCGGTTGGCATAATTGATCCGCCGGTAATGTTCTATTCTGAACTCGTTCTCCGGCGTGTTGGGCGTCGGGTCCCTGTGCTTCCAGAACGCGTCGATGAAAAGGTCCCGTTCCCTGTCCGTCGTGAGCTTCAAAAAGACTTCGCGCTCGAGCGGAACGATGATATGGACGACCTCCTCGTCCAGCCATTTTTTATATCGATCGGGAAGCTTGGTCTTCTGGGCAGCTCCCTCGCTCACAAGCGTCAGGCAGGCCGCCGCGACAAGGATCAGGAAAACAGGGCGCGTTTTCGGCACCGAACCTCCTTCAAACCACAAACTCTATCACCTTATTAAAATAAATCTTCTAACGGGGAAATGCAAGCCGGTGCGGCCGGGAAGGCGCGAGAATCCTCTCAAATGACGGCGGATGCCCGCGTGTAATACTTGCTGATGTATTTTTCCTGGACCTTGAACGACCAGTGGACGTCCCGGATGAAATTCACAGCCTCTTTCTTGTTCTTCTGTTTGAGGAGGTTGACGAGCCCGCCGTGCTCGCCGATCGAGGCCAATTCCCATTCCTTGACGAATCCCTTCTGGCGGGGGAAATCGTAGAGCCGCTTCTTCAGCGTATTGACGATCTTGACCAGGTTCTCGTTGCCGCTCGGGTTGAGATACACGTTATGGAACCGGAGGTTCTTCTCATAATAGAGATCGAAATCGTCCTTGTCGATGGCGTCCTTCATCTCGGCGTTCAATTTTTCAAGATATTGAATGTCGGACTCCTTGAGATGGTCGAAGGCCAAAAGAAGGGCCGCGCTTTCAAGCGCCCCGATGATCTCGTAATAGTTCTTGATGTCCTGGACCGAAAGGACGTTGACGATGACCTTGCGCCGGGGAAGGATGGTGACGAAGCCTTCCATCTCGAGCTGAAGAAGCGCATCGCGCAAAGGCGTTTTGCTGACGCCCAGTTTTTTCGAGGTCTCCTCCATGTCGATGACCGACCCTGGAAGGATGTCTCCGCTCCTCATCTGTTCCCGGAGATATTCATAGACCTGTTCTTTCAGAGATTTGATGTTTAAGATCGGCTTATTGTCCAAAGGTTTAAGCCTCCCTCCGGGATAAATACAGAAGCTAGAATATTAAATATAAGACTGGAAAGTCAATATCACTCTCTTTAAAACTTTAGAATTTTTCCTTCGGATATGCTATAAGAATTTTAGCCGATACGGCCCATCTCGAACTCGGCGGCAAGGAGCGGCCCATGATCGAACTCCATCATGTTTCCAAAAGCTACAACAAGGGCAAGGTCAAAGCCGTGGATGAACTGACGTTGACCGTCAAGCCGGGCGAGATCTTCGGTTTTCTGGGGCCCAACGGCGCCGGAAAAACGACGACGATCAAGATGATCGTCGGGCTTCTCAAGCCGGACTCCGGGACGATCGCCGTCAACGGCCTCGACACACAGCAAAATTCCCTGAAGTGCAAGTCGATCACGACCTATGTCCCGGACTATCCCGCCGTTTACGAGCGGTTGACCGGCCTGGAGTATTTGAATTTCATCGGCGACGTTTATGGCGTTCCGAAAACCGAGCGGTTGTCGAGGATCGAAAAATGGCTCGAGGTCTTCGAGCTTTCACAGGCCGTGGCGAACCCCATCCAAAGCTACTCCCACGGCATGAAACAGAAGATCGTCCTGACCGCCGCGTTGCTGCCGGCACCCCGGGTCATGGTTCTTGATGAGCCGATGGTCGGGTTGGACCCCCGGGCCGCCCACCATATGAAGGAGCTCATGCGTGAGCACTGCGACCAGGGTAAGACACTCTTCTTCTCAACCCATATCATGGAAGTCGCCGAAAAGCTCTGCGACCGCATCGGGATCATCAATAAGGGAAAGCTCATCGCCTGCGGGACCATGGACGAGCTCAAGAAAACCGACAAGTCCGAGCAGTCGCTCGAACATATTTTTCTGGAGCTCACGGAGAAATGAGAAGACTTTTCCCCCTCATTCGCGCCGGCCTGAAATCCAATTTCGGGCTTTCGGTCCTTCACTACCGGCTGTTCAAGCAAAAGAAGGACCGCTGGCTCGTTCCGCTCATCGCCCTGGGTCTTGTCGGCCTCTTTCCGGCGCTCTACGGCTTTCTCAAATTGATCAAATTCATCTACGGCATGCTTCAGCCGCTGGGCCAGCAGCAAGCCCTGCTGACGTTCGGCATCTTGGCCAGCCAATTGTTTGTCCTCCTCTTCGGCCTGTACTACGTGATTTCGGCGTTCTATTTTTCCAAGGACCTCGAAATGCTCATCCCTTTGCCGCTCAAGCCGTTCGAGGTCATGATGTCCAAGTTCACGGTGATCCTGGTCAACGAATATCTGACGATCATGGCCATCGTCCTTCCGGTCGTGGTCTATTTCGGAATCCTGGCCAAGGCCGGACTCCCCTACTGGGCCAACGCGCTCGTCGTCTATGCTCTTCTTCCGGTCATCCCGCTGGCCATCGTCTCGCTCCTGGTCATCGGCATGATGCGCGTGGTCAATCTCAGCCGGAAGAAGGACGCCCTGATCATCGTCGGCAGCCTTGTCCTGATCGCGGCGGGCGTGGGACTGCAGTTCTTTGCGAATAAGTCCGCGGGCTCGAAACCCGACCCGGAGGCGCTGGTCAAGTTCTTTACCTCCCCGGACAGCCTGCTGAGGCGGGTCGGCGCGGGCTTCCCGCCCAGCATCTGGGCGACCAAAGCGCTGGCCGGAGGATGGACCGGCTCCGGACTCTTCAACCTGCTGCTTTTTATCGGGACGTCCCTCCTTCTTTTGTCCGGGATTCTGTTCGTCTCTGAGAAACTGTTCTACCGCGGCCTTATCGGGATCGGGGAGATCTCCGGCCGGAAAAAAACGCTTTCGCGGATGGAAATGTCGCGGAGGATTTCGTCCGGCCGCCGTCCGGTAAAGGCGATCTTCTCGCGCGAGTGGCGGATCATGAACCGCACGCCCATCTTTTTGCTGAACGGAGTTCTGGTCGTCGTCCTTGTTCCCCTCCTGTTCGTTATCATGGCCAGCACGGGAATGGGCCGAGGGGACAACGCCTTCATCCTGAAAGCTTTGACCTCGGGAAAGCCTCTCTTTGTCACTCTGGTCGCGGCCTGCTTCATGGCCGTCTGCGGCAGCCTGAACGGCACGTCCTCATCGACGTTCTCGCGCGAAGGGAGCCAGTTCTGGATGTCCAAAGTCATCCCCGTCTCGCCGCGGGAACAGGTGACCGCCAAATTCCTCCATTCCTATATCATCTCCCTTCTCGGGATCGCGGCATCGTCTATCGTCCTGACGGCAATATTACATCTCAAGATCGGGATCATAGCCCCAGCCGTAGGCCTAGCCATGGTCGCCACGGTCGCTTTGACGGCGGTCGGGATGATCATCGACCTGGCTCGGCCGCTTCTCGACTGGACCAATCCGCAGAAGGCCATCAAGCAGAACCTGAATGTCCTCCTCGCCATAATCGCCGACATCGGTATCTTGACGATCCTCTTTTTTATCATCAAGTTTCTGATCAAGGCGGGCATAATCGGGAACGCGATCTTTCTTATCCTGTTTGCGGTCCTCGCCGCGCTTTCCTACGGGAGCTGCCATTTCCTCCTGAAATTCGCCAAATGGAGATATGGGGAGATCGAAGCGTAGCCGGGGGACGCTTGTAATTCAACGGGGAGACATAACATCCGTTTCCTTAAATCGGAATTAGGGAAATAGGTATTGTGTCTCCCTATTTTTCCTGACCATCCGTGGAGAAGGCTCCCCATCGGACCTCAGAGCCCTGCGCTCGAGAGAATCTACGTGATGTACAAAGCGGAAATATTCACGTTGCCTTTTACACAATTTTTTTTCTTGACATTTTTTCTGTTGTCTGTTATTTAAAAAGTCCTCAAGCCCCTGGGGAGCTTCGAGAACGGCTATTTGAAAATCGAACGCGGGCTGATTTGAGGT
>JALHTW010000193.1 GCA_022866045.1 Candidatus Aminicenantota bacterium | reverse complement strand
GCGACCTTGGCCAAGTACGCGATCGAGATTGACGAGGTCAGCGATCTGTTTGGGATGAAGGGGCGGGAGATCCTGGCGAAGCGGCTGAAGGAACTGCCTCCCTACACGCGCCGGTCCGTGGAGACGCAGCTCGAGCTCTTGGATCAGGTTGAGGATCATATTCGGTTGAGTGAAAAGGAGATTCAGGAGGTTGTCGAGGCGACTCCGGCGATGAAGCTGTTGATGACGATTCCCGGGATCGGGAAAATCCTGGCCGTGGTCATCGCTTTGGAGATCGGGGATATCACGAGATTCCCCGGTCCGGAGCATCTGGCCAGTTACGCCGGAACGGTTCCTCGGGTGAAGTCGAGCGGCGGAAAGACTTTCTTCGGGAAGGTCCGGCCGGACGTGAATCGGTACTTGAAGTGGGCTCTGATCGAAGCGGCCAACATGATCGTCCTTCATCAAAGGCACTGGTCGCATTACCATATGACCCGACTTTATCATCGACTCCGGGAACGGAAAGGCCATGCCAAGGCGGTCGTCGCCGTGGCTCGGCACATGGCGGAAGCCGTATTTTGGGTGTTGAAAAAGAATGAGGCTTACAAAGAACCGCAGAAACCGATTTCGTCGACCCAGGAGTAAGCGCGTCGCTCGCATGAATCTTCGAGATTCGTTCATTGAATGCGCGACTCGCTGGGGAAGATGCTCATGCCGCACTGACGGCGAATACATGCCTCCGGCGAAACGGATCGAGCTTAAGAAACGTAACCACTGTTCTCTCAAGGAGGAAGATGCCATCATTAAAGAATCACCTTTTTAGATCCTTGACATCAGCAGCGCTTTCATACATGCATTCGAAGTAATTCTTTTTCCGGAGCGCCACTCGTCGAGCAGGGGTGGCGCGGCGAAGGGGCTCCCCGCCCGCGCGCAGCGGCCTGGCGGCGAGCACGGCCGGGGAAGAGCCGCGACAGGACCCCGCCCGAAATTAATACAAACGCGATAAATAAAGTGACAATGTATGAGCGGCGCTTGGGCCGCCCTCAAGTCCCCGTAGCGGAGGGGGGCCCCGTCGGCTTTTCCGACGGGGGGAACCGACGGGACTGGTTCCCCGGGGCCCGGGGGCTGGGGGCGGCCTAAGCGCCGCCCGAACGGGGATGTCATTCTAATTAATGCGTCGATATTAGCCTGACACCGGAAAAAGAATTGCTTACGACGAATTCCGTTGATTTTTCGGCTGGAGTGCGAATAGAATACTGCCGCCATCCTCAAAGACACATAAGGAGCCAGGCATGAACGACGTGATTCCCGCCAAGCAAAAATTTCCGAAGACTTTTTGGACGGCCAACACGATCGAGCTCTTCGAACGGGCCGCCTATTACTCGATGGCCTCCTTCATGGTGATCTACCTCAAGGAGAGCCTGGGCATGCGGCCGACGGTCGCGACATTTCTCAACGGATCGCTCCTCTGGGGGCTTATCTATTTCCTGCCCATCCTTTCCGGAACGTTGGCCGACAAATTCGGCTATAAACGCTTGCTGACTCTTTCTTTCTTCATGATCTCGCTCGCCTACTTCGTCCTCGGCAACGTCCAGAAATTCTGGCCCGGCCTCAGCGGTCATCAAGCCGCAGAAACGATCGATTACACCCTCCCCATTTTGCTCGGGATTCTCCTCCTCGGCATGGGCGGCTCGATCGTCAAGCCCTGCATCGCCGGCACGGTCCAGAAAACAGCGGGGACACGGGCGACGCTCGCCTTCGGCATTTTTTACATGATCATCAACATCGGCTCGATCACGGGCCGCGGCGTTTCATATTTTATCCGTAAAATCCTCGGCCTCGGCATCCCGGCCATCTTCACCTTTGCTTCGGCGATATTCGCCCTGATCGGCCTGGCGGTCGTGCTCTTTATTTATAAGGAACCGGAATACGTGAGCGACGGCAAAAAGGACAGCCAGCAAGTCCAGAAAAAAACGCTCGGCCAGGCGATCCTCGGAATCTTCATCGTTCTACGCAACATCAAGTTCGTCTTTTTCCTGATCGTCATCGGGCTGTTCTGGGTTCCCTATACCCAGCTTTATAACCTCATGCCTCTTTTCCTGAGGTTCATCGACCCCAATGCCGCCGTGGAGCTCTATACACTGACCAATCCGGTCATGATCGTCAGCCTCCAGCTCTTGATCACAAAAATGGTCAAGAAGTGGCCGCCGGTCAAATCCATGCTCTTCGGCGCCGCGGTTATAACGGCCGGGATGCTGGTCAATGTCCTTCCTCCGCTCCTCTTTTCTGATGTGGCCCGCAAAGTCAGCTTCTTGGGGCTGGCCCTTCCGCTGGCCGGTATCTTTATGATCATCTCCATCGCCTCCATGGCCATGGGCGAAATGCTGGCCTCGCCGCGAATCTACGAATATCTGGGCGCCATCGCGCCCAAGGGCCAGGAAGGATTATATCTCGGGTACGTCAACCTGCCCATCGCCCTCGGGAGCATCATCAGCGGCCTGCTGGGCGGCGCATTGTTCGAGAAATTCATCACCACGCCGCAGAAAAACGGCCTGGCGGTAAACATAGCCCCCATGTGGCTGATCATCACCGGGATCTCGGTGCTTTCGATGATCGGCCTGGCCGTCTATGACAGACTGGTCGGAAAAACGAAGAAAAAATAGTGTTTCAATTTGCGGGGGGCCTGAGGCCCGTCAGCTGGGACGGACGAGGGCCAGGTTCTTGAGGCCGTTCCGGGCAAATTCTTCATAATAATGCTCGACGAGCTCCCGGTCCATCCGCTCGCGTTCTTCTGCGCTCATACCATCGACAGCACTCTCTCCGTACCGGGCGACGAGATCCCGGTCGGCGAGCCGGTATTCCAGCTCCTCCCAGAACACGTCGTTTTTATATTGATCAAGGTCGGCCAGCCAGAGATCCTCGGTTTCGTTGGTCGGATACCATTCATCGACGTCCTCATCGTAATACACGAGCTTCCCAAGCCCGAAATCCCGCGCCTTACCGTAAACGGCGTCCTCGACGGCGTCCGTTTCCGCATCGCTGTCTTCGGGATGGAAACCGTTGACGACCCAATTTCCAAGATAGGCCAGCCGCATCAAGACTTCGTATTGCCTTTTCGTTAGCTTGATCTCCATGGCGTCCTCTCCTTCCGGGCGCGGACCGTTCTCAGAAGAATACAATACGCTGTCCCGGCCAAGGACGCAAGGCGGGATAAAAAAAATCCCCCTTCCTCCTCCCTTTTAAAGAAGGGAGAAGAAAGGGGGATCTCGGCGTAGGCCTGGGGACGGCGGGCTATTCCAGCCAGACCTTGACGATCTCGTCCTCGTCCATGACCTCGATGAACGACGCGGGACCGACCTTCTTCAGCTCGGCGAAGAGGGCCCCGATGTCGATATCGCAGTCTTCGCGGTGCATCCGGATGCGCTTGTCGTCGGCGCAGCGGAGAACGATCTCGACGATCGAGATGGGCAGTGTGATCCGGACCTTGTCCTTGTTGGTCTTCGCGTCCGTGACCAGGACCTTGAACCACTTCACATCCTTGCCGGCCTCATAAGCCGGGTTTTCCTTGACGGCCTTTTTGATGGCCTGAAGGTCATCCTTTTTTTCGGCCTTCACGACGGGTGCCGCGAAACAACCCAGCATGAATACGGCCAGGGTCCAAACAGCGAATTTTTTCATGCGTGCCTCCTTGAATTTATTCGATCCAAATTTTAATGGTTTTTCCTTCTTTGGCGTCGTTGATCTCGAGGATCCGGCCTTTAACGGATTGAAGCTCTTTGAGGATCTTGTTGATGTCATAACCCTTCATCCGCATCGTCGCTTTCTCCTCCTCCGGGATGGCCCCGAGGGCCAGGTCAGCCAGCGCCCAGGGGATATTGAGCTGGAACTCAATTTTCTTCGCCCGGTCGTCCATAACGACGATCTTCAGCATCCGGACTTTTTTTTCGTCGCGCTTTTCTTCGATCCCGGCCAGAGCCTCGGGGGAGACGCGGAGCAGAGCGATCCTCGCCTTGTCCCGAAGCTCGGTGCTCTTCTCCTCTTCGATGATCTGCTTCAACACGGGAACGCTTTTGTCGGCGATCCGCTTCTCTTTGACGTAGCTCAGTTGCACGGCCGCGAAGTAGCGGACGACCCTGTTCGGGCTGGAAATCCGGTCTTCGACTTCCCGGACGAATCCCTTATCTCCCTCATCGTAGAGCTTCATGGCCAGGTCGATGACCGAGACCTCGGCGTCCTCGGCCAGGTTCTTGTTCCTGTCTTTGAGCCTCAGGTACTCCTTGTAGGAGCTGATGGCCTCCCGCTCCTTTCCTTCCTGCTCTTCCAGGCATTTCGACCTGTAGTAGAGGGCCTGCGAATAATAGGAGCTCTGGGGATACCGAGCGAGAAAATCCTCGAGTCGGGACTGGGCTTCCATCCACTTTTCATCAAAGACCAGGAGCTTGATCTCCTGAAACGACTTCTCATCGGCCGTTTGCGCCGTCTGAATCGTCTCGCCCAGGGCACCCAGGCCTGCCGCGATAAAAATCAAAACCGCCATATATATTCGAATCGTTTTCATCTCAGACCTCGCTTTTCTGGAGCTCTTTCTTTAAGAGCTTGATTTTCAGAAGGAGCTGTTTTTGTTCGACGAAATCCTTGATCCTGGCCGCTTCCTCCGCGGTCAGCTCGTCGCTGATCTGGGAAAGCTCGAGGAAGAGGAACTCAATCTGGTTGCAGACCTCCCGGGCCCTGGCCAATTGCATCTTGTCCAGCTGCTGATTGATGTAGCGTTTCTTGGAAAGCATGTCCCGCGCTCTCTGAGGATTCAGATCCTTCTGTGAGAGCCGCACCCGGCCGGGCGGGGATTGGATGAAATCGAGGATCAAATACTGGCTTTTGTCGAGATAATCGAGCGTTTCCCGTTTCGCGAGCTGGAGCTCCACGCGGTCGATGAAATCGCTCGAGGCGGAATATTTTAGGCCGGCGGCCGGGCGGAAGATCTGCGGTTTAAGAGCGAAAAACATGCCGACGGCGCCGACGACGATCCCGGCGAGCAATCCGGCATAGACCGGCCGGAAGCGCGGCTGGACCAACGCCTGCCAGAATGATGACGCTCTCGAAACCCTGGGAGCGCGTCCTTTCCCGGCAAAAGCAGCTTCCGCGATCTGCCGCGGCAGGGCATCCCAATCGACCGTGTCCATGACTTTTTGAATGTCCTCGCGAACGGCCTCGGCGCCGTCCAGGATCCGACGCATATCCTCCAGACTCCGCCGGCATTCCGGGCAGTCGTCGAGATGCTTTTTCATGTGAACCTCATCGTTGCCGTTGAGCTCTCCATCAAGGAAAGCGGCCAGGCATCCTTGGATCTTTTGACAGTCGCTCATGTTTCCCACCCCAGATACGGGCCCATCAGCGCCCGCAAATTATGGACGGCCTTGAAATGGAGGGATTTCACCGTCCCCGGAGAAATGCCAAGAGCCTGGGCGATCTCCTCGTTCTTGAGCTGGTTGTAGTGCCGCATGATGAAGATCGTGCGCTGGCGCTCGGCCAGCTTGTCCACGCAACGGGAGAGGATGTCTTTGAGATCCTGAGCCTGCTCACCGCCCTGCGACCGGCCGTCTGGAACGTTCAGCTCCTCGACGGTCTTTTCGCTTTCGAGCTCGCGGCGTCGGCTCATATTCTTACGGTAATAATCGATGCAGAGGTTCCTCGAGATCTGCAGGAGCCAGGCTTCGAAATTATGGCCGCGGCGGAAGGAATCGATCTTCTGGTAAAGCTTCAGGAAGGTTTCCTGGACCAGGTCGAGGGCGTCCTCCTTGTTCCGGAAGAATGAATAGGTCAGGACGAACACTTTCTTTTGGTACATCCGGGTGAGGGTCATGAAGGCCTCCCGGTCCCCGTCCTTGACCTTTTGAACCAGAGTCCAGGTGTTATCATGATTGAACTCTTTTATCTCTTCCATGCCATATAATGATATGATTTTCTCAGTAGTCATTGCGAGCCCTGAAAGGGCCCGGCAATCCGAGCGACAACATTTTATCTCCTACTTTAACCATATCAAAACCTTGTCCTGCTCGTCATCGACGGCCACGAGCAGGCCGGGCCCGAACTGTCCCAGATCATGGAGGACGTCCCAGTCGAGATCATAGCGGCTTTTCCATTTTCTCCATTCACGGTCGTTCTCGGCCGCCTCATGGCCCGCGTCGATGGCCAGGTTGACGATCCAGAGCGGAATGGTCAGTTTGATGATCTGGTCTTCCCCGTGCTCGTAGACGAAAAGACAGAGGTCATGGGCCCGCCCCAGCCTTCGCGGGTTCTCCCGCTCGATCTGCTCGATTTGCTTATGGAGATTGGCGAAATACACGTCAGGGTTGTCCACATGGCGGATAACCTGGACCCGGAAGCATGCGGACAAGAACAGGGAACCCGTGATCAACGCTGCAATTTTTCCTGATTTGACGGTGTTTTTCATGGTCAACCTCGTTTTTTGGACTCCACCAGTAGTTACGAAATCTTTTCGGGAAAGGTTTACGCCATAAAAAAATGGGGACATGAACCGAATTAGCGCCGATAACCCGGGTGAGACCTTATTGCAGGGTTCTTAATTCGGTCCATGTCCCCGTTTAAAACAGACGACCCTCTTCTCGAGATTTCTCTCTCAAAAGGGGGGAATTGTCGCCGTCAGGAAAGATTAGCGATCTATATTAGAACTTACGAAAATCTCTTCTCTCTCCTCCCTCTCTCCGCTCTCTGGGCCGCTCGGTCCGGGGCCGGGCTTCGTTAACGATGATCTTCCGGCCTTCGACGTCCGTTCCGTTCAGCTTGTCCTTGGCCTCTTGCGCAGATTCGGGAGTCGCCATTTCCACAAAGCCAAAGCCTCTTCCTTGAAGGATGTTGACGGAGGTAACCTCGCCGTACGGAGAAAACAATTCCTTGAGCTTCTCGTCGGTGGTCTTGTAATTGAGGTTACCGACATAAAGTTTTGTAGAAGACATAAAAAAATCCTCCTTGACCTCTCTTTACCGTCCGCTCTTTCTTCGCCCCGAAGTTGAGCCCTCTCGGTAAAAAGGTCGCCCCATTTTTCCATAACTGAAAAGGAAAATCAAGAGAAAATTCCCGTCAGCTGTATTTGATCCACTTGACGATCTCGGGCAGGCTGGGCTTCTTGCCGTACATCAGGATCCCGATGCGATAGATCTTGGCCGCAAGCCAGACCATGGCCACCACCGTCAGTCCGAGCAGCCCGATCGACAGGGCCACCTGCCAGGCCGGAGGCATCAGGACGCAGATGCGCATGAACATGATGATCGGGGCGAAGAACGGGATGAGCGAGAGGATGACCGACGTCGATCCGCTGGGATCTTTGATTACCATGGTCATCAGGAGGATGGGAAGGACCAGGAACATGGTGATGGGCATAAGCATCTGCTGGGCCTCTTTTTCGTTATTGACCGTGGACGCAACCGCGGCATAGAGGGTGCCGTAGAGGAAATATCCCAGAATGAAGAAAACGACGAAATAGAAGAAAATGTAGGGGGGGATGGCAAACTTGATCCCCGATGCCGCGGGGACCAGGGAGGTCACCATGGACATCCCGTACTGCGACATCACGAGCCCGATCAATGCCCAGACGGCGTACTGCGTCAGCCCGACGGCGCCGATGCCCAGGATCTTCCCCATCATGAGCTCGAAGGGTTTGAGGGACGACAGCACGACCTCGACGACGCGATTGCTTTTCTCCTCGATGACCCCCCGGAGGATGATCGATCCGTAAAAGATCAGGGTCATATAAATGAGCAGGACGAGGACATAGGCCATGGCGAAGGTGCCGCCGACGTCTTCCTTTTCTCCCTGGGGGGTGACCTTGATCGTTTTCAAGCCCACATGCTTCATGTAATCGGAGACCCTCTGCGGATCCAGGCCTTCCTTCTTCAGGCGCAGACCGACGACGACTCTGTTGAGGGATTCGCTGAGACGTTTGATCTCATCGAAGTCCGACACGTGTTGGGAGACGAACTCAGCCTCGCCGCCGCTCAGGATGCTGTCCGGGATGAATATGTAGGCGGAAAACTCATTGACCAGGACCTTCTGGCTGAGCAAGCTTCGCAGCCCGGAGATTTCCGCCGTCGGCCTGAATTCCTGGACCGTGTAACGCCGGCTCTCGTCTTTCATCTTATATTCCGCCAGGGTGCGGTCGAATTCCTGAAAGACCTGACCGGTCATATCTACGACGGCGATGGTTTTCTTCTCGCCCGTGGATTTGACTGAGAGCAGCACCGGGACGGCGATGAACGCGATCATGATGACAGGGGCGAGCACGGTGCTGATGATGAACCCTTTGGTCTTGACGATTTGGAAATATTCCCTTTTGATGACGGCGAAGATCTTATTCATTGTTCGTTCCTGCCGACTTTTTCGATGAAGATGGTGTTGAGGGATGGCTCCTGGATCTCGAATTTGCCGATCCGGACCTTGCCGACGAGCCCGGCCAGGACGCCCTGGGCGTCGGCCTTATCCTTGAGCCTGATCTCAGCCGATCGGCCATAGTCATCGATCTTCTCCACTTCGGGCCTATTCCGGAGGAATCCGATGTCGCCCTCGTACTCCAAGAGGATCGTATTCTTGCCATATTGTTTTTTAATGCCGGCCAGGTTTCCTTCGAGCACCATGCGGGCCTTGTTGATGAGGCAGATGTTGTCGCAGATCATCTCGACCTGCTCCATGCGGTGTGTCGAGAAGATGATCGTCTTGCCCTGGTCCTTGAGCCCGAGCATAATGTCCTTAATGAGCTTCGTGTTCACGGGATCGAGCCCGGCGAATGGCTCATCCAAAATGATAAGCTCGGGATCGTGGATGATCGTCACGATGAACTGGATTTTCTGCTGCATGCCCTTGGACAGCTCGTCCACTTTCTTCGTCTTCCAGCCCGTGAGCTCGAACTTGTCCAGCCAATAGTCGATTTTCCCGGGCATCGCGTTTTTGGGGACACCTTTGATTTCGCCCAAGAACTCGAGGATATCGCCGACCTTCATTTTTGGATAAAGGCCGCGGTCCTCGGGAAGGTAGCCGATCCGTTGCTTCATGTCCTCGCCCATGGTCCGCCCGAGCACCCGGATCTTGCCCTCGTCCGGGATGATGATATTCATGATCATCCGGAGCGTGGTCGTTTTTCCGGCTCCGTTCGGGCCGAGGAGGCCGTAGATCGTGCCCTGCGGGATCTTGAGCGATAAGTTTTGGACCGCGTAGAAATTTCCGAATCGTTTTGAAATGTTGTCAATCTCTAGGGCATACATGGTTGATCCTTTTCTTGTCTCGTTCCTTTCAGCCAAAGTTCACTTCTCATCCAAGAATATGAAAATACGAAATTCCTGCTCGGAAGTTATCAAACCAATAAAATAGCCGAATTCTCAAAAAAAATCCAATTTATGCTATATTTAAGACTCAAACTCGGATTTATCCATTCGGAAAGGAGCCGCCGATGAAGAAAGGTCGATATGTCTTGATCCTTTTTCTCATCTTTTTTTTCTTGATCATCGCCACCGTCTTTTCCTTTCTGTACTTCGAAATCGGAAGGCCTCCTGCCGTCGGTTCTTTTTCTTATTTAGAGATCAAGCTTGAAGGTTCGCTCGTTGAATTCCCGGAGACGAATTTCTGGGGCTCGCTCATCACGGGCGCGCACCCTTTATCTGTTTATGACATCTGGATGTGCCTCAGGAAGGCCCGGGGTGACAGCCGTATCGCGGGGATTCTTCTGAGGCTCGGCCCGCTCGCCTGCGACTGGGCCAAATGCGCTGAGATCCGGGATGCTGTCCTTGACTTCAGGAAGTCGGGGAAAAAGGTTTTCGCCTATATTGAAGAGGCCCCGGAATTCAACAAGGAATATTACCTGGCCACGGCCTGCGACAGGATCATCCTCCACCCCCTCGGCTGGCTGGGCATCACCGGCATCGGTGGCGATATCCCGTTCTTCAAAAAAGCCTTGGATAAGTTGGGCATCGAGGCTCAAATCGAGCACGTCGAAGAATTCAAGACCGCTTACAACATGTTCACCGAGAGCGGCTTCACCGAAGCCCACAAAAAAATGATGGAGGCGATCATCGGCGACCAGTTTGCCCAGTACGTCAAGACGATCGCCGAATCCCGCAAGAAAAGCGAAGCCGAGATCCGGGCTTTAATCGACGAGGCGTTCTTCCAAGGTGAGAAGGCTCTGAAAGCCGGTCTCGTCGACGACCTTCTCTTCGATGACCAGGTCACGTCTCTCTTTCAAAAAGATGGGAGGAAATGTCGCCGGGTGACCCTTGGGGAATATGCCCAGATCGATCCGACGTCCGTCGGCCTGAACAGGGGCCGAAAGATCGCCCTCATTTACGGCATCGGTCCGATCCATTCTGGCGAAAGCCTTTACCAGTCCATGGGTTCGGACACGATCGCCCGGTGGATCCGGTCGGCTCGGGAAGACAGATCCATCGCCGCTGTCGTTTTCCGGGTAGACAGCCCGGGCGGCTCAGCCGTGGCGTCGGACTCGATCTGGCGCGAGGTCATGCTCTGCCGCAAAGAAAAGCCGTTCGTGGTCTCGATGTCCGACATGGCAGGCTCGGGAGGCTACTGGATCTCCATGGCCGCTCATAAGATCATCGCCCAGCCCCAGACCCTGACCGGATCGATCGGCGTCCTTTCGGGAAAATTCAATCTGGAGAAGCTCTTAGATAAGTTGGGCATCACCACGGAAAAGATCCGCACCGGCAAACGGTCGGGTCTTTTCTCGCCGTTTCGGGGTTTGACCGAGGAAGAGCGGCAACTTCTGAAAAAAGAGATCCTGTGGATCTATGATCAGTTTCTGACCAAGGTCGCCGAAGGCCGGAAGATACCCAAAGAGGACGTGGACAAGATCGGAAAAGGCCGCGTCTGGACAGGAAGCCAGGCCAAAGAGATCAACCTCGTTGATGAGATCGGGGGCCTTTCGACAGCCATCGAAGCGGCTAAAAGGTTGGCCGGCATCGCCGAGGACGAGGACGTCCGCCTCGTCGTCTGGCCGAAAAGGATCTCCTTTTTCGGGAGCCTTTTCGGGCGGAGGGAAGCCCGGCTTCTCACGCCGCTTCCTCAAGAGCTCGAAAAAGCGCTCAAATGGGCCGACCTCATGAACGAAGACAGGATCTGGGCGATCATGCCTCTTGGAATGAAACTCGAATAGAAGAAGGTTGCCTCTATTTGCGTTTTTTGACGAGGACCTTTTCGTCCGGCTTTATCAGCCAAAGCTTTTCCCTCGCCTCTTTATCAACGGCCCGGGGGTTTTTTTCGAGCTCGGCGATCTCTTTTTCGAGGCCGCTTTTTTCCTTTTTAAGTTTGTCGATCTCCTGAAGCAGGGCCGCATAATTCTTCCTGATATGGTAGATCTCGATCAGGCCTTTTCTCCCGAATATCGAAGTGATGAACAGGACGAGGAGGAGAAAGGCGAAGCCAAAGATGAAGATCTTTTTCTTCAAGGACCCCGAGCTTTTCTCGGTCACGACAGCTTCTCCAAGGCCGCTCTCACGAGGTTCCGGAGCTCTTTCTTGGAGCCCGCTTCTGCATAGCAGCGGATGAGGGGTTCGGTTCCCGAGAACCGAAGGAGGAGCCAGTCATCATCGGAAAAGTTGAATTTTGCGCCGTCGATGGTCTCCATGTTCAAGACCGGGCGGCCGGCCAGCCGGGAGGGCGCGTGCTCGATCAGTTTCTTGAGCTTCTTTCTGCGCTCTGGGACAAGCGGGATGTTCTTCTGAATCCCGATCCGCTCGCCGTATTCCTTGAACAAGTCCTCGATCAGCACGGCGAGGCTTTTTCCGGTCGCGGCCACCATTTCGGCCACGAGGAGGCCGGCGAAGATCCCGTCTTTTTCCGGAAGGTGGTTCTTGACGGCGATCGAAGCGCTTTCCTCGCCGCCGAAGATGATCTGGCCTTTCAGGAACAGGTCAGCCAGGAATTTGAACCCGACCGGCGTCTTATACAGAGGAAGGCCATATTTTCGGGCGATGCGGTCGAAAAAGTGGGTGGTCGCCACCGACCTGGCCACACCGCCGCGCCAGCCCTTGTTCGCTACGACATAGTTCAGCAGGACCGATAGGACGAGGTTCTGGATGACGACATTTCCTTTGTGATCAACGATCCCGAACCGGTCTCCATCGGCATCCGTGGCGATCCCGAGGTCGCATTTCTTCTCCCGGACAAGTTGCTTCAACTCTTCCAGGTTCTCCTCCGTGCAGGAGGGGGCGATGCCGCCAAAGTAGGGGTCGATGAAACCGTGGATCTCCTCGACAGGCACCTGATTCTCCTCAAGGATCTCGTCGAGATATTCCCGGCTCGTTCCGTAGAGGAGATCCACTCCGACCCTGATGCCCGACCTGCGGATGAGGTCGAAATCGATCTTGTCCTGGAGGAAGGCTAGATAGTCCTTCTGCAGATCGATCTTTTCGATGAATTCCGTCTTCGGATAGCAGGGCAAGAAGGAATAGGCTTTTTGAAGGCTCCGGACCTCGGCCTCGATGGCATCGGTTTCCGCGGGTAACGCCGGCGCTCCCTTGTCCGTGTTATATTTCAGACCATTATATTCCGGCGGATTGAACGAGGCGGTAAAATTGATGCCTCCCTGGGCCTTGCGCTTGATGATCTGGAATGCCTGGGCCTGGGACGGGGCGTCCCGCTCGGCCAAGAAGACATGGATCTTATTGTGGGAAAGGATCTTGGCCGCTTCAGAAGCGTATCGCTCGGAAAGAAAACGGGTATCATAATTAACGACGACCGAAATGTCCTGGCCGGGGAACTTCCGCTTGAGGAAATTGGCAATGGACTGGACGACGATCCGGACGTTCTGGAAGGTGAACTCCTCCCCCATGACCGCCCGCCATCCGGAAGTGCCGAAATGAATCATTTCTTCAAAAATTAGCACAAGAAACGGGGAAAAGCAACCCCGCTCTGAGACGGGTAAGCAGTTCTTTTTCCGGTGTCAGGCTAATATCGACGCATTAGTTAGAATGACATCCCCGTTCGGGCGGCCCAAGCGCCGCTCATACATTGTCACTTTATTTATTGCGTTTGTATTAATTTCGGGCGGGGTCCTGTCGCGGCTCTTCCCCGGCCGTGCTCGCCGCCAGGCCGCTGCGCGCGGGCGGGGAGCCCCTTCGCCGCGCCACCCCTGCTCGACGAGCGGCGCCCCGAAAAAAGAATTGCTTCCCTGGGATAGCGACTTATTTTTTCTTTTTTAAATTTTCTCCGGTCATGGGGACAAAGCGGACGGGCGTGATGTGTTCGATTTTCGGCTTGCCCTTGATTTTACTGACAAGAGTAAGCGTCTGGTCACCGCCGGCCTCCCCGACCGGAATGATCAGCCTCCCGCCCTCCTTAAGCTGTTCGAAAAGCGGGTCGGGAATCCGGCTCGCAGCGCAGGTCACGATGATCCCGTCAAACGGAGCTTGCTCGGGCCAGCCGAAATAGCCGTCGCCGCATTTGACTTCGATATTCGCATAGCCAAGCCTCCGCAACAGAGCCGAAGCCTTTCTGGTTAGAGGCTCATTGATTTCGATGGAATAGACATTGGCGGTCAACTTGGCCAGAACCGCGGCTTGATAACCCGATCCCGTTCCGACTTCAAGGACCTTTTCTTTTCCCTTGAGCTTTAGGCTCTGGGTCATCAGGGCCACGATGTAAGGCTGGGATATTGTCTGACCTTCCTCGATCGGCAGAGGATAATCTTCATAGGCTTCCTGTCGGAGGCCGGGCTCGATGAACTCATGGCGGGGCACTTTTCCCATGACATCCAGCACTCTGGGGTCCGTGATATCCCGAGCCTTGAGCTGTTCGTCCACCATCGCTTGCCGTTTTTTGACAAACCACGCTTCATCCTGAGGGGCAGAATAAAGTACTACGCTCAATGTTACAAGAAAAGCGGACCATCCCCATCCGCTTCTTTTTGTCTCCTGTCTCATAATTGTATTTTCGCTCACTTAAAAAGCTAAATCAAGCTCGGGAAAAAAGCGAGCATCGCTGAAAGAGGGAGCTTTGGAAAGCATGTCCCCGGAAAACCTCTTTTCCGAGAAAATGCGTCCCATAATGCTCCTTGGAGGGGAGGCCGGGCGGCCGGATCTTCCCGGCGCCCATTGAAGGGGAACTCAGCAGAAGGGTTCCCCTTAAATAATATCCGGGCGGAGTTCCGCACCGCCAAGAAAATCGAAATACCCAGGCGTTAGGTCCTCGGCTCGGGAGCGAATCTCCTCCCCGAGCCCTCCTTGAAGGAACAGACTCCTTTCCGAAGCCTTCTTCCCCCTTCAAGGTGACGCAAATTTCACCCCTTGATTCACCGTCCTGGGGGATTGCCGTTTTAGTCCCCTGGTGCATAATGAGAGGGCTAAAATGCGAAATGAATATTATTTTTGCCAAAAATTGTCAAAATTGAGTTTGACATGAAAGGTTTTTTCTGCTAATCACATGAGTAGACCTTGGATTTAATGAAAAAAAGCCGGACGCCCATGGAAAAAAGAGCAATCTATCCTGGTTCTTTCGACCCGATCACCAACGGCCATGTCGATATCATTCTCAGGGGAGAGAAGCTCTTTCCCCATATTTTGATCGCCGTTCTGGAAAATCCCAAAAAGAAAACCCTCTTTTCCACGGCTGAGCGGATCAAGATCATCCGGGAGATCTTCAAGGACCACTCCCATATCGAGGTCAGGGCCTTTCGTGGCCTGCTGGTCGAGTTCGCCAAGAAACACTATGCCCGTATCGTCATCCGAGGTCTCCGAGCTGTTTCCGATTTCGAGTATGAATTCCAGATGGCCCTCATGAACAAGAAGATCAACCCCACCGTCGAAACTATCTTCATGATGCCCAGCGTCAAATACACTTTTTTGAGCTCCAGCCTCGTCAAAGAAGTCTTCGCCCTGGGCGGATGCGTCAGCGACCTTGTCCCTCTCGTGGTCGAGAAGCGGCTCCATGAGAAATTTCAAAAATTAAAATAGTCCTCTCATATATACATAGGACAGGAGTAAGATGTTCAGTTTTAAGCGGGAAAAAGCCCTTGTCGGCCTTGACATCGGTTCGCACGCCGTCAAAGCCGTGGAACTCCAAGTCCGGAGGAAGGGCAAGAAGGACGGCTTTGAGGTCGCCCGGATTGGCTACGAACCGCTGCCTCACGACGCAATCGTGGAAGGAACGATCATCGACTCGACGGCCGTTGTCGAGACCATCAAGACCGTCTTCGACAAGAACAAGATCGGAGGCCGGGACGTCGTCATCTCGGTCTCGGGCAATTCCGTCATTATCAAGAAGATTTCCCTCCCCGTCATGGGGACCGAGGAGCTCAGGGAATCGATCATCTGGGAGGCAAAGCACAATATCCCCTATCCCTATGAGGAGACTCACGTCGACTACGCCATCCTGAAACCGTCTTCGGCCGCCGAAATCCAAAACCTGGAGATCCTCTTGGTTGCCGCCAAAAAGGACAAGATCGCCTCATACAGCAACGTGATCCATCAGGCTCGCAAAACTCTGGAAGCGGTTGAAGTCGACGCCTTCGCCCTCTTTAACGCCCTCGAGGTCAATTACCCCGAGGATTTCCAGGAGCAAACGACGGTCTTGGTCAATATGGGGGCCACAATCACCACGATCGTCATCTGTAAGAAGGGCGTTCCCCAGCTCTTCCGGGACCTCCCGATCGGCGGATTTTACTTCGCCGAGAACATCCGAAAAGACCTGAATGTCAGATACGAAGAGGCGGAAGAGATGCTCAAGGGGATCCCGCCCAAGGCCGTCAAACCCTACGAATTCGCGGCCGTCCTGAACGCAAACATCAAAAGCCTTCTTGAAGAAGTGGAAAAAACATTCACCTTTTATGAAGCCGAAGACCAGCAGCAAAAAAAGATCGAGCAGATCTTCCTCAGCGGAGGCTTGGCCAGCCTTAAGAACATCTCCGTCGCTTTTGAGCAGAAATTCGGGGTCAAGACCATTCTGTTTGATCCTTTCCGCACGGTCTTTTATAATGAAAAAAAGCTGAAGCCTGTTTATTACCAGGAAATGGCGCCGTTCTTCGGCGTGGCGGTGGGACTCGCCACCCGGAAAAAAGAGAAATAAATCCATGATCCGCATCAACCTGCTGAAGGTCGAGAAAAAAGAAGCTGAAGCTAAATCGGCCCGCGGGCCCGAGGCCGAACTCAAAATCAAAAAAAAGGTGCCCAAAGGAAACCTGCTCATCTTCTTTGCTATCCTTGTCCTGGCCGTCTTCGCCTTTCTCCAAAAAAGAGCCCTTGACACCGAGCGCGGGCTTCTTAAGACCGCCCAGGAAGAGAAGAAAAGTCTCGAGCCCGCGCTGGCCAAGTTGAACCTGGTCGAACAACAGAAATCGTTTCTGGAGAGAAAAATCAGCCTCATCAACCGGCTTAAGGCCCTCCAGGGCAACGCCGTGAGAATCATGGAAGGGCTCAGCGCAACCCTTCCCGAATGGGTCTGGCTGACCGAAGTTACGCTCACCCAGCAGAACTTGCAAATCAAGGGCAAGGCATTATCCAACATTCTGATCTCGGACTACATGCGCAATCTGGGGAGCGAGGGTCTCTTCCAGAACATCGGACTGCTCGGTTCCGCGCAGAAGAGCCAGCAGGGAAGCCTGTTCTTGGAATTCACCCTGTCGGCCGGTGTCGTGCCTCCCCAGGAGACCACGCTAGAGAAGAAGCCGGCCGAACAGGCCAAGACGAAGGGGGCCCGATGAAGAGCCAGCCGTGGTATGTTTATGCCTTGGTCGGAATCCTTCTCGTCGGCCTTGTGTATTTGGGCTATTTCAAGAGACGGGAGACAGAGCTCAAAAACCTGCGCGCCGAACGGGCCAAGATTGAAGGCGAAGTGACAAATCTCAAGTCCAAAAAAAGACAGCTCGACAAGATCGAGGGTGAGCTGGTCGGCCTGAATAAGGCCCTCACCGAGCTCGAGGTCATCATCCCGCGACGAAAGGAGCACGGCGAGATCCTGAGGAACATCCAACAGATGGCGTCCGAATCCCAGCTCGAAGTCATCCATTTCACCCCGGAGAAAGAGATTAATAGGGATTTTTACTCCGAGCAGCCCATCCCGATCGAGATCGTCGGCAATTATCATAACCTCGGCCTATTCTTCGATCGGGTCCTCCATTTTCCGCGGATCTTCAACATCGACGGTTTTTCGATCAAAACCCTCCCCAACCAGTCCGAGGAGTTTACGATCTCGGCCCTCTTTACGGCCAAGACGTATTTCTTTCTTGAAGAAAGCCAGCTCAAAAAACCTGCGTCCGTTAAACCCAATAAGCCTTTGAAGGAAGAAAATGAAATTCGGTAAAACGATCGTCCGTTTCGCCGCGGTTCTCGCCCTCGCCCTCTCTTTGGGGCTCGCCCAAACTCCCCCTCAAGAGGAGAAAAAAGCGACGGGGCCCTCTTTTTCCTACAATCCCGGTGGGCGCCGCGACCCGTTCAAAGACCTCCTTGGGGGACGCGACGTGAAAGAGAAAAAAACAATCAGCGGCCTCTCCGACCTCTCGATCGACGACATCACCCTGAAGGGGATCGTCAAAGCGAGGGGGAAACTCGAAGCCTTCATCAGTTTGACGGAAGGATTCCCCCTCACGATCCATGAAGGAGACAAGCTGGCCGATGGCTTCGTCCTGTTGATCGAAGAGACCCAGGTCGTCTTCCGCAAAACGCGGGACAGCAAAGGGATCCCACTCACCAAGCCCAGGGACGTCATCAAAGAAATCACGTCCGAGGAGCGCTAACATGAAAAGGTATCTTATATGGCTCTCTCTCCCCGTTTTCGGCCTCCTGTTCGTTCTGGCCGGACTGAGCCAGCAAAGCCAGCCCCTCATTTCCATAAACAAGATCTCGATCCTTCCCGCCCAGACCAACACCCGGATCCTTTTGGAATCCAGCGCTCCGCTCCAGAATATCAATTCGGCTTACCCCAAGGAGTTCCCTTCCATCCTTGTCGTCGAGCTGGGCAAGGTCCAAATGCCGGCGGCACCCGCGGTGCCGGCCGACGGACTGCAGCTCATCAAAGACGTCAAAATCCAGATGACGGCGGACCTTCGAGCCCTGCTCTTCCTGACACTTAAAGAAGCTGTCCCCTACCGTATTTTTGTGGAGGCCAAAACAACCGTCATCGAGTTGACCAAGATCCACAGGTCGGGCGAAGAGCTGATCGCTCCCGAAACGCAACAGGAGCTCAGCCAAACTCCGCGCAAAAGCATGGCCCTGTCCGATGTCGAGATCGCCGACAAGGACGATCGCCTGGATATTACGGCGCGGCTTGGTCAAAAAGCGACCATCAATATCTTTGCTCTGGACAACCCGCTCCGTCTGGTCACGGATATCTACGATGCGGTCTTTGACAAGCCGACACAGACTTATCCTTTTGGAAAATTCGGTGTTGAAAAGATCAAGATCGGGCAGTTCAAAACGCCCCCGCCGTATTCCATCACGCGGCTGGTCTTAGAACTCAAAGAGCCGCGGCTCTACGCTGTCTCTAACAGCCCGAAAGAGCTGACCATCTCTTTTCCCGGTGAATCGAGCGCCGTGATCTTGCCGCCCGCTCCTGCCCCTCAACCGCCGGCCAAAACCGACGCCGGGACAGAGGCTAAGACGACCCCGCCGGCGAATCCTCCACCCGTCGTTCAGCCAACCGTCCAGGCCAAGGAAGAGAAGCTGAAAACCAAGACCATTCACGATACCCAAGAAAAATACAGCGGCGAACTCTTGAGCCCGAGATTCAAAGACGCCGACCTCAGAGACGTCGTGCTTTGGCTGGGCGAGAGAGTCGGGCTGAACGTCATGTTCGACCCCAATGTCCGCGGGACCGTCACCTGCAGCTTTGTCGATGTCCCGTGGGACCAATTTTTGGATCTCATCCTGAGAAACAACAATCAGGGCCGGAGCCTGGAAGGCAATGTCCTCCGGATCGCGCCTCTCGGAGCCCTTGCCGAAGAAGAAAGGGCTCTCCAAACGCTGCGCGATGCCAAGGAGCAGGGCGGCACCCTCCTAACCAAGACGTATACGCTGTCCTACGCGAAAGCCAAAGACGTGCTTGAGCTCATAAAGAACAAGAAATCCCCCCGGGGAGAGGTTTCTCCGGACGAGAGGACGAACACGATCATCGTCTCGGACGTCGCCGAGAAACTCGATCTCATCGAAAAGCTCATCGCCACCCTCGACACACAGACGCCGCAGGTCCAGATCGAGACGAGGATCATTGAAGCGACAACGACATTCGTCCGGAACCAGGGGATCCAGTGGGGAAGCAGGGGGATCGTCGATCCGTTCTACGGCAATCAGACGTCTCTGCAATTTCCGAATCAGGTCATCGTGGACGGAGCCATGATCCCGCAAGGCCAGATCACAAAAGGCATCGGCGGCCCCCTCGGCGGCTATGGCGTCAACCTGCCCGCCCCCGCCTTCAACAGCGTCCTCGGCATTTCCTTGGCCAACATCCTCGATACGTTCCGCTTGGACATGGCTATCTCGGCCCTTGAAACCTACGGCAATGGACGGATCGTGTCCAGCCAGAGAGTCACCGCCCAGAACAATAAGGAGGCTTACATCAATCAAGGACGGCAGATCCCCGTCCAAACTCAGGCCAACTTCACCGTCACAACGCAATACGTCAATGCCGGCCTCGAGCTCCGGGCCACACCGCAGATCACCGCCGAAGGGACGATCATCATGACCCTCGACATCCAGAACAACGCGGCCGACTTTGCCAACCTCGTCAACGGGATTCCCCCCATCACAACCCAGAGCGCCAGGACGACCGTGATGGTGCCGGACGGCGGGACGACGGTCATCGGCGGCATCTATCGGGTCGAAGACGCCATCACCCGGGAGAGGGTTCCCTTCCTGTATCGGATTCCCCTCCTGGGAAGCCTGTTCAAATCGTTTTCCAAGACGACCCAAAACCGCGAGCTCCTCATCTTCATAACGCCGAGGATCCTCAAATAGGAGGAACAAACCGATGAAAAACGCAAGACTCCTCAAACACGTCCTTGAAGCCGTGTCCCTCATTGCCGTCTCATTCTTCCTTGCCGCCTGCAATCCCATTGAAAATGAAACACAATCCGCCAGCCTCCTTGTCGTGGAGAGCATCATGGGGACCGATATCGCCGGCATCGCTACGGACTTCTTACAGTCCGATGTCGTGCTCACGGACTCCGTAACGGGAGCGCAGTCCTGGCGGGCTGATACCTCCAATGTAACCCTCTCCGCTTCGATGCTCAACCCCGACCCGCTTTTCGGGACGTCCCAATACAACGATATCCAGGTCACGCGCTATGTCGTGACCTATATTCGATCGGACGGCAAGAACATCCAGGGCCTGGATGTTCCCTATTCGTTCGGGGGCGAACTCTCTGTTTTGGTCCGCATCGGGCAACTGGCGAACGTGCGCTTCGTGATCGTGCGCGAAGTGGCCAAACAGGAAGAGCCGCTTTTGAGCCTGTATCAGGCCTATCAGGGCGACGTGTTGAACGTCACCGCCCGGGTGGATTTTTACGGCCATGACCTGGCCAATAAAAATGTCAAGGCCACGGGCTTTCTGCCCGTCTACTTCGCGAACTATGCCGACCGATGAGGACAACGACCATGAGAACGAGAACCGTGCTTTTCATCCTGGGTCTGGGCATCGCCCTGATCATGACATCCGCCTGCTCTCGCGACGCGCTCAAAGAGCCGTCGCCGGATGGGCCGTCCACCATCCACCTGACCTTCACCCTGACGGCCAACCCCAACGTGATCAATGCCACGGCGCTACGGCCGACATCGCAGATCAAGGTCGTCCTCAAGGACGGAAACGTTCCCCTCATGAATGCCGTTGTCTATTTCTCCATCCTCAGCGGACCGGGCTATTTCTATGATTATTCCCAGCGCTGCATCGTTCGTTCCAACGAGAACGGCGTCGCCTCAGTGATGTTTCTGGGTCCTCTCCAATCCGAGATTGCCACGGACCAAGATGTCGTGATCCGGGCCCAACTGGAAACCAACTCCCCAGGTCATCTCTACAAGGATGTGACCGTCCACGTTCTCAGAGCTCCCGATTAATCATATATGATCTTGCGACGGATCTTCTGGCCCTGATCGTCTTCAGACATTCGGCCAGGCACCCCTCGAAAGGACCCCCGGAATCACAATGTTAGGTCATCAGGAAAAACGAGATGCTGACAACGTCGCATTCTCTATGGACAGGGCCCATGTTTTTCGCTAAACTTGAAATAATTTCATCAACGAGTCCGGAATGATAAGTTATGGAGACCGAGCATGCCCAAACTCACCCGGCGCAAGTTCCTCCAAAATGCACTCGTAGCCATCGCATCCCATGAGTTGGGCCGCAATTTGGCCCGGCCGGCGGAGTCCGATTTAGCTCCAAACGCCGAAATCCCGCCCTCCGTTGCGGTATCCAAAGGCACGGACGCCGATTTTCCTGAAACCATCCTCAAGACGGCCTTCGACGGGCTGGGCGGCCTAGAGCGCTTTATCAAGCCCGGCCAGACAGTCGCCATCAAGCCAAATGCAACCTGGGCCTATCCCCCTTTGACGGCTTCTTCGACAGATCCCAGGTTGCTGGCGGCGCTTATTCTCATGGTCAAGAGTGCCGGCGCAGCCCGTATTACTGTCATGGATCACTGCTCCCTGGATCCGGGCACCGCCGATTGCTTACGAATCAACGGCATCGGCGGCACAGTCGATAACCTCGGTGTGGAAAAAATTTTTCCCGACCGCAATCTCTCGCCTAAAAGTCTTTTTTGCCAGGTCGATCTCCCCAAAGGGAAGGCCTTTCAAAGGCTGGGTGTTATCAAAGCGGCGGTTGAGGCCGATGTGCGAATCAATATGGCCGTCGCTAAGAGCCATGTTGTCACCAGGCTGACCATGTGCCTCAAACATATGATGGGTTTTCTTGAGATGCCAAGCGCCTTGCACGCTCAGCTCGAACAAGGCATTGCTGATATTAACACGCCATCGCCGGTCCAGGCCCATCTTCATATCTTGGAGGCCATCCGGGTCCGATTGCCTACCAGGCCCCGCCTTCAAGCCGGAGGCCCAGAAACCGACATCACTCATCCGGAAAAGATCAAACGTCTGAACCAGATTATCGCTGGCGTAGACCCGGTTCTCATTGACGCCTATGGCTGTCTTAACTTTTTTTCATTCAAACCGGAAGAAGTGGCGCATCTCTATCATGCCTACGAGTCTGGCCTGGGCGAGATGGATGTGGATAAAGCCCTGGGCGAAGGACGACTTCGCATTTTTTCGACCGGCCAGACTCACCTCACGTCGGCTTCAAAGATGCCCGAAAGCCAGCCGCCCGTTCTGCTTGAACACATCGAGGTGATTGATCCGAGGCCTTTCCTCCGTTGGGCACTCATCCCAGCCGCAGCAATATTTACTGGCCTCGGCATCATGACCCGCCGCCTGCTGAAGCACAAGAGAGAGCGTGAGAAAAAGAGCGAGGGATAGATAACGAACGGATTAATCATATCTTACGACGGACCGCCTGGCACCGATCGTTTTCAGACATTCGGCCAGACACGCTTCGAGCGTTTCGCTTTCCCTGGACTTCAGGATCACCTGGACTCCCCTCTCTCCTTTGCCCGGGGACGGCGGCGACACGGCCGGTCCTAGGATCTCGATGTCCCGGCTGAACGCCTTCACCCGGCCGACGAGATCTCTCGCTTTGCGGGCGAGCGGCCTCCGGTCTCTGCCGACCAGCACGACCTCGGCCATGGCCGCAAACGGCGGATAATTCATGAGCCGGCGAAACCGGATCTCCTGGTCGAAATAGGCGAGATAATCCTGACCCGCCGCCTCCCGGATGCTGTAGTGGTCGGGGAAGGCCGTCTGGATCACGATCTCGGCTCCCGAGTCTCCAGAGGCGGCGAAACGCATCAGGCGATGGATGGCTTGAAAGGCCTTCTGGGAAGCCCGGAAATCCGCGAAGGCCAGCAACGCTTCGGGATTGATAATTCCGACCATCGCCACGGGCGGGAGCTCCGTCTGGTGAGCGAGCATCTGCGTTCCGACGAGGATATCGATCTTCCCTTCCCTGAAATTCCGCAAAACCTTTTCGCCCGCCGCCTTGGTCCTCACCCGGTCGCTGTCGAAGCTCGAAATGCGGGCTCGAGAGAAAAGCCTCCGGAGCTCTTCCTCTACGGCTTCCACTCCGACCCCTCTCGGCTCCATCACCCGGCTTCCGCACGCCGGGCAGGACGAGGTTTTCGGCCGGGAGCTGTTGCAATACCGACAGACCAGCCTTTCTTCTTTTTTATAGTAAGCCAGGGAAATATCACAGCGCTCGCACTTGGGGATAAGGCCGCACCGCGGACAAAAAAGCAGGGACGCATATCCGCGGCGGTTTAAGAATACCAGGCTGGGCCGCCCGGCGCTGAGATTCTTTTGAAGACCTTCCCGAAGAGCTTGAGTTAACAGGCCCCGCTCAGACCTGTCGTCGGCGATCAAGACATTTTTTTTCTCTCCGGAGCCGGCCAGGGTGATGAGATAGCCTCCGGTCCGCGCTTTGTGAAAAGCCTCGACGGTCGGGACATCGGAGCCGGAGACCAGCAACGAGCCCCGTTCGGCCGCTATCAGCCATGCTCCCCTTCGCGCGTCATAGACCGGACTTTCAGATTGAACATAGGCATCGTCGTGCTCTTCATCGACAATGATCAGGCCAACGTTTTCCGCCGGAGCAAAGAGGACCGACCGCGGACCGACCGCGATGCGCCTTGTCCCGGCCTTGATCTTCTGCCATTCGCGTTCCCGGGCATTTTCTGACATCTGGCCGTGGAACGACCCGACGGCTTCACCAAGGCGTATTTCCAGCATGTCCCGGAGAGGACCGGACGGCGCCAGCTCCGGAAGGAGATAAAGGACTTGTTTGGAGCGCGCCAGCACGCTTCGGATCAAATGGACATAGGCCGCCCGCCGTGCGTCCCTGTCCCCAAAGAGATAAAAAGGGGCGAATATCTTTTTTTCGAGCGGCCCGGCCATTGCGTCCAAAGCGCTCCGGGCGGCGGGATCGACCAGAAAATCAAGCTCGAGCTGGGTCGGCCGGGCGCGGAGAGGGGCCGGCTCTCTCTTCTTCGGTCTCTTTTTCCCCTCCAGGACCTGGACAAGACCTTTTTTGTCCATGCGCAAGATCAAGGACCGAAGGCTCTTCACGCCGGATCTTCGGCGCAGATAAAAAGCGCTGTAGGCGTTCGTCCCGAGAATCTCGGCGACTTTCTTTTCTTCCCTGGACAGCGTCTTGTTCTGAAGGGCCTCGATCCCTTTTTCTGTCAGGCGAACCTTGGCCGATGTCTTGATCTCCAGGGACGGAGGAAGCATCGCCTGGAGGAACTCTCCCCAGGATGAACAATAATGCGCGCTCAGACGGCGGGTGAAGGATAGTGCAACCGGAGAAATCACGGCTTCTTCATCAATGACCTCGCGGATCTCCTTGAGAGGGATATCAGCCAACGGTCTGTGCTCATGAACCTGGACGATGAATCCGGCCTGCATTTTATGGCCCAACGGCGCGATGATCCTGACGCCGGGCTTTGCCCCGTCGAGGTCTTTGGGCGGGATGATATAAAAAAAGCTCTGACTGAGAGGAAGAGGAAAAACGACTTCGGCGTAGAGGGTCATTTTCTGCCGAGGCGGACCATGACCTTCTGCATATCGTCCCAGACCATCTTCTTGATTTCCTTGTTCCCTTCATTGCGGATGAGGTAGGACGGATGAAAGGTCGGCATGACCGGGATGCCGTTCCAGTCATAGAACTGACCGCGGAGCGTCGTCATGGCGCCGAAGGCATCGGGGACGAATAAATCGGTCGCAACCTTTCCCAACGTAACGATCACCTTGGGACGGATGTTCAGGATCTGCTCGCGGAGATAGGGCGAGCAGATCTCGATCTCGTCCCGGCGGGGGACGCGGTTGTTGGGCGGTCGGCATTTGACGATGTTCGTGATGAAGACATCCGCGCGTTCATACGTCATCGCCCGAATGATCTTTGTCAGGAGCTGGCCAGCTCGGCCGACGAACGGCCGGCCCTGAACGTCTTCGTCGTGTCCCGGCCCCTCGCCGACGAACATAAGCTCGGCGTGGAGGTGTCCTTCGCCGGGGACGGCCTGTGTCCGGCCGGCCGCCAAGGGACATTTCCGGCAGCGGAGGATCTCCTCGTGGACCGCCTGGATGTCCATCGAAGCGGGAGGCGGAGAGGAAGAAGGTCCGCCGGGCGGCGAAGGCGTCCGCACCGGTGCCGTCTCGTTTTTAAAAACGAAGTCCGCTCCAATGTCCCGGAAGAACTTCAACCTCTCTTCGAGATTGGACAGGAGCTTGTCAGCGTCTTTTTCCAAGAGATGCCTCGATCGCGTCCCAGATCACGCGGCTCAGCTCGCGTTTGCTCATTTTCTGGGTCTCGGTCGCATGGCCTTTGGCATCGATGAGAAGAGCCTGATTATCGTCCGCGTCGAACCCGGTCCCCTCCCTGGAGACGTCATTGGCCACGATGAAATCCAATTTTTTCGCTTTGATCTTTTTGCCAGCGTTGGCCCGCAGGTCTTCAGTCTCCGCGGCAAAACCGACGAGGAACTGGCCCTTCTTTCGTTCGCCCAAGGCCTTCAAAATATCCATCGTCCGAACGAGCCTCAGGGCTTCCGGCAAGTCCTGTCTTTTGATCTTCCGGCCGGTCCTCTCGGCGAACGTGAAATCGGCGACGGCGGCGGCCATGACCACGATATCCGCTTTCGGGAACCGTTTCAAAACCTCTTTTTCCATGTCGGCCGCGCTCTCGATCCGGACGAGATCAGCCTTGGCCGGCGGCGCGACCTGGGAGGGTCCCGCCACGAGGATGACGCGGGCCCCGCGCAAGAGAGCCTCCCGGGCCATCTCAAAACCCATTTTTCCCGAGGACCGGTTGGAAAGAAAGCGGACAGGATCGAGATATTCGCGGGTCGGCCCGGCGGTCACGAGGATGGTCTTGCCCTGAAGGCTGACCCTCTTTTTTAAGAGCTCGAGGCCGCGGCGGACGATATCGTCCGGGTCGGCAAGCCTCCCCCACCCTTCATCCCCGCAGGCAAGGTACCCTTTCGCGGGCTCGACAAAGTCCACGCCCTGGGCGCGGAGCTTCATCATATTATCCTGCGTCTGGCGGTGGAGGAGCATCGCTTCGTTCATAGCGGGCGCGACAAGGATGGGCGCCTCGACCGCCAGGTAGAACGTGGACAAGAAATCATCGGCCACACCCGAGGCGAATTTCCCGATGATGTTGGCCGTCGCCGGCACCACGGCAAGAAGGCCGACCTCCTTGGCCAAGGCGATGTGGGCCACGGACCAGGGATGGTCCTCCTCGAACAGCTCGACGATGGTCTTGTGTCCGGACAGAGAATTGAAGAGGAGCGGAGAGATAAGCTTTGCCGCGTTCCGGGACATGATCACCTGGACGTCGTGGCCGGCCTTTTGGAAGCCTCGCAGGACCTCGCAGGCCTTATAAATGCTGACAGAGGACGTGACACCCAATGCGATCTTGGCCATGGTTACACCTTTTGTCTTTCAAGTCCCCTTCGACCCCCTTTCTTAAAAGGGAAAAAAGGGAATTCGTGTTATCGAAAACTTTTCAATATTTCTTTGATCTGCGGCTTCCGGACGTCGAGCCGGCACCGCCCGCCGAGGATGATGGATTCGAGCTCGAGCACGGCCCGGTCGAGCTTGTTGTTGATCACGACGTAATCGAAGAGCACGTAGTGCCTGATCTCCTTCTTGGCGTGCATGAGCCTCTGGCCGATGACCTCGGGCTTGTCCTCGCCCCTCTCCTTGAGCCGCCGTTTCAACTCGTCGAACATCGGCGGCAGGACGAAGACGAACACAGCGCGAACAGGCCTGGACTTGATCTGGCGCGCTCCCTGGATGTCGATATCCAGGACGAGGTCGCCGGCTTTCGCCTTTTGAGCGATTTCTTTCTTCGACGTTCCGTAATAGTGCCCATGGACCTCGGCCCATTCGACGAACTGCCTTCTCGCGATCATCCGCTCGAACTCCGGCTTGGTCACAAAATGATAGTCTCTCCCGTCCTGTTCCGACGGACGTCTCGGGCGAGTCGTGTACGAGACCGAGAACTGGACGTTCCGCAGGTCCCTCATCACGTGGTGGATAATGGTCGACTTCCCGCATCCCGATGGCCCGCTGACAACGAAAAGCACCCGTCCCTCCTTTTACTCCAGGTTCTGCACCTGCTGGCGGATGCTCTCGACTTCGCCCTTGATCAGGAGCCCTTCCCGCGTGATCCCGATGTCCTGAGACTTGGAGTTCAGTGTATTGGCCTCGCGCGTGAGCTCTTGGGCTATGAAATCGAGCATCTTGCCGGCCGGTTCTCCCTTCCGCGACGTCACGAGCTTCAACGCGGCGTCCAGATGGCTTTTGAGACGCTGGAGCTCCTCCGAGACGTCGTAGCGGCTCGTCAGGTAGGCGACTTCCTCCGACAGCCGCTCTTCGTTCTGCGGACCGTTGCCGCTCAGCTCTGCCAGTCTTTGCCGCAGCCTCTGTTCGACGGTCCGGGGCTGTTTTCTCGCCCGTATTTCGATGCGGCCCACGGCCTGTTTGACCTTCTGCAGGTGCTTCTTGATCTGGGCCGCGGTCTTTCTCCCCTCGATCCTGCGCGTCTTTACGACCTCATCCAGGGTCCGTAAAAAGCGTCTCTCCAAAAAAGCCATTTCGGAAGCCGAGAATTCCTTCCTCTTGAGCTCGACGAGCTGGGGGATCCGGAACAGGTTCTCCAGGGAAAAGGTCATCTCTTTTTTGAGGCGCGTCGAGATCCGCTCGAACGAGACAAGGATCTTTTCGAGCAGGCCTTCGTTCATCCGGATGTCCCAGCTCGAAGGGTCGTGAAAATCGAGGTCCAGAGAGACCTCGATCCGACCCCGCTTGATCCTATCCTGGCAGAGGACTCTCAGCCTGTTCTCGACCTCGCCGACAGGCACGCCCTTATAGTTCCAATCGAAAAAACGGTGGTTCAGGCTTTTAATGCTCACCTTCACCCGGATCGTGGGCGAGTCAAAGCTCTTCTCGGCGAATCCCGTCATGCTCTGGATCATCATCCGATCTCCTCAACCTCGGGAAACTGGAGGTCATGCAGTTTTCTATAGATACCCTCATTTTTTAGCAGCGTCTCATGGGAGCCGGACTCGACGATGATCCCCTTGTCGATGACCAGGATCTTATCGGCGTTGCGGATAGTGGACAGCCGGTGGGCGATGACGAACGTCGTCCGGTCCTTCATGATGTAAGCCAGCGCCGATTGGATCAGCCGCTCCGACTCGGAATCCAGGGCCGAGGTCGCCTCGTCGAGGATCAGGATCGGCGGATCCTTGAGAAGGGCGCGGGCGATCGCCAGCCGCTGCCTCTGGCCGCTCGAGAGCAGGCCGCCCCGCTCTCCGATCGACGTCTCATAGCCTTCCGGAAGCTCCATGATGAAATTGTGGCATTCCGCGGCCTTGGCCGCGGCGACGATCCTCTCCTCGGACATATCCTCAAGGCCGTAGGCGATATTGTTGCGGACGCTGTCGTTGAAAAGGATGATGTCCTGGGTCACGAGCCCGATCTGGGAACGAAGAGAGGCGAGCGTGACGTCCCGGATGTCGATCCCGTCGACCGTGATCTTCCCGGACGTCGGCTCATAGAACCGCGAAAGGAGATTGATGATCGTCGTTTTGCCGGCGCCGCTCAGCCCGACGATGGCCACCATCTCGTTGGGCAGGACCTCGAAACTCACATCAAAGAGCACCGGTCGCGATTCGTTATAGGAGAAGCTCACGTTTTCAAAGCTCACATATCCTTTGACCGAGGGCAGCGGATAAGCGCCGGGGATATCCTGGATCTGCGGCTGACTCTCCAGGACTTCCTGGATCCGGCCGTAACAGCCGGCGGCCTGTTGGATGACGTTGTTGGCCCGGCTGAGCCTTTTGATCGGGGTAAACATCATGAAGATGGCTATGGCGAAGGCGCCGAAATCGCCGGGGCTGATTTGGTTATCGGCGATCCGCTTCGTGCCGATATACAGGATGAACGCGCCGACGATCCCTCCCATGAACTCCATGAACGGCGAGGAGAGCGAAGAGATCCAGGCCAATTTCAGGTTGATTTTGTAGAAGCTCCAGGTGGACTTCAGGAATTTTTTGAGCTCAAACTGCTCCATGGTGAAGGCTTTGACGATCCTGTTGCCGGTGATGGTCTCATGGAGCAGGGAGTAGATCTGGCCCATCTTCACCTGGCTCTGGAGCCCCTTTTTCTTGAGCTGCTTGCTGAAGGCCACGAGGGGGATGACGGCCAGCGGCGCGATGACGAACGACGACAGCGCCAGAGTCCAGTCCCTGAGGAACATCTGGGCGAGGAGCGCCAGCAGGATGAACACCTCTTCGATCATGTCGCTCATGGCGCTCGAGACCGCCTGCTGGATCTTGTCCACGTCGTTGGTCAGCCGGGCCATGAGGTCGCCGGTCGTGACCTTGTCGAAATAGCCCGTGGACTGGTAGAGGATGTGGCCGTAGAGATCGTCCCGCATCGTCTTGACAACCTTGTTGCCGACGGCCTTCATGAAGAACGAGGAGAGGAAGGTGAACAGGCCCTTGCCGAAGATGACGACAACGACGATGAACGGGAGGACAAGCCGGATGTCCTGCTTGCTGACATGGAGGAACCGGAAGACGACGTCCATGAAGCGGAACTTCGCCGGCGCGGCCTGCACGGCCGGCGAGCCCAGGCCCCACATCTCGTCGATGATGGGCTGGATCATGTCCACGAAGACGTAGGAAAAGAAGGCCACGAAGATCGTGCAGAGAAAGGACAGGACGACCCACTTCTTCTCGCGGAGCGTCAGTTTGAACAGTTGAAACATCGTCCTGCGGATCAGGCCTTCCCGGTCAGAAGAATTCTATTGGCGATATCGAAGGCGTTGAGGGCTGAGCCCCGGGTGAGGTTATCGGCGACGAGCCAAACCCAGAAGGCCCGGGGAGAAGATTCCTCCTTTTTGATCTGCCCGATGAAAATCCCGTCCTTGCCGGAGACCGAGATGGACGACACCGTGCACGCGTCGCGAAACACCGTCATCTTGAAGAATGCGTTTTCCCGGAACAGCGCTTCGAGCGGGGCGATGTCGGTCTCCCGCTCAAGCTCGAGATACGTCATCAGCGAATACGTGTGGAACACGGGAGCTTGGATGGCCGACAAGAAAAGCGGGAAGTCCGGCTTCCCGATGACACGCTTGATCTCCGTCACGATCCGGCGTTCTCTCGCGCCGAAGCCGTAGGCGTCGGGTGTTTCGGTGTGGGACAGGATGTTGAACGCGATCTGCTCTTTGAAGACTTTCTTCTTGGGAACGCTGCCGTTGAGAAGGGCCACGCTCTGGCTGGCCAGCTCCTGGATGCCGGCGTCATCAAAGGCCGAGGCAGGCTGAAGGACGAAGACGACCGCTTTGGCGACCCCGAACCGGGGAGCGACAAGATGGAACAGGTGCGAAAGGATGATGGTCGCCGGATGGGGATTGGCGATGAGCTTGTTCTTTCCGGCGCTGACGTCGCCGTCGTTGACGCCCGCCACGAGAAGAGGGACATCCTTGCGGTCGTTGAATGTCTCGCTCAGGTCGATGGCCAGAAAACCCTGCTCGGCCGCCTTCATTCCGAAGGCGCGGTTGGTCTCCTGATCGGAAGCGAGGAAGACAAGGTCCGTCCCTGCCAGGAGGACGCCGTCCGTTCCGTGGATGACCTTTGGCTCTTTCTTGAACTCGGTGAGCTTGCTGTACTCCTCTTTGACCTCCGGGTCGTAGAATTCGAGGTTGAACGCAGCGAATTTCTTCTGGCTGAGGACGCTCTTGATCTCCCTGCCGCGCAGGGATTTCGTCCCAACCAGGGCCAGTTTGAGCCGTCTTTTCGCCTTCATGGGAGGTTGATTCAGAAAGACCGTTGAAAATCTCTCATGATCTCGTACATCCGGTCTTTAAGGGCAAGCTTTTTCTTCTTCAGCTCCTTTTCTTCGAGTCTTTCGTCTTCCGAAAGGAAATGTTTTTCCTTGAGCGAGGTCAATTTTTTCTCATGACGCTGGTGCTCCTCGAAGAGGTTCTGGAATTCGGCGTTCTCCTGGAGCAGCCGCTCTTTCAACTTGCTCTCTTCCATGAGGTTACTCCTCCGACGGCTAAGAATATCATAATGAATAAGTCATTTCAATTTGACGCAAGATTCTTGGACCGACTTTTTTTCTTCCCCCCTTGATTGCCCAAGGGGGGAAGAGGGGATTAATATCACAAATTCAAATTCTTTTTACCTTACCTGATTTCTGAAATCGGTATCGTGTCCCATGAATTTTGCGCTGCGGGCGTTGGCGGCAGCACGCCCTGCCTTCCGTCCGATATTATTTGCTTCGGAAATCGGCTGATTTCGGTTTATTAAATAGCGTCAGGAGCCTATCCGCCAAAACGGACCAGGTAAACTCCTGGATTTTTTTGTGGCCGGTCCAGGCCAGACGCTCCCGGAGGGCTGGATTCTCAATCAGCTTGCGGATCTGGCGGCGAAGAAGAAAAGGGAGCGGGAGAAGGACGACGAGAGCGGTTCGGCCGTGAAAGGCGAAGTCTCGGGTCCCGGATCTGGTGCAAACGACCGGCAGCCGGCAGGCCATAGCTTCGGCCGACGTGTTAGCCCAGCCTGCCCGCCGCTCAGCGCTGACATGGATATCGGCCTGACCGAAAATCCAGGCCATCCGGTCCTGGGGCAGGTTGAGGTAAAAATCATGGGGGACGCGGGTTTTGATGAGCGGGCGAGGGTCCCGCTGATCCCGGCCGACTAGGGTGTCAAAAAAAATGAGGCGCAGCCGAGGGAATTCTCGGGTGAGGCCTTCCACGGCCCGAATGACATACTTAATCCCCTTGCGGCGCTTGTAGATACGGCCATAACAGAGGATGTTTATCGCCTCGCGCTCGGGCTTTTCGGAGAGGGGGTGAAAGATGTCTGGATTGACCCCGCCTGGCGCCCGGTGACAGGTAATCCCGTATTTTCGCTCCATGCGCCGGCAGATGCCCTCGGAATTCCCGAGAAAAAGGAAATTTTTCCGGACGACCTCTTTTTCTTTTTTATGGCCTTCGAGAACAAAATAGAAATATTTCGACCGGGCTTTAAGCTTTTCAAATTGAGAAAGGATGGAATATTCACTGCATAACCCAACGTCGAACTCTTCATCTTCCAATGAGGAGAACGGTCTTGTCGCGCCTTGAAAGCCCAGCCAGGCGGGCTTGTCGCCCCGAGGATGGAAGAGCACGAAATCATGGCCGCGGCGGACGAATTCATTGCCGAGCTCGAGATAACGGCGGACTCCTCCAAAGACCTCGACGTGGGGAAGCAAAGCGGCCATTTTCATTTTTTCTAGCCCGGTCAGCGTCTATTCTAGCAAAATCCGTGCCCCTGATGAAGAATCAATCAAAGCAAATCAGAGCAAAATCAAATAATTGACAAGCCGAGGGCGTAAAAATATACTATAATCCGATTCCGGCGTTCGCCGGCATTTTCTCGTGGCGAGGTAGCTCAGTCGGTAGAGCGAGGGACTGAAAATCCCTGCGTCGGCGGTTCAAATCCGTCCCTCGCCATTCCCCCATCATTCGAACCATCGAATGTTCTGTTTAAGATAAAGCTTTCAACAGGTCTTTGAGCTTATCCCGGAATTCCGGCCGCTTGAGGGCGAAGTTGATCGCGGCTTCGAGGAACCCGAATTTGTCGCCGGCATCGTAACGCCTCCCCTCGAAAAGCAGGCCATAGACAGGCCGGCTGTCCAATAAGATTCGGAGGGCATCGGTGATCTGGATCTCCCCGCCTTCGCCCGGCGGCGTCTTTTTTATGGCCTCAAAAATATCGGGCATGAAGACATATCGGCCCAAGATGGCCAGGTCTGAAAAAGCTCTTTCCGGACCGGGCTTTTCGACCATGTCCAGGAGCTCAAAGACCCGCTCCGAGATCTGTTTCGCTTTGACGACACCATGCTTGTGCGTCCCTTCGACATCGATTCGTCCTAAGACAACGACTGTCGCTTTCTTTTCTTCAAAAACGTTCAAAAGCTGTTTCAGGCAGGGCACCGGGCAGTCATAGATCGTGTCCGGATTAAGAACGGCAAAAGGCTCACCTCCCGTGAATTTCTTCCCCATGAGGACGGCATGTCCCAGGCCTCGCTGCGCGGGCTGGTCGATGGTTGTCATATTTGCCAGACGTTTCAGGTTTTCGACTTCCCTTAATGATTCAATATTTCCCTTTTCCTTTAGAAAGTTTTCAAGCTCCTCGCTCCGGCCGAAATGCTTTTCAATGGCCGTTTTCCAGGAGCTCGTCACGATCCCGATCTGTTCGATACCCGAAGCCGTTGCCTCTTCTACGACGTACTGGATCATCGGCTTATCCACTACGGCCAGCATCTCTTTTGGGACGGCTTTTGTGGCGGGAAGAAAGCGGGTGCCGAAGCCGGCCGCGGGAATGATAGCTTTGCGGACTCTCACGCCTTCCTCTTCCTTCGGAATATATCAGGAAAATCTAATAAAAAAAAGGCCCTTCGCCGGCGCGCGGTCTTTCGACTTGCCGGCTAAGGGCCGAAATAAATTCTTCCGCTCTAAACCCGACTCTTAATCGAACCTATAGCTGATGGAAATGTTGGGAGCGATGATCTTCATCCCGTAGAGGCCGGGCTGAGCTTTTTCGTAGAATGAGTCATAGGAGGGGTTCGGGATGGGCGGCTTGTAGAATGTTTTCAAGAACGGGATGTCCCGGTCTGATCCCATGAGATATTCCAAGCCGGCGTCGATCTGGAGCGCGCCGAGGGAGTAGCCCAGGCCGAACGTCACGACTTGGAAGTCATAGTTGGGAAGGAGGATGTTCATCGTCCTGTCCGGCGCGGGCGACCCGTCCTTATAATATCCCGCGCGGAGGGCCAGGTCCTTGGTGAGCTGGTATTCGGCTCCGAAGCGGACCTGCATCTGGTCCCCCCACAACATCGACATCTCGTTCTTGCCGGTCTTGGCCATTAGTGAACTCCACGTGGAGTCTTTATAAGTGGCCACGAGCTTCTCGATTTTCGACCACTGCGTCCATTGGGCGTCGAAGGTGATGGTGAATTTCGGATCGGGCTTAAAGGCCAGGCCGGCGGCGATCCACATCGGCCAGGTGACCTCACGATCTATTCCGCTGCTGCCCGGAGCTCCTAGGCCAGCAAAACCCGGAAGCTTTGCCTCACCGCTGAATTTCACTTTGCTGGGTGTGCGGAACGTCAAGCCGAGGCTGGTTGTATCATCTGGTTTGAACATGAAGCCGAAGGTCGCGCCCAGGCCCCATCCGGTATCGCTTTCCTCATACTGGCCCAGGTCGTAGGCCGTGATTGGGATACCCAAGGGAGTTAAATCCGGATTCCCCCCATACATTTTGATATCGAACATTCCGTAGTTGATGTTGAGGGAAGCGCCGATCTGAAATTTGTCGGAGATCTTGTAAGCCAGCGTAGGAGCGATCGTTAGGAGTCCGATCTTGCTCGTCCACTCGATGTCCGCCCGGCCGCCGGAAATAAAGGCAAGTTTGGAGCCATCCCAGTTCGAGCCGAGACCGGAGGGAGTATAGAAGCCGATCGCGGCCACAAGCTTCTCGTTGATCGGATGGATGTAAGCGCCCATTCCACCCAAGTAGTGCTTGGTTTTTGTTTTCGTGTCGACCGCAGTCACGTCGGCTGTCGAGCCGGGGAAGATGTATTTCCCCACGCTGTTGGGGACGACAATCTTATACGTCCCGGACGGGATGATGTCGACGCCGTAGAAGCCGAACGTCCTGCTCTTAAAATTAGCTAGGCCGGCGGGGTTCCAGTAGATGGCGCTGAAATCGTCCGCCAGGCCGACAAAGGCGCCTCCCATGGCCAACGCGCGCGTGCCGAGGCTGTTCAGGTTTAAGCCGTTGGCAAATGTGAGCGGGCTGAGCATAAGGAGCGCCGCGAGAACAAAGAGAATACTTTTGCCCTTCTTCATGTTAACCTCCTGCTATTAAAAATGAAACGTGCTCTCTATTTACAAAATTCTCAAGAACTTGTCAAATTAAATATAAAGAGGGGTCCATTCGATATATCGTCATTCCTTCATGAAAACGAACTCATCGTTCTCATTCACGTCGATCTTAGCCGTGTCTCCTTCTTTATATTCTTCAGCCA
The DNA here is from genome assembly GCA_022866045.1 of Candidatus Aminicenantota bacterium. Lineage (GTDB taxonomy): Bacteria > Acidobacteriota > Aminicenantia > Aminicenantales > UBA4085 > JALHTW01. The sequence continues at coordinate 595 of JALHTW010000193.1, read as the reverse complement.
GGATCTTCATGGCTAGAGGATTCTGGATCTCCTGCTGAATCGTCCTCTTGAGAGGCCGGGCCCCATAGACCGGATCATAACCTTTGGCTGCCAGGCTCTGCCTGGCTTTCAGGGTGAGTTCAATGCCGATTTTCCGCTCCTTGAGACGCTTGCGGAGCAGCTCCATTTGGAGGTCAACGATCTTGAGGATCGTATCTTTGGTCAGGGATTTGAAAATGATCACCTCATCGATGCGGTTGAGAAATTCCGGCCGGAAATGGCCCTCCAGGATCTTCTTCATCTCCCGTTCCATGGTTTCGTAGTCCAGGCTAAACTCCTTGATGATTTGGCTGCCCAAGTTCGAGGTCATGATGACCAGCGTGTTCTTGAAATCGACCGTCCGTCCCTTTCCGTCCGTAAGGCGGCCGTCATCCAAAATTTGAAGCAGGATGTTGAAGGTGTCGGGATGGGCCTTTTCGATCTCGTCGAGAAGGATGATGGAATACGGCCGCCGTTTGACGGCTTCCGTAAGCTGTCCGCCTTCTTCATAGCCGACATACCCGGGCGGCGCGCCGATGAGCCTGGAAACGGAGTGCTTTTCCATGTATTCGGACAT
>JALHTW010000003.1 GCA_022866045.1 Candidatus Aminicenantota bacterium | reverse complement strand
TTCTGGGCTGGACCAACACGCAGGAGGTCCGCTGGAAGAAGAACTACCAGGTCTGGATGGACGTGCTCAAGGAGTTCGGCGTCAAGGGCGGCATCATTACAGTCGGTGACGACGCCGGGTTCATCTATTCGATCTACGGGTTCGGGCAGGTCCATGAGATGGAGCTGCTCGAGGAGGCCGGCTTCCATCCGCTCGAGGTCATCAAGATGGCCACCGCGAACGGAGCGAAGATGATCGGCCTGGAGGACAAGCTCGGCCGGGTCCGCCAGGGCTTCATCGCTGACCTGCTGGTCGTCAACGGCAACCCGGTCGAAAACCTGCGGCTGCTGAATCCGGCCGGGACCGATGTGCTGACTTACGACGGGAAGGTCGTGAACAACTACAGCGCCATCGCCCCCGGCGATCCGAAAGTCAAGGTCGCGCGCGGCGGCGGCATCGAGTGGACCATCAAGGACGGCATCCCCTACCACGTCCCGACGCTCATGAAGGAAGTGAAGGGGATGGTCGACCAGGGCCGGGCGGAGAGGGCAAAGAAGGGATAAAAAATAAGGACGCGAAAGCGCTCTTCGAGCTCAACACTGCCGCTTTCCCCGATTCTCCTCAATCCTCTTACAACCTTGGCTTTCTGTATGAGAGAATCCGGAATCTCGAAGCGGCCCTTAAATATTATGAAACGGCTTATGAAAAAGCGCTGAAAGCGAATCCCCAAACAGCCGGATTTTATAAAATGCAGGCCGACCGGCTCAAAAATAGGCTTCAAAAAAAACAGTGATCCGCGTGACGACATGAAAAATCCGGTGTCGGCCTCGGGCTTCTTTCGAGCCAGCTTGCGGGGCGCTCCGCGACATCCGTCCGCTTAGGCGGCCAGCTTCTTCAGGGAATCCAGGATCTTCGTCACCTCGCCGTCATGGTTGCAGATATGGAAGGATACGCGGATGGAATTGAGTCAGAAAAATGCTATCTCCGGCTGCTGATCGATGTCAAGAATTGACATTGACAGCGGTTTTGAGGGAGTGCTATATTGTCTTCAGGAAGTTGGGGCGGTCAGTCGATCCCCAAAGAAATAAAATGGCCCTGGCGGCGAAAAGGAAACTCTTTTCCCAAAAAGTCAGGAACAGCTTGATAAGTCAAAATTTGCTTTCCATAATAAATGCCATATTAAATACATAAGAAGTTAGAAGGAGGGCTTATGGAAAATAAAATGAGGATGTTTAAGAGATATAAATCCAATTTACCGATAGACGTAAGAATCGACGACGTAGCCGTTCATGAAAAAGACTATTTGAATGACATAAGCTTGGGCGGGTTGTCGTTTAAATCAAAAGTGCCGATTCAAAAAAACAAAATTGTCGAAATAATCATACCTCTGACATATCCTATTTTCCATTCGCTTGGGCGAGTAGTCTGGTCGAGAAAAGAGGAGGATTATTATATTATCGGGCTCAAATTTGTGATACCAAAGAACGAAATTACAGTTGAGGCGGTTGGGGAGATTTGCGATATCGATGAATACAAGAATGAGGTATACAGAAAAGAGGGCCGGATCCTTTCGAGCGAAGATGCGGCCGTGGAATGGCTTAAAGCTTACATAAAAGAGTTCAAGGAATGATTGAAGAATCTGAAGTTT
>JALHTW010000192.1 GCA_022866045.1 Candidatus Aminicenantota bacterium | reverse complement strand
GATGAGGCCGAGGGCATAAATGTCCGAACGCTCATCAGACTGCTTTCCCTCGGCCTGTTCGGGAGACATATAATCCGGAGTCCCGACCATCATGCCGTCGCCCGTCAGACCTTCGGACAGAGCCGAACGGGCGATGCCGAAATCCATGATTTTGGCCGTCCCCGATTCATCAATGATGATGTTCTGGGGCTTCAGGTCCCGGTGGATGACGCCCAGCCTGTGCGCTTCGGCCAGCCCTTCACAGATTTGCCGGCTGTAGTCCAGGGCCGTCGCGACCGTCAGAGGCCCGGTCATGCGAATGATGCGTTTGAGATTCTCTCCTGCGACGTACTCCATCGTGATGAAGTGCGTCCCCCGGTCTTCTCCCAAGTCATGCATCCGGCAGACATTTCGGTGTGTGATCTGGCGGGCCAGCTTGAGCTCATTCCGGAAACGGTGGATCGTTTTTTCGTCCCTGGCGATTTCCGGACGGATGACCTTTATGGCGATTTTTTCCTGGATTTTCGTGTCAAGAGCCTTATAGACTTTGCCCATACCGCCGCGGCCGAGCTCTTCAATGATCTGGTAACGGCCGGCAAAAAGCGCTCCGGTCGAGAATTCCGCGGGCGATGGAATGAGGGTTTTTGTCTGTGATTGAGAGGCGTCTTCCTGCGGAGCGGGCAGGGGAGTCCCGCACGAGGCGCAAAAGCGGCTTATTTGAGGATTATCGAATTGACAGCGAGAGCATTTCATGCCCGGGGCCCTTTACCGCGCAGATGAGATCATCTTAATCCTTAAATTATGCTGGAGTAGGGATAATAATTTCCTTTTCTGCTGCCCCGGCTAGATGAGCGTTCATGCACCAATTTTGACTCGTCCCCTCGTTAGGGATGATAAATCGTAGCGTGATCGGATGTCAAGTTGAGCTCAAATGCAAGGGGGACTAAAAGGGGACGGTCCTATTTTCAAGCTGCCCTTTCTATCTTTTGGTTAGAAAATTAGGACCGTCCCCGCTTTTCTGTCTGGTCGGCAGCGCCCCAAAGGACGATACCGTTCAAAACCGCCAGGGACAGGGAATCATGTCCCCGAAAGTGATATACGGTCAGAAGCTCAAAATATCTATAGGCGGGCAAAGAAGCCGAGGACAAGCTCAAAAGCACCGGAAATCACTTGCTGGCTTTTTTTTGTATACCGATAAAAAAGTCTTGACTTTTTTATCGGATACGCTAAAAAAGCCGAACTCGCGTCACCCATTTGCCAAAACGAAAGGAGCATACAATCCCTCGCCCCTATAGCTAAGCAAAATCTCCGGATATTCAGCAGAAGGAGGCATAGATATTTATATGAATCTGTCGGGACAGAACTCCAAGAATCTGCTATAATTATACATAAAGAGATTGATTCGGATGATTAAAGATTCGCGTCGTTTACTCGAGTTCGAACGGAGTCTCATCCGTTCGACGAAACCGGATTGGCGCAAAAACCTTGAGATCGCAAACGCGTTGATCAAAGAAGCGCAATCCCTGGGCGTCTTCCCGCCGAAGAACCCTCTGGAAGGGCTGGACATTGACATCAAATTCGCCAAGGCCATAAACAGTGTTCAAACGACTCCTCGCAAGAATCGCCTCCGCGCTCGCTAAACACAAAATCCCCTACATGGTCATCGGGGGACAGGCGGTGCTTCGCTACGGCGAGCCGCGCGCGACCAAGGATATCGACATCACGCTGGGAATCGGAATCGAGGGTCTCTCCGTTCTCAAGCGGGCGATTAAATCGTTGAGGTTGACCTATCTTGTCGAGAATCCGGATGACTTTGCCCGCGAGACCATGGTCGTTCCCGTCGTCGAGCGGAGCAGCGGCATCCGCGTGGACTTCATTCTCTCGTTCTCCCCGTATGAGCGGCAGGCGCTGGAAAGGGCAAAACCCGCAAAACTCGGGCGTGTGGTCATCCGGTTCGCGTCGCTCGAAGACGTCGTCATCCATAAGATCATCGCCGGCCGGCCTCGAGATATGGAAGACGTCGTGTCCATTCTTCTTAAAAACTCGGATTTCGATGCGGCGTACATAAAAAAATGGCTGCGGGAATTCGAAAAGGCTATCGAAGAAGACCTCTTGGGCCGTTTCGCGGACGCATGCAATAATTTGAAGAAAAAATGTAGCTGAATTCTTTTACGCAATACGCGAGTGCGGTGCGTGTCTGAGAACTCACCCTAAATTTCCCCCTCCTCCTCATCGGTCCAGATGGCGATGGAGAAAGGCCATCGTTTCGGCCCACGACCGATAGCCTCCCCGGGCGTCCGCTTGAGGCGTCCCGCCGCTGATCCCACCCCGATTGGCCGTGACCACATAAGGGAGGAAGGACTGATGGCCCCCTTTCTCGTTGACGATGTGCTTGACCTCGTAGGAAAAGCCGGCTTTTTTCAACCTGGCCATGATGGCCGCGCAGAACTCACCAGCCGGCCAGGTCTGGTCGTCGGTCCCCGAAACGAGCAGGATCGGGGCGCGGATCTTTTCGACGGGGATCGCCGCCTTTTCGATCGTCGCCGGGTCGGTCTGGGCCAAAGAATCCGTGTGAAACGCGACATAGGAGGAGAGTTCCCCTTTCATTTCCTTCGCTTTATCCTC
>JALHTW010000191.1 GCA_022866045.1 Candidatus Aminicenantota bacterium | reverse complement strand
CATCGCCCTCCGCCATCTCATCGAAGGCGCCTTCGGCTTCTTCGACCTCATCCTCATCATCGCCTCGGCCATGCTCTTCATGAAGGTCCTTCAGGAGTCCGGCATCCTCGACAGCCTGGTGGCGGTCATTCTGAAGACCTTTTATAGAAACAGGGTTCCGCTCCTCCTGACCGTCATGCTCTTTCTCATGTTCCCGGGCATGATCACCGGTTCGTCGCTCGCCGCCGTATTGAGCACCGGCCCCCTGATCGCGCCCGTCCTGATGAAGCTCGGCCTGCCGCGGCTGAAGACGGCCGCCTTCGTGGCCCTGGGGGCTATCCTCGGCATGATCGCCCCGCCCGTCAATATCCTGGTCATGATCATGGGAGGGGGCGTGGACATGCCTTATGTCGGCTTGACCCTGCCGCTGCTGGTGATCGTCGTTCCGCTGGCCGTTATCATCGCCCTCGGGCTGGGCCTCAAAGATATAAAATCTATCTCCGCTGACGAGATGAAGGCTTTATTGCCCATATCTTTCTCCCAAAAATATGGTCTTCGTCTTTACCTGCCGCTCCTTATCGTCCTGGCCCTGATGATCATCCAAAACATCCATCTGGCGTTCATTCCGGACCTTGGCCTGCCGGCGATCTTCTTCATCGGCAGCCTGGCCGGCCTCGTCTGCGGCCGGCGCTTCAATTTTTTGAAGGCCACTCAAAAGGCGGTCGAGGAGGCCATGCCCATCCTGTCCATCCTGGCCGGCGTCGGAATGTTCATCCAGATCATGACCCTGACGGGAGCCCGCGGCTGGGCGGTCCTGACCTTTCTCTCCCTGCCGCCGGTCCTGCTGTACGCGAGCATCGGTCTCAGCATGCCTCTCTTTGGCGGAGTATCGGCCTTCGGCTCGGCCTCGATCCTGGGCGTGCCGTTTCTTCTGGCCCTGATCGACAAGAACGCCCTGATTACGTCATCGGCCCTTTCAGCTATTGTCGGGATAGGAGACCTCATGCCCCCGGCGGCCATGGCCGCCCGTTTCTCCGCCCAGGTCGTCGGAGAAAAGAACTTTTTCAGGGTGTTGCGCTATTGTCTGGTCCCCGCAATGCTCATTCTCGCCATGGGGATCGGCGTCCTGCTCGCGGCGCCCTGGCTTGATAAAATCATGTAAGGAATATGCGGTATATCTATCATCTCATCGTCCTGTATCTCACGGGCCATCTTATCTGGTCTCTCGTCCGTGAAAAGAAGTTTTGGAAACAGGCGGGCATCGCCATGGTGCTCATCATGTTCCTTTTGAGGCTGTTCCTTATTGAATGAAATGAAAGCAAGAAATGAACCGGAGGGGGTCCTGCGCCGGTCAGCCCCGATCACGCCGCTCGCCTCACGTCGATAACACACAAGAAAATATGATTGACCTTAAAAACACAAACAAAAAACAAAGGCCCATCATGAAGGCCATGCTTTTTCTGGGGCTGACCCTGGCGATAAGCCTCTTGGCGTCCCGCGAGTTTCTCAGTATGCATCGCCCTGACGAAATATTTCCGAGCCAGGGTCTGACGGCCTCGCGCATGCTGAGCGATTATTTCCCGGCGCTTAAAAGCACACCCGGAGACACGCCGGTCTATGTTTATGAAGGAAAGGAGAGAGGCGGCCATATCCTCATCCTGGGAGGGACGCATCCCAATGAGCCCGCGGGCTATATAACCGCCATTCTTCTTGCCGAAAACATCCGCGTGGCCAAAGGCAAGATCATCGTCATCCCCTGGGCCAACGCGAGCGGCTTCACCCACAGCGACCCGCAGGAAGGAAGTCCCCAGCGCTTCGACATAAAGACAATCTCGGGCCGAAGATGGTTCAAGCTCGGCTCGCGCGTCACAAATCCCGTCCATCAATGGCCCGACCCGACGATCTATGTCAATCCCATGGGGCAGAAGCTCGCTGGCGTCGAAGCGCGGAACCTCAACCGCGCCTATCCCGGGAAAGCCCACGGCAACCTCACCGAAAAGGTCGCCTTCGGGATAATGAAACTTATAAAAGAGGAAGCGATCGACCTCGGGATCGATCTCCACGAGTCGGCGCCTGAGTACCCTGTCATCAACGCCATCGTCTTCCACGAGAACAGCGCCGACCTCGCGGCTCTGGCCCAGATGGAGCTCCAGGCCAAAGGGTACGAGTTCCGGCTCGAAGGCTCGCCGCCCAACCTCCGCGGTCTGTCCCACAGAGAATGGGGTGACGAGGCCAAGATCAAGGCCATCTTGATGGAAACCCCGAATGCCTCGCACGGCCGGCTCAAAGGCAAGCCTTCCATTTCGCTCATAGTCGACGGCCAGGACAAATATTATGAAAGAGCTTCGCGTCTCGGACGGCTGTTCGTTCCTTTCGGCCCTGAAGGAATCCCTCTCAAAAGCCGCGTCGGCCGGCATCTGGCCGGCCTCAACGCCATCTTAAAAAGCCTGACCGAACTCGAGCCGGAAAAATTGGTCGAAGTCGAAAACATGCCGGACGCCGCAGAGGTCCAGGCGCGCGGGATCGGCGCTTCTCTGCGGTGACCGGTGGGCGTAAGCATGGGTCAAACCTCATTCTCTTCCTCCATCCTTAGCCGCACGAAATAAAAGAGAACAAAAAAGATGACATACGAAAACTTGGCTCCGCCGCTTCTAAGTTCAGGTTTCATCTATACTTAGCATTGACAAAACGCCTCCGATAATATAGGATAGTTCATCATTTTTACCCGATCATGGAAATCATCATCGCTAAGAACACGGGATTGTGCTACGGCGTCAAACTCGCTTTGAAGATCGCCCGGGAGACACGCCGCCGCCGGGACGGGAAAGTCTCGACGTTGGGCGAGCTCATCCACAATCCGCAGGTCATCGCCGACCTCGAGAACCAGGGTGTCGCCTCCATCGAGGCACTCAAAGACATCAAGGAAGGCACCGTGATCATCCGAAGCCATGGCGTCTCGCCCGAGATCTACAAAATCCTGAAGAAAAAAAAGTTGGAGATCATCGACGCGACCTGTCCGATTGTCAAGAAGATCCAGAGGCTGGTCGCCAAGCTGGCCCAAGAGAACAAGGAGATCATCATCGTCGGCAACAAGGAACACCCCGAGATCAGGGGCCTCATCGGCTACAGCCGCGGCCGGGGCCGGATCGTCGAAAACGAAACACAGGTCGGACCGATGTCGTTCAAGAAAAAACGGGCGGTGCTGGCCCAATCCACCCAGGACCTGTACCTGTTCGAGAAGGTCGTCTCCGCCCTCATCGAAAAAACAGAGGAACTCCAGGTGTTCAACACCATCTGCCACTCGACCCAGACCCGACAACGGGCCACGTCCGAGCTTGCCTCCAAGGTCAACGCCCTCTTCATCGTCGGGGGGAAGGCGAGCTCGAACACGGGCAAGCTCTACCAGATCTCCAAGCGCATCCTCCCCCAGACATACTTCATCGAGAGCGCCGGTCAAATCACGCCGAAAATGCTCCGCGGAGCAAGAATCATAGGGATTTCGGGAGGGGCGTCCACGCCGCCCGAAGCCATCGAAGCCGCTGTCGAAAGAATCCAACAGAACTTCGAGCAACATTCACACGAGGAGAGTCGCATCCAATGTCAGAGATAACCAAGCCGCCCGACAAAGATGAGAAAATGACAGCCGAGGATTACGAACACCTGCTGAATAAGTACCAGTACAGCACCAAGGAAGTCGCCCCGGGGAAGATCGTCAAAGGAAAGGTGATCAAGGTCACCGGAAGCCACGTGCTCGTGGACATCGGGCTCAAGTCCGAAGGCGTCATCCCCATCGAGGAATTCATCGAAAGTGCCACACCGATGAAGCCGAAGGAGGGCGATGTGGTCGAGGCGGTCCTGGAGATGACCGACCGAAAGGAAGGATACTTCATCCTGTCCAAGAAGAGCGCGGATATCCAGAAGGCCCTGGATGTCCTGGAAAAGGCCTTCGACCACCAGACCTTCATCGCGGGAAAGATCACAGAGAAGACCAAGAACGGCTATACCGTGAACGTGGGCATCGATACCTTCATGCCGGACTCCCACGCGGACGTCAGGATCGTCAAGGACCCGGACAAGCTCATCGGCCAATCGTCTAAATTCAAAGTCATCAAGTTCGACCGGAAAAGCGAGAACGCGGTCCTCTCCCGAAAGCTCTTCCTCCAGGACGAGAGAGAAAAAAAGCGCCGCAAGGTCTTCAGTCATCTGGTGAAGGGCCAGACGGTCAAAGGCCAGGTGAAATCCCTGACGAACTTCGGCGCCTTCATCGATCTGGGCGGCGTCGAGGGCCTGCTCCACGTATCCGACATATCCTGGGGCAAGATCAGCCATCCGTCCGAGGTCCTTCACGTCGGCCAGGAGGTCGAGGTCCTCGTCCTCGATTTCAACGAGAAGAACGAGAAGATCTCCTTGGGCTACAAGCAATTGACGCCGGATCCCTGGGCCGGCGTCCAGGACAAGTACAAGGCCGGCCAGAAGGTCACCGGCAAGGTCACGAGCCTCACCGATTTTGGCGCCTTCGTCGAGCTCGAAAAGGGCGTCGAGGGCCTCGTCCATGTCTCCGACCTGAGCTGGTCGCGGAAGATGATCCATCCCAAAAAGCTTCTGTCCATCGGCGGCGAGGTCATCGTGACCGTGCTCGACGTCAATCCGACTTCCAAAAGGATCTCCCTCGGCCTCAAGCAATCCTCGCCCCATCCGCTTGAGGTCCTCAAGCAGAAATTTGCCCCCGGGACCCACGTCAAAGGCAAGATCACGAGCATCACCGATTTCGGTGCGTTCATGGAGATCGAGCCGGGGATCGAAGGGCTCATCCACATCTCCGATATCTCCTGGGAAAAGATCAAGCATCCCTCGGCCAAGCTCAAGGCCGGCCAGGAGGCGGAGGCCGTAATCCTCAACATCGATGTCGAAAAACAGAAGGTCTCCCTGGGCATCAAGCAGCTCGAGGGAGACATCTGGGAGGATTTTTTCGCCCGGCAGAGGACGGGAGGCCTGGTCAATGTCAAGATCGTCCGCATCGCCGATTTCGGCCTCTTCGTCGAGATCATGCCGGGCATCGAAGGCGTCGTCTTCCTCTCCGAGCTCGACGACCGGAAAATCGACAACCCCGCCGAGGTATTCAAAGTCGGGGAAGAAAAGACCGCCAAGATCATCAAGATGAACCCCAGGGACAAGAAGATATCGCTCAGCTTCCGGCAGGCTCAGATGGACATTCAGAAGGAAGAATACCAGAAGTATGTTGACAGCCAGGACGATAGGATGACGCTGGGCGACCTCATGAAAGATCAGTTTAAGATGCTCCAGACTCCCAAAAAAGCCACTAAAAAGAAGGAGGAGAAGGCTAATGATTAAAGCCGATCTCATCAACAAAATCTCCAAGGAATTGAACATCCCCAAACAGGAAGCGGAACTAGGCGTGAATCTTTTTTTCGACACGATCAAGGACGCGATCCTCAAAGGCGAAGAGATCGAGGTCCGGGGATTCGGCAGCTTTCGTTTCCGAAACCGGCCTTCGCGGTCCGGCCGCAATCCGCGGACCGGGGACCCGGTGAAAGTCCCCCCGAAGAAGGTCCTGTACTTCAAGCCCAGCAAGCTTCTCAAGGAGCTGATCAACAAGTAATGCGATACATCGCCACGCCATGGCGTGGGACCTACGTCCGGAACGTCCATAAGATGACCGGATGTGTCTTCTGCCGGGCCAAGAAGATCAAAGATGACAAAGGGGCCCATATCCTCTACCGGGGCCGGCACAGCTTCGTCATCTTGAACAAGTTCCCTTATCAGCCCGGGCATTTGATGATCGCCCCCTACAAGCACACGGCGTCCTTCGAAAGAACCGGAAAAGAATTGAGCGACGAGATGTCCGAGCTGCTGAAACTAAGCTTGAAGGCCCTGAAGAAGGCTTACCATCCCCAGGGTTTCAATATCGGCATGAACCTGGGACGCAGCGCCGGCGCGGGCATCGTGAGCCATTTCCACCTTCACGTCGTCCCCCGCTGGCCGGGCGATTCCAGTTTCATGCCTATCCTTGGCGGGACCAAGATCGTGATCGAGGACCTCGATGCGACCTTTGCCCGCCTTTATCCTCTGTTCCGGAAAGAGGGCCGAAAACGATAAACTCCATCAACATCCGAAATTCGAGGTGACCGATGCTAAAAACGATGAGAAAAAACATCAAAGCGCTCAAGCCCACGCTGTGGATCGTCATCGCCACGTTCATCATCTCCATCTTTGTCGTCTGGGGCGCGGGAGGCCGCCTGGGAGAAGGGGGAACATCCAACACCATCGCGACCATCGCGAAGGAACATATCTCGTCTGACGCCTATTTCCAGGCGCTCCGGACCCGCCTCGAGTCGCTCAAAAACGAGTTCAAGGAGATCAATCGCACGTTCATCGAGCAGCTCAACATCCCCCAGCAGGTCTTGGAGCAGATGATCGAACAGGCGCTCATTTTCGCTCTCGCCGACGACTGGATCATCCGAGCCTCAGACAAAGAAGTCGCTGACCGGATTATGAGCTTCCCCGGGCTTCAACAGGACGGGAAATTCGTCGGTTTCGAGGAATACAAGCGCCGGCTGCAATGGAACAGGATCTCCATTTCCAATTTCGAGAACAGCCTCCGCAAGGACATCGTCCTCAACAAAACGGTCCAGATCCTGACGGCTGGCATCACCGCGACGCGGGACGAGATCTGGGAAAATTACGAAAAGACCAAGGATACGGCCAAGATCGAATACCTCGCCCTGGAAAAGAACAAGATCGAGTTCGAAAAAAAGCTCGAACCCGCCGAGGTCCAGGCCTATTTCGAGAAGAACAAGGATAAATACAAGATCCCGGAAAAACGAGAAGCGGCGTACGTCTTCCTAAAAAATAACGACCTGAAGAAAGAGATCGAGCTCAGCGAATCCGAGATCGAGAAGTACTACAAGGACAACACGGCCCAGTTCCAGAATCCCGAGAAGCTCAAGGTCAGCCGGATTTATCTCCCTTTTGCCAACAAGGACAAGGCCCTCGTCCAGGCCGAAGCGCAGAGCGTCCTGGCCAAGGTCAGGGCCGGAGATGATTTCGCCGCCTTGGCCAAGGCTTATTCCAAGGACGACAAAGCGAACGCCGGCGGCGACTGGGGCCTCTACGACTGGAGAACCTTGGCCCAGAATGAGCAGGATACGATCGCCAAGCTCGAGGCCGGGAAGGTTTCCGACCTCGTCCAGCTCGACGCCGGGATCGCGATCTTCAACGTGACGGAAAAGGAAGCGGCCGCGACGACGCCTCTCGCCGCGGCCAAGCCCCAGATCCGGACGATTCTCCAGGACCAGAAAGCGAGGGAATTGGCCGCAGAGCGCATCACGAAGCTCGGAAAAGAAGCCAAGAAAGAAAAGAACCTTGAATCGGCCGCCAAAAAAGCCGGCTTTAAGCTCCAAGCGACCGGGCTCCTAAAGAACGGCCAGGCCCTCGAGGACTTTGACCCTTCGGGTTCGATCAGCGCCGCAATCTTTAATCTCAAAGAGAAAGAGATCTCCAGCCCGATCTACACATACGGCGGTGTAGGCCTTGCCGAGATGAAAAAGTCCGAAGCCCCCCGGGCAGCGACATTCGACGAAGTGAAGACCGACGTCGAAAACGATGTGACCGAAACCAAGAAAAAAGAAACGGCGCTGGCGAAGATCAAGGAAGCCCGGGCGAAACTGACGGACAAGAACTGGGACGACATCGCCCAGAAGTACAAGTTTGAGCTCAAGACGGTCAATGAGCACAAAAAAGAGCAATACATCGGCATTATCGGGGAAAGCAAAGACATCGACAACTTGGCCTTCACGCTTCCGCTCAAGCAGGTCAGCGAACCCGTCGAATTCGAGAACGGCTATGCCCTGATCCGGGTGCTCGACCGGAAGGTAGCCACCAAGGAGGACTTCGAAAAGGAGAAGGAGACCGAGACGGCGAACCTCCTCGAGCTCAAGAAGAACAAGTTCCTTCAGGCGTATCTCACAAAATTGAAGGCTGAGAAGGGCGTCAAAATCAAATACGACTTGTTCCTCAAAATCACCCAGGACGCCCTGTCACGCTACGAAACGGAGAAGTGATCCCTCGGGGTCAGACCTGGACGTCTGACATTTTCAGTCATCCCAAGCGGCCAAAGGAAGCATAGAGAAATTCGGTGGCATGTTCTTTTGACCCAGACCCGCCAGGCCTTTGTCGGCGCGGCCTTTTTTGCCACGGACCTGCCCTTTTTCATCCTGATGCGGCGGATCAACAAAAATCGCGAGAGGTGGTGATGAATATCAAGCTTTTCATTTTGATCCTATGCGCTTTTTCTCTCTTCGCTTGCAGCTCCGGACAAAAAGCCGTGATCAAGCGCGATGCCGCGCCGGCGCCCATGCCTAAAGAACAAGGGGGCCTATTCAAAGCCGACTTCCGCTACAGCCCGCCCTGGTGGCAGACGGCCATTTGCCTCCCCTTCTCGAGCGGCTCCCCGCGGCATGCCGCGGGGCATCATCGCCCCTCGTCAAATAAATGAAAATCGGGATAAAATTTGATAGGATGCAAATCTAAGAAAAGGCCGAAGACCATGACCAGCAGGGAACGGGTGATCACAGCGCTAAGCCACAAAGAGCCAGATCGCATCCCCATGGATTTCGGCGGCACAGCGGTCACGGGCATGCACGTGAACATCGTCATCGCCCTCCGCGATCACTACGGCCTCGAAAAGCGGCCGGTCAAAGTTCATGAGCCCTACCAGATGCTCGGCCTGATCGAAGACGACCTGCAGACGGCTTTGGGCATCGACGTCGAAGGCGTATACGCCGCGGAGACGCTCTTCGGCTTTCGCAACGAGAGCTGGAAGCCCTGGCGGATGGACAGCGGTGTCGAGGTCCTTGTTTCCGAGCATTTCAAAACGACAAAGGACAAGAACAGCGACACGCTCATCTATCCCAAGGGTGACCTCTCCGCCCCGCCCTCGGGCCGCCTGCCCAAGGACGGCTTCTTCTTCGACACGATCGTCCGTCAGGATCCGATCGACGAGGACAAGCTCAATCCCGAGGACAACCTGGAAGAATTCGGCCCCATCTCGAAACGGGACCTCCGCTATTTCGGCGAAGCGGCGAAAGCAGCTACGCTGACCGGCCGCGGCGTCATGGCCACGTTCGGCGGCACAGCTTTCGGCGACATCGCCCTCGTTCCGGCGCCGTTCCTCAAGTATCCCAAGGGCATCCGGGACATCGAGGAATGGTATGTTTCGACTTTGACCCGTCCATCCTATATCCATAAGATCTTTGAAAAACAGACCGAGATCGCGCTGGCGAACCTCGAGAAAATCCGCGGCCAGGTCAGCGACCGCGTCCAAGCGGTCTTCATCTGCGGCACAGACTTCGGCACACAGCTCTCAACGTTCTGCTCGGTCGAGACGTTCCGTTCGCTCTACGCCCCGTACTACAAGCAGGTCAATGCCTGGATTCACAAAAACACGGCCTGGAAGACCTTCAAGCATTCCTGCGGCGCGGTCGAAACGCTCATTCCGGAGTTCATCGAAGCGGGGTTTGACATCCTCAATCCCATCCAATGTTCGGCCGCCGGGATGGAAGGCGAAAATCTCAAGGCCAAGTACGGCCCGGACATCGTCTTCTGGGGCGGCGGCGTGGACACGCAAAAGACGCTGATGTTCGGGACGCCGGCGGCGGTCCGAAAAGAAGTCCTCGACCGCTGCAAGGTCTTCGGCAAGGGCGGCGGGTTCATTTTCAACGCCGTCCACAACATCCAGGCCAATGTTCCGACCCAAAATGTCGTGGCCCTATTCGACGCGTTCAAAGAATTCCATGGGGCAAGAGGTTAATGAAATGGGCAAGAAAGCCTACGTCGTCTTCGTCTCTGTCATCGCCGCCATCGGCGGCCTTCTTTTCGGTTTCGACACGGCCATCATCGCCGGCGCAACCCGCTTCCTCAAAGACCAGTTTTCGCTGAGCTCGCTCGGCGAGGGACTGGCCGTCAGCATCGTCCTCGTCGGCTGTATGGTCGGGACCTGGATCGCCGGGGTCGCAAGCGACCGGATCGGGCGAAAGCGCTTTCTTCTCGTCTCGGCTGTCCTGTTTTTTGTCTCGGCCGTCGGTTGCGCGATCCCTCAAAACCTCCTCCAATTCCTGGTCTTCCGCTTCATCGGCGGGTTGGCCATCGGGTCGGCTTCGCTCGTCTGTCCGCTTTACATCTCGGAGATCGCCCCGGCCCAGATCCGTGGGGCGCTCGTCTCGATCAACCAAATGACCATCGTCACGGGGATTCTGCTCGCCTACTTCGTCAACTGGATTCTCGTTGGAGCGGGGCCGTCAAACTGGCGTTGGATGTTCGCCGCAGGAGCGATTCCTGCGGTTATCTTCTTCGGCCTCGTCCTGCGCGTCCCGGAAAGCCCGCGCTGGCTGGTGAAACAGGGCCGGGAGAATGAGGCCCTCGAAGTCCTGAGCCGGGTCAATGAGCCCGGGCTGGCGTCGGCCGAAGTCCTGAACATCAAGGAAACGCTGACCCTCGAACAAGGCAGGCTTTCCGAACTTTTCAAGCCTGGATTCCGGACGGCCCTTCTCATCGGCGTGGTCCTGGCCGTCTTTCAACAGATCACGGGCATCAACGCCGTGATCTATTACTCGCCGAGATTTTTTGAGACCGCGGGACTGGCCCGCGGCACGGCCATCCTCCAATCGACGATCGTCGGGCTTGTCAACATGCTTTTTACGATCGTGGCCATCGTGCTTGTCGACCGCGTAGGGCGAAAGCCTCTGCTGCTCGGCGCCTGCGCAGGTATGGGGATTTCGTTCATTCTTCTCGGGGCGGCCTTTAAATTCCAGCTCTTTTCCGGCGGGCTGGTGCTGGTCTTCACCCTCCTCTATGTCGCCTTCTTCGCCATGGCCATGGGCCCCATCGTCTGGGTCGTCATCGCCGAGATCTTTCCGACGCGCATCCGCGGACAGGCCATGGCCATCGCCACCGTCGCT
>JALHTW010000190.1 GCA_022866045.1 Candidatus Aminicenantota bacterium | reverse complement strand
TGGGCATCTACCCGGGCACATTCCTGAAAAAAATCGACTCCTCCGTCGCCGACTATATCGTCCGGATCAAAAGCAGGGAGAAAATCTTTGTCCAGAAGGGCGAACATATCCCGGCCAAATTGAGACTTCAGAAAAAGGATGGTGACGCGAAATGAACGGTTTCGGCGCCCTGGCTCCCCTCCTGATCATCGTCGGTGCCGCCCTTGTCATTCTCCTCCTCGATGCTTTCCTGAAGAAAGACAATAAGAACTATTTGGCCTGCCTGTCTCTCTTTTTCCTTGTCGTCTGCGCCGTCTTTTGCCTGAGGTCTTGGAATAAAAACCTCTCCTATTTTGAAGGCCAGCTTCGTCTTGATAATTTGGCCTTGTTTCTAGCCTTTCTTTTTTTGATCGCCGTCGCCTTCGTCATGTTCATCGGCATGAAATATCTCACCCTGCAGAACGTCCCCGGCGGGGAGTTCTACGGGCTTTTGCTCTTGGCCCTGTCGGGGCTCATGATCATGACCTCTTCGTTGAATTTCATCGTCATCTTCCTCGGGCTTGAGGTGCTCTCCGTCTCAAGCTATGCCCTGGCCGGCCTGAAGGGCAAAGACGAGAAATCCTCGGAATCGGCGATCAAATACTTCTTGATGGGAAGCTTCGCCAGCGCTTTCCTCATCTTCGGACTGGCGCTTCTTTTCGGAACCGCCCATTCACTTGAGATTTCCGCCGTCCTCTCGTCTTTCAGGGCGAATTTTGAAGGTCAGCTCCTCGGCCTCGTCGGACTGGGTCTGGTCATCATCGGTTTCGCGTTCAAGATTTCTCTCGTCCCATTCCATATGTGGACGCCGGATGTCTATGAAGGCGCCCCGACGCCCGTGACGGCGTTCTTCGCCGTTGGGCCCAAAGCTGCGGGATTCGCCGTCCTTTTCAGGATTCTGGCTCCCTATTGGAACGAAGGGTTCAAATCCGGAAGGATCTTCGATGTTCTCTGGACCGTGGCCGCCCTGACGATGCTCATCGGGAGCCTGATCGGCCTGCGCCAAAAGAACATCAAGAGGCTGTTCGCCTACTCCAGCATCGCCAATGCCGGGTATATGCTTATAGCCGTTCTCGCCGGCGACGGCGCCAGTCTCATCTTTTTCCTTACAGTCTACCTTTTCATGGGGATCGGGGCTTTCGGCTCGCTCATCGCCCTGAGCAAAAAGGACCGCGAATACACCGACCTCGAGGATTTCGCCGGTGTCGGCTTTAAGTATCCGTGGCTCGGCGCCATTTTCTCCGTTTTCCTCTTATCCCTGGCGGGATTCCCCCCAACGGGAGGATTCCTGGCCAAATTTTATGTGTTCGTCGGGGCCGTCCGTCAGGATTTGACTTCCCTGGTCATCATCGGTGTCTTGACCAGCCTCATCTCGGCGTTCTATTATTTGCGGATCATCGTTTACATGTACATGCGGGAGCCCGAGCGCGACGTCGATATTGAAATCGAGAATCCGGCGCTCTTCCTGGTTCTCTTTCTTTGCCTCTACGGGGTTCTGCAGCTCGGCATCTTCCCCGGCAATGTCCTCTACGTCATCAGGCAGGCCGCTGCTAGTCTTTTCTAATTCGGCGCTGGAACCGTATCTTCATTTTTATCCCCTAAAGCTGACTTCAACCATCCCGACAAATAAACTTGAAAAAACAGCGGAATTGGATTAAAACTTTGAGCAGGAGGGACAACAAATTATGCTGAAAAAATCATCTAAAATCGCCCTTATCAGCGGTCTTGTGTTTCTCATCGGACTGGCCGTTTCCTGCTCCAAAAAGCCCGAGCCGGCTGACCTCGTGGTCATGAACGGAAAGATCGTGACCATGGACGAGGCTCTTCCCCAGGCCGAAGCTCTGGCCGTGCGGGGAGACAAGATCGTTGAAGTCGGGACAACCAAAAAAATCAAAAAATACATCGGCTCCGCGACCGAGATCGTCGATCTCGGCGGGAAATTAGCCGTTCCCGGCCTCATCGATTCCCACGTCCATTTCACTAGCATCGGACAGTCGAAGCTTTCCCTCGATCTCACAAAGGCCAAGAACTGGGACGACATCGTGGCCATGGTCGCCGAGGCCGTGAAGAAGGCAAAACCAGGAGAGTGGGTCACAGGCCGCGGCTGGCATCAGGAAAAATGGGATAAAACGCCCGAGCCCAACGTCAACGGTTTCCCTTTCCACGATGCCCTGAGCAAGGCATCCCCGGATAATCCGGTCCTTCTGACCCACGCCAGCGGCCACTCCTGCCTGGCCAACGCCAAAGCCATGGCCCTGGCGAAGATCATGGCTAAAACGCCCAACCCGGCCGGCGGTGAAATCATCAAAGACGCAAAAGGAAATCCCATCGGAGCATTCCTCGAGACCGCTCAGGGGCTGCTGCGCAGCGGAAGGGCCAGGAATCAAACGGCCCGCACTCCGGAGGAAATCGAAGCCGAACGGCTGAGGGTTGTCGAACTGGCTGACAAGGAGTGCCTGTCCAAAGGCCTGACGAGTGTTCATGACGCCGGCGCAGGATGGGATGCGGTCGGGCTCTATAAAAAGATCATCGACCAAGGAAAGCTCGGCGTCCGGCTCAATGTCATGCTCAGCACGGGCAATAAACAGCTCTTGGAAAACGCGGCAGAATACCGCCTGATCGGCTACGGCGGAAACCGCCTGACGGTGCGCTCCATCAAAAGAATAATCGACGGCGCCCTCGGCCCGCGCGGAGCCTGGCTGCTCGAGCCCTATGAGGACCTTCCCTCGAGCACCGGGCTGAACACGGATTCGATCGAGGACCTCAAGGAAACAGCCAAGATCGCCATCGAAAACGGCTTTCAGCTCTGCGTCCATGCCATCGGCGACCGGGCCAACCGAGAGACGCTGAATATCTACGAAGAAGCCATGAAGGCTCATTCCGACAAAAAAGATATCCGGTGGCGCATCGAGCATGCCCAGCACCTGAGCCTCGCCGACATCCCCCGATTCGGCCAGCTCGGCGTCATAGCCGCCATGCAGGCTATCCACTGCACCTCGGATGGACCTTGGGTGCTCAAACGGCTGGGCCCGAAGCGGGCCGAAGAAGGCGCTTATGTCTGGCGAAAGCTTATGGCTTCGGGTGCCGTCGTCTCCAACGGCACGGACGCTCCGGTCGAGAACGTTGACCCCCTTCCATCCTTTTACGCGAGCGTCACGCGCAAGATGAAGAACGGCGAGCTGTTCTATCCCGACCAGAAAATGACGCGCGAAGAGGCGCTCCGGTCGTACACTTTGAACGCGGCTTATGCGGCGTTCGAGGAAAACATCAAGGGTTCGCTCGTTCCCGGGAAGCTGGCCGATATTACGGTCTTTTCCAAGGACATCATGACCTGTCCCGATGACGAGATCCTGAGCGCGGAGGCCGTTTTCACGATCGTCGGCGGCAAAGTGTTGTACAGGAAATAAAAATAATAGAAGTTGGCTCACGGGAAGTGGACGGCCAACAGCTTGAGCTCAGTCATTTCCTCGACGGCATAGCGGATGCCCTCCCGGCCGAAGCCCGATTGTTTCACCCCGCCGTACGGCATGTGGTCGATGCGGAAGGTCGGGACGTCGTTGATGATAACGCCGCCCACCTCGAGATCTTCGTAGGCTCGGAAGACGTTTTTCAGATCATTCGTGAAAACACCGGCTTGAAGCCCGTAGATCGAGTCATTAACGGCCTTGAGCGCTTCCGAAAAATCTTTGTATTTGGAGACGATGACGATCGGAGCAAAAGCCTCCAGCCGGGAAATGCGGAGTTGGGGCGCCACGTTTTCGAGAATCGTCGGCTCAACGAGCGTTCCCTGTCTTTTCCCGCCGCAAACGATACGGGCTTTATTCTCCACAGCCTCTCCGATCCATTCTTCGATTTTTCGGGCCGCGTCCTCGTCGATCATCGGACCGACGTCCGTGTCTTCGGCGAGAGGATCGCCGCGCTTGAGCTTTTTGGTTTTCGATTCAAAATCAGCCATGAACCGGTCGTATATTCTTTCCTGGATAAAGATACGCTGGACCGAGATGCAGATCTGGCCGGCGTAAGCGAACGAACCCGTGACCGTCCGGCTGACGGCATAGTCGGGGCCGCATCGGGTTCGACGACGACGGCCGCGTTTCCACCAAGTTCGAGCGTGACTTTTTTCTGGAAAGCCTTCTGCTTGAGCTCCCAGCCGACGGCCGGGCTTCCAGTGAACGTCACCTTCTTCACCCGGTCGTCCGTGAGCAGGATTTCGGCCGCTTCGTAGCTCGACGGGACAACGTTCAGGCCGCCCGCCGGCCAGCCGGCGTCCGTGACAATCTCACCTAAAAGAAGCGAGGTGATCGGAACCTGTGATGATGGGCGAAGGACGACCGTGTTTCCCGCGGCCAGGGCCGGGGCGACTTTATGCGCCACCAGATTGAGCGGGAAGTTGAAGGGCGTAATGGCGCTTATGACCCCGACGGGAAAGCGCCGGACCAATCCCCAGCGGCCTTTGGTCGCAGCGGACAAGTCCAAGGGGATAAACTCGCCGCCCATCCTTTTGGACTCGTCACGGGCGATCTCGAACGTCAGGGCCGACCTATCCACTTCGGTGCGGGAATCTCGGATCGGCTTTCCAGCCTGGAGAGTGATCGACCGGGCGAGCTCCTCTTTCCGGCTTTTGATCCCCTGGGAAATCCGGTCGAGGATTTGGCCTCGTTCAAAGCTCGAAAGCCGTCGCGTCTCGGCGAAAGCTCTGTCCGCCGCCCCAAGGGCTTCCTGAACATGACCTCTCTCTGCCCAATGAACTTTTCCGACCGGGCTTTGGTCATAAGGAGACCTGATATCTCTGACCGTCGAAGATTCGCGCCAGGAGCCGTTGATTAAAAGCTTATGTTCGGCCATGCCTCCCTCCTCTTTGGAAATGATATTTCTCTCTGATTCCATTGAATTATAAGGCTATCAAACGCCCGTCGCAACAGCTCATAGGGAGGCCAACGCCGAAATATGTTAGCTGGATTGACCCGCTCAAGCTCCCGAACTAAAAGATTTTTGCGACTCGCTATCCCGATCAACTGTGCGGCTGCAGGAAGCGTCCTCTTTCATTTTATAGGCTTGAATCAATTCCCTCGACCTTAAAAAATTTAAAAGATAGCTAAACTGAATTATTCATAAATTGGGCCGTTTTCTCGAGAAGAGAATTCGCGGATGGCGCCGAATTCGGGGACATGACCCAAATTCTCCGGAATTTGGGATCGTGTCCCCTCGTCTTGAATTCGCCGCCCGTCCGCAAATTCAGGATCTGGAGATACAACGTAATTCATGAATAATTCAGACTAAAGATCATTCTTTCGATCGGCAATTTTAGGAAAGATTATTCTATATATTTAAACAGGAATTTTATGATAAAATCTCATTCTCTGTCGGAGCATATTTTGATTTCATCACAAAAATTATGCAGAATAAGGGAAGGGTAAAATGTTTGTTTGGGTTTTTCACCGGATCAGCGGCCTTTTACTAATTCTTCTTTTGGCAATTAAGTTCCTCACCTCCTTTTTCTTGATGACCAAAGGGCAGAAGCCCGATTGGGCCCTTGTCCTCCACACGAACCACCTCACGGACACACTCCTGATCATTTCCGGGGTGTACCACGCCTTCTACGGCCTCCGGACGGTCGTCATCGATCTGGGCCTGCGCAAGGAGAAGCTCCTCTTCTGGATTTTCACCGGTCTCGGGACGGCGTTCTGCATTTTCTTGCTCGTCATCTACTACACCAGGAACTACTGAATGATCAGTCACGATCTCCTGATTGTGGGCGGAGGGTTGGCCGGTCTGGCGGCGGCGATGAGCGCTGACCCCAAGCTCAAAGTAGCCGTCATCTCCAAGGTTCATCCTCTTCGCTCCCATTCCGTCGCGGCCCAGGGAGGCATCAACGCCGCCTTGGGCAATCACCCGAATGGGAAGGATGACGCCTGGGAAAAACACGCTTTCGACACTATCAAGGGAAGCGATTATCTGGCCGATCAGGATGCTGCGGAGCTTCTATGCCAGAAAGCTGTTCCCCTCATGTATGAGCTCGACCATTGGGGTGTGCCGTTCAGCCGGTTCCCCGGCGGTGTGATCGCCCAGCGGCCGTTCGGCGGAGCCGGATTCCCCCGGACCTGTTATGCCGCCGACCGCACGGGCCAAGTGATTCTTCATACGCTTTATGAACAGGCCGTCCGGCGGAACGTGACTTTCTTGGACGAATGGCTGGTGGCGAACCTTGTCGTGGGCGATGGTAAATGCCTCGGGCTTGTCGCTTATGAGCTCGGCAGTGGCAAGATCCATCCGCTGCCGGCCAAGGCCGTGATTTTCGCAACAGGCGGATACGGACGAGTCTACCTGCGCTCGTCGAACGCCTATATCAACCTTGGCGGAGGCATCGGCATGGCCTACCGGGCCGGAGTGCCGCTCAAAGACATGGAGTTCGTCCAATTCCATCCTACGACCCTTTACGGAAAGAACATCCTGATCACCGAAGGAGCGCGGGGCGAAGGCGGATATCTGATCAACAACGAGGGACGGCGCTTCATGGAGGATTATGCTCCGAAAGCCATGGAGCTGGCGCCGCGGGATATCGTCGCCAGAGCCATTCAGAGGGAAATCGACAAAGGAAACGGTTTTGAGAATCAATATGTTCACTTGGATTTGAGGCCTCTGGGACGGGAAAAGATCGAGAAGCGGCTCCCTGCCATTCAGGAAATCTGCCTTCGTTTCGCCAGCCTGGACCCGGTCGATACACCCATTCCCATTCAGCCTGCGCAGCACTACTCCATGGGCGGGATCGACGTGGATAAATACGGCGCCTCTCCTATCGAAGGATTTTATGCGGCTGGCGAATGCGCCTGCGTGAGCGTCCACGGCGCGAACCGACTCGGCGGAAATTCCCTTCTGGAAGCCGTCGTCTTCGGCAAAATCGCCGGAGAAGCGGCTTCGGCTTTCGTCAAAACCGGCAGTTTCCCGGACAAGCCCCAAAAGGGGGTGGCCGAGGAAGCTCAACGCTTTTTCTCCAAGGTCAAGAGCTTACGAGAAAGAGATACGGGAGAGAATGTTTTTAAGCTTTTGGACAAGCTCAAGCTGCTCATGAGTGATAAAGTCGGGATTTTCAGGAAGGGAAAGGATCTCCAAGAGGCGCTTGAAGGAGTTACGGAACTTAAGGAGGAGTCCAAGAGGGCCTTTATCTTCGGTTCCTGCGACCGGTACTGTCAGGAGCTTGTCGTCCTCACGGAATTCGACTATATGCTCGACGTCGCCGAGGCCATTATCGTCGCCGCGCTCGCCCGAGAGGAGACGCGGGGCTCCCACTACAGGACGGATTTTCCGGTGCGGGACGACAACAATTGGCTGAAGCACACGCTTTTGACCTGGACGGAAAAAGGGCCGGAAATCACCTATCGTCCGGTGAAGGTGGACAAATATCAGCCTCAGGAAAGAAAATATTGAGAAAACACGGATGAACATGCATTCCACGTTCAGAATTCTCAGGTTTGACCCAAAGAAGGATAAGAAACCGTATTTCCAGGAGTATCGCCACCAGCCCAAGCCAAAAGATTCTATCCTCGAGGCGCTCAAGGACATCCGGAACGAGCAGGATCCTTCGCTGGCTTTTCGCTACAGCTGCCGCGAAGCTGTCTGCGGCTCTTGCGGCATGGTCATTAACGGCCAAATCGACCTGGCCTGCCGGATACAAGTCGAATCCCTGCAATCGGACCTGATCGTCGTGGAACCTCTGCCTAATCTCGAGATCCAGAAAGACCTCTTCGTCGACATGGAGCCCTTCTGGGCGGCCTATCGCGAAATCCAGCCATATCTTCAACCCGAAGGCGATGTCCCGGAAAAGGGACATCGCGTCGAAGAGAAGAAGATGGAGAAGGTCTTCCAATATATCACCTGCGTTCTGTGCGCCTGCTGTTACAGCTCCTGTCCGGTGGCCTCGCGGGACGGACGATATCTGGGGCCCGCGGCCCTGGCCAAGCTCTTCAGGTTCATCTCTGATCCCAGGGACAGTCGCCCTTACGCCGCCTTGAAAAAAGTCGACAGTCCGGCCGGCGCATGGGGCTGCGACACGGTCTTTCGCTGCAACGTCGTCTGTCCTAAGAGCGTCAGGCCGGCCGACGGGATCGAAGGCTTAAGAAGGAAACTCGTCGCCGAAAAAACGAAACGAATTTTTAAGCGAAAACCATGAAAATCAAATATTCTCTTTTCACGAGGCGAAGCTTTCTGAATAGTCTGGTCGGGGGCTGGCTGGCCGTTCTGGGAGGGGTTTTTCTCAGCCCGATCCTGAAATTCGTCTTCCCTCCCTCTCGGGAGCCGGACCAGGTCACCCTTCCCTTGGCCGATTTTAAAGATATAGCGCCGAACACGG
>JALHTW010000189.1 GCA_022866045.1 Candidatus Aminicenantota bacterium | reverse complement strand
GCCCGCATATAGGCCAGCACGGCGAGGACGATCAGAAAATTGATGACAATCAGGGAGTTGTAGGTATAGAACCGGAAGAGGGTCTTTCCTAAGACTTCTCGGAGCGTGGCGCCGATGAGGATCAAATCAACGGCCAAGACATATTTCCCTAGGCGCGGGAATTTCGGCCAATAATTCAGAACCAGGACGACGGCCAGGACCGAATAAAGATAGTTATAGTACCAGCCCAGAGGCGACAAAAGCGGGATTAAGATCATTAAGAATGCCGCCTCAAGAATTTCCGGCATCATTAAGGCCCGCTTTCTCCCTTCTCCCATCATCCACAAAAAGACGACGGCCACGGCTAGCCCGATCGCGAGCCACAGGATCCTGGTCCAAAATCCGGGATGGCCGGGCAGGATTTTCCATAAGAAAGCATAGAGCGAAGCCGTGTCCCCGGCGGCCATCTGACCGGGAGTGGACTTGGACAGGGTGAAACCCCATTCCTTCAACACGAGCAGGTTTCCCTTGAAGCCGAAAGTGAGGACCGGGAGGGCCAATCCGGCGATTAAGACAACAAGCCCCGTCACAATAAATTTGAACCGTTTTTTAAGAATGAAATAGGGCAGGAAAACAAGCGCATAGGGCTTGATGAAAAGAGAGATTCCCCACAAGACTCCGGCCGGCACGTCTTTTTTTTTGACCAGTGTTGCGAGCATCATGGTCAAGACGAAAATGATCAGGATGTTCACCTGGCCAAGCTCGATCTCCCGGCCGATGAATTTGAGTAAGGCCAAGAACGAAAGCCCCAGGACAAACCACGGACCTTTCAGCCGGGACGGGAGGAGCTTGTAAGAAACCCAAAAGACGGCAAAAAGCAGGCAAAGTTCCAGGACATACCAGATGACTTTAGCCGTTTCATAAGGCAGCAAGGCCAGCGGGGCATAAATCAGGGCCGAAACAGGGGCATATTTGAACTGCAGATGGCCGTCAGACACTCGATAGAGCGTTTCTCCCCTGATGATGCGCTGGCCGTTCTTATAGCAGACTCCGAAATCGCTCATGTCCATCTGGATGTGGACTAAGTACGCAAGCGTGAACAGCGAGATTAAGAGAATCCCTCCGAGCGTCCACAGAGCGATTTTGTTCTTCTTAACCATGGATATTCTCAAAACTCTTAAATTTTCATCGTCAAGTCAACTCGAAGGGGGAACGCGCTTCGCGTTTCCCCCTTCCCTAAGGGTAGGCTGTCTCTTCCCCGAGCCCGCAAATTGACAAACCTCTCCCCTTTTTGTTAAAAATGGGTAATGTTAAAGTGGCTTATCGAAAAGATCTTCGGGACGAAGACCGAGCGCGACCTGAAAAAACTCCAGCCCTACGTCCCCGCCATCGGCGCGTTTGAACCACGCATCCAATCCTTCAGCGACGCCCAACTCCTGGCAAAAACCGCGGAATTCAAGGAAAAATTGAGCCAGGGCGCCACTCTGGACGACATCCTGTTCGAGGCCTTCGCCGTCGTCCGCGAGGTCGCCCGGCGCAAGGTCGCCATGCGCCACTTCGACGTCCAGCTCATCGGAGGCGTCGTCCTCCACAAGGGAAAAATTTCCGAGATGAAAACGGGAGAAGGGAAAACGCTGGTCGCCACGCTTCCCGCCTACCTCAATGCCCTGGAAGGCAAAGGCGTCCACATCATCACGGTCAACGACTATCTGGCCAAGCGCGACACGGAATGGATGGGCCCGATCTACTCGTCCCTCGGCCTGAGCGTGGGCACGATCCAGCACGATATGAACGACCAGGAACGGCAGCAGGCCTACCGATCGGACATCACCTACGGCACGAATAACGAGTTCGGGTTCGACTACCTGCGCGACAACATGAAGTTTCGTCTCTCCGACCTCGTCCAGCGCGAATTCAACTACGGCATCGTGGACGAGGTGGACAGCATTCTGATCGACGAAGCCCGGACGCCGCTCATCATCTCCGGACCGACCGACGAATCCACGGACTTATACTTTAAGGTCGACCAGCTCGTCCGCCGCTTCCGCAAGGACAAGCATTTCTCGGTCGACGAAAAGACGCGGACGGTCTCCATCCTCGAAGACGGCGTCAGCGAAGCCGAGAAATTCCTCAACGTCTCGAACCTCTACGACCTGGCCCACATGGACCTCGTCCACCACACCAACCAGTCCTTGAAAGCCCACTACCTCTTCAAGCGCGATGTCGACTACATGGTTAAGGACGGCAAGGTCATCATCGTCGATGAATTCACCGGCCGCCTGATGCCCGGCCGGCGCTACAGCGACGGTCTGCACCAGTCCCTGGAAGCCAAGGAACGCGTCCGCATCGAGGAAGAATATCAGACGCTGGCTTCGATCACGTTCCAGAATTACTTCCGCATGTACAAAAAGCTGGCCGGCATGACCGGGACGGCCGCGACCGAAGCCGCCGAATTCCAGCATATCTATAATTTAGATGTCGTCGAGATCCCCACGAACATGCTCCTGTTCCGGCACGAGCATCCCGACGTTATCTACCGGACGGCCCGGGAGAAATGGGACGCGGTGGCCGATGAGATCCTCGAGAACAACAAAATGGGACGCCCTGTTCTCGTCGGGACCGTCTCGATCGAAAAATCCGAGCACCTCAGCTCCCTTCTCCGGAAAAAAGGCCTGAAGCACGTCGTCCTCAACGCCAAATATCACGAGATGGAAGCGGCCATCATCGCCCAGGCGGGCCGCATCGGCGCCGTGACCATCGCCACGAACATGGCCGGCCGCGGCGTGGACATCCTCCTCGGCGGGAACCCAGAATATATGGCCAAAGAGCAGCTCAAGCGCGCCGGCAGCGACCCCTTGAAAGTCACGCCGGAACAGTCGGAAAAATCTTTGGCCGAGGCCATGAACGTCACCAAGGACGAACATGAAAAAGTCGTCGCCATGGGCGGCCTGCACATCACAGGCACGGAGCGGCATGAGGCCCGCCGCATCGACAACCAGCTGCGGGGCCGCGCCGGCCGCCAGGGCGACCCGGGATCGTCCCGCTTCTTCCTCAGCCTCGAGGACGACCTGATGCGCATCTTTGGCAGCGAACGGATCTCGGGGCTGATGGCCCGGATCGGAATGGGCGAAGGCGTTCCCATCGAGCACAAGATGGTAAGCAAGGCGATCGAGCGGGCGCAGAAGCAGGTCGAAGGCCAAAACTTCTCCATCCGCAAACACCTCCTCGAATACGACGATGTCATGAACAAGCAGCGGGAGACGGTCTACAAGCAGCGCCGCGAGATCCTCGAAGGCAAGGCCATGAAAGAGTACGTCCTGGACCTCGACGAACAGCTCCTGGACTGGCATATGGACAGCTACGTCAACAAGGATAAATCGCCCGAGGAGTGGGACGTCGAGGCGTTCAAAAAAGCCATCGGGTCCCAGTTCGGCGTGAACTTCGACGGCCTCAACATCAAATGGGACGAGATCAGCTTTGAGGAGCTGCGGGAGCTCATCCTCAAGCACCTCCTCGGTGTGTATGAGCAAAAAGAAAAGCTTCTCGGTCCGGACAACATGCGTGAATTCGAGCGCATCATCCTCCTCCAGGTCATCGACGCCCAATGGAAGGACCATCTCCTCGGGATGGACTATCTCAAAGAAGGCATCGGCCTGCGCGGCTACGGCCAGCGGGACCCGCTCGTCGAATACAAGAAGGAAAGCTTCGACATGTTCCAGGCCATGCTGGACCGGATCGAAGATGACACGGTCCGTTATCTCTACCTGATCCAGCCCGTGGCGGAGCGGACGGCGGAAATGGAGATGCCCCAGCGGCGGCAGCGGCCGATGTTTTACCAGCAGCCCCAATCCCAGGCGCAGCCGTCAGGACAAAAGCTCCGTCAGGTCCGGTCGATGATCCCGTCAAAACGAAAGAAAAAATGACAAGGAGGCGCCATGCTTGAGGAAACCGTCAAAGAAGGCCTCACGTTCGATGATGTCTTGATCATCCCGGCCAAGTCCGATGTCCTGCCCTCCGACGCCGTCGTCGCGACCAGGCTCAGCCAGAATCTCCCCTTGAACATCCCGATCCTCAGCGCCGCCATGGACACGGTCACAAAATCGAAAATGGCCATCGCCCTGGCCCAGCAGGGTGGCATCGGCATCATCCACCGCAACATGTCCATAGAGGCGCAGGCCGACGAAGTGGACAAGGTCAAGCGCCATGAAAGCGGGATGATCCACGACCCCATCAGCATGAGACCCCAGGACAAGATCTTCCAGGCCAAAGAAGTGATGCAGAAGTACCGGATCTCGGGTCTTCCTATTACCGACGAATCGAACAAGCTCGTCGGGATCCTGACAAACCGCGACATCCGCTTCGAAACCCGGCTGAACCTGGCCATCGAAAAAGCGATGACCAAAGAGCTGGTCACGGTTCCGGTGGGAACGTCCCTGGCCGACGCCGAGAAGCTTTTCCACAAGCACAAAATCGAAAAAATCCTGATCGTGGACAAGAATCACCGTCTCAAGGGAATGATCACATATAAAGACATCCTGAAACGGATCCAGTATCCCAACGCCGCCAAGGACAGCCTAGGGCAGCTTCGCGTCGGCGCGGCGATCGGCGTCGGCGAGGAGACCCTGGACAGGGCAAAAGCCCTGATCAACGTCAAAGTCGACGTTCTCGTCGTCGATACCGCCCACGGCCACCAGCAAAATGTCCTCAACACTGTAAAGATGCTGAAAAAGGAATTTCCCGGCCAGGAGATTATCGCCGGAAACATCGGAACAGCCGAGGCCGCGGCGGATCTCATCGAGCTGGGCGTTAATGCCCTGAAGGTCGGCGTCGGACCAGGATCGATCTGTACGACGCGCGTCGTCAGCGGCGCCGGCATCCCCCAGATCACGGCCATCGCGGACGTTTATAAGATCGCCAAACCCAAGGACGTCCCGATCGTCGCCGACGGCGGGATCAAGTTCTCCGGCGACATCACCAAGGCCATCGCCGCGGGCGCCAGCTCGGTCATGCTCGGGAACATTTTCGCCGGAACGGACGAATCGCCGGGAGAAGTCGTCATGTACCAGGGCCGCTCGTACAAGGTCTACCGCGGTATGGGCTCGCTTGAAGCAATGAAGGAAGGCAAGAGCCGTGACCGCTATTTCCAGGACGCAACACCTGAGACGAAACTCGTCCCCGAAGGCATCGAGGGCATGGTCCCTTATAAGGGCAGCGCGGCGTCCATTATCCAGATGCTCATCGGCGGATTGAAGTCGGGCATGGGCTACGCGGGCTGCACGACGATCGAAGACCTGAAGACGAAGACCCGGTTCATGAAGGTCTCGGCCGCGGGCCTCAAGGAAAGCCACGTCCACGATGTGACCATCACCAAAGAATCGCCCAACTACCGTCTCGACTAAAAAATTCGGTGACAGGAATCATCGACTTCGGGAGGGCGCCGAATTCAAAACGAGGGGGACACGATCCCAAATTCCGGAGAATTTGGGTCATGTCCCCAAATTCGGCGCCCGTCTGCAAATTCACGACCGGGAGAGATAACGTAATTCATGAATAATTCAGGTAGAATATACAGGAACTATAAGAATTAGAGGAAAGGCGTAAGTCGATGAAAAAATTCTGGCGATGCTTCGTCTGCAACGACATCCATTACGGTTTCAAGCCGCCCGAGCTCTGTCCGACATGCAAAGTGAAAAACGCCTACGTCGAGATCTCGGCCAAGGAAGCGAAGATGATCGCGTGCGCGGCGGCCGAGGGCGATTTCACCAAGGAGGATTTCCGGCGGGCCATCGAAAAGTTCACCGCGGCTAATCCTTTTAAAGTCAATCCCGACCGGGACCGCACCGATATTCTGCTTGAAGGCATTTTTAGCAACGAGGCCAGCCACGACCTCAAATATTGCCCCTGCCGCCTCATGAGCAAGGATTGGGAAGAGGATTTAAAGATCGTCTGCCCCTGCAACTTCCTGATCCACGAGACCTATCAAGGCCGGGACAAGGGAGAATGCTGGTGCGGATTGTTCATAAAACGATAAAATTCCAGGAGAGGTGAATCATGCCGAAACTCCTCATGTTCCATGGGCGCGAATGCCCCCACTGCCGGGCGATGATGCCGCTGGTCGATAGACTAGAGAAAGAGACCGGCAGCTCCATCGAACGGCACGAGGTCTGGCACGATGAGAAGAACGCTGACCTGATGCGCTCCTACCGGCCCATCCTGACCCCCCAGTGCGGAGGCCAGCTGCGGGTTCCGACCTTCTTGAACACCGAAACCAACGACGCCGTATGCGGCGAAATGCCCTACGAAAAACTCAAGGAATGGGCGACGAAATAGAAAATCAAACGATCATATTATCGATCAAGCGGGTCTTTCCGATAAATACGGCCAGGGCAATCAGGGTCCCTTCCGAGATCTCTTTGACCGGCTCCAAAGTGTCCATGTCCACGGCCTCGATATAATCGATCATGGCTAAAGGCTCGGCCGCGATCATCTCCTTCATCGCGCTGAGGATGACGTCCGGCCTTCGCTCGCCGGCGTCGATCCGCGTTTTCGCTTGGCGAAGGCTTCGGCTCAGGCTGAGGCCGGCCTTCCGCTCATCCGGGCCGAGATACGTGTTCCGCGAGCTCATGGCCAGGCCGTCGGCTTCGCGGACGATGGGCATGATCTCGACGCAGATATCGAGGTCAAGGTCCCGGGCCATTCTCCGAAGAATGATCGCCTGCTGGGCGTCTTTTTGTCCGAAGAAAGCGTAATCCGGCCGGACGATGTTGAAGAGTTTTAAAACGACCGTCGAGACGCCCCGGAAATGGCCGGGCCGCGACCGTCCGCAGAGCTTGTCCTGGAGGTCATAAATTTCGACATAGGTTTTATATCCGCCGGGATACATCTCCTCCGCGTCCGGATAAAACAGGACGGCGATGCCTTCTTTTTCGAGGAGTCCGGCATCCCGCTCAAAATCCCGGGGATAGGTCCTGAAATCCTCTTTCGGCCCGAACTGCGTCGGGTTGACGAAAATGCTGACCACGGTCACGTCGGCCTTTTTCTTCGAAGCGCGAACAAGGCTGAGATGCCCCTCATGGAGATAGCCCATGGTCGGCACGAACCCGATGGTTCTGTTCTTCGACTTCCATCTCCGGACGGCGGATTTCAGAGCGGGAATTGATTTAATGACTTTCATGCCTCAGTCCTCATTTCCGTGGCCATCAAAGCCCTCCATTCCCCCTTTTTCAAGGAGGGAATAGATATGTCGCCAGCGAAGAGAAATTACTTTTTATATTCCTTGCTTTTCTCCAGCGCCTGGGCGACCTCGGGTTTGAGGTGGTACGAATATTCGTCGTTCGGGAAGGCGCCCTTTTCGACATCATCCCGGTAATCGGCTACAGCCCTGGTGAGGATTTGATGAAGGTCTATGTATTTTTTCACGAACTTGGGTAAATAGCCGTCTTCGTATCCGACCAAATCATGGAAAACGAGGATCTGGCCGTCGCACCAGGGCCCGGCGCCGATGCCGATCGTCGGGACGGTGAGCTTTTCGGTGATGAGCCGCGCCACTTCCATGGGAATACACTCCAGGATGACGGCGAAGCAGCCCGCCTTTTCCAGGTTCACGGCGTCTTGGATGATCCTTTCGGCCTCCTGCTTTTCGCTCCCCTGCACCTTGAACCGTCCGATGTGATGGATAGACTGGGGCGTCAGGCCGACATGGCCCATGACGGGGATCTCAGCCCCAATCAGCCGCTCGATAAGCTTGAGCCTCTTCTTCGAGGCGCCTTCGACCTTCACCCCGCGTGCCCCGCCTTCTTTGAGGAACCGCGAGGCGTTGCGCACGGTTTCTTCTTCGGAAAGGTGAAAGGAGAAATACGGCATATCGCCGATGACCAGGGCGCGCCTGGCGGCCCGAGCGACGGGCTTGGTGTGATGGATCATATCGTCCATCGTCACGGGAATGGTGTTCTCGTAACCGAGAACGACCATACCCAGGGAATCGCCAACGAGGATGATGTCGATGCCGGCTTCGTCCAGAATCCTGGCGATCGGATAGTCGTAGGCGGTCAGCGCCGTGATCTTTTCGCCGGCGGCTTTTTTAGCCCGGAGCGAGGGAATCGTGACCTTTTGGATTTTTGTCTCCGACATGGCCCTTCCTTTCTCCCCATCCCGCCTCTCATCGCGGGATTGGGGTAAAGTCATATTTTTCTACTTTTTCCGGGCGTCTTTGCCCGCATAGCTCGGCGGGACATAGAACAAAGACGCCTTTTTCATCTGCCGGATCTGATCGATGATATCTTCGATGTCCGCTTCCCGCGCCAGGTCCAGCTCATCGGACTTGATGACGAGCAGCGGCGTCGCCGGATAATTGAAAAAGAAATAATCAAAGGCTTCGATCAGGTCCTGCAAGTATTTCTCCGAAATGTTCTTTTCCAGGGCGCTGCCTTCCTTGGCGATCCTTTTGACGAAGGTCGGAAGCGAGATCTGAAGATAGATCACGAGGTCGGGCTTTGGGATGCGTTCCGACAGCACGCCATAGATCTTCTCATAGACGACGAGTTCGTCGTCGGACAGCGTCTGGTAAGAGTAGATCTTGTCTTTTTCAAAGACATAGTCACAGAAGATCCGCTCCTCGAACAGGTCCCTCTGGATGAGGCGGGCCTGCTGATAATAGCGGTTGACGAGGAAGACGAGCTGGGTGAGGAACGCCGCCCCTTCCTTTTCGTCATAAAAGTCCTTCAGGTAGGGATTTTCGGGCTTGTCGAGGACGACCTTTCCCCCGAGCCGCTGGGCCAGCAGGCCGGCGAGCTTCGTCTTTCCGGACTTGAACACGCCCTCCACGGCAATATGCTTGAATTCGATCTCTTGTTTTTCCGGCATGCCGAGAACTCGTTGAAACCGTTTTCTTTATATCGGATATCTAACTTGAAGTCAATAAATTGGGGTCTCTTCCATTTTGTGTGGCTAAGAATGAGGGAGAAGATCCGGGAATAGCCGCAGCGACCGTGGAAGGTTTAGCCTTCTCGAATCGCCCTTGAGGGAAGCCGGCGCGGAAGAAGCCGGCCAGCGAAGATGTCTGAGCGTCCCGACGAACGGCCGTAAGAAAAAGGCCGGGACGCGAGTTCTTCGCTGCCGAAAAGGGCGATGAGAGAACGGCGTTAAAAACCTGGATGGGAGCAAGGCTGTTTCCGGATCTTCTCCGATCATCCTTAATCCACACAAAATAGAAGAGAACCATAATTTGGAGGCTATTCTTTTTTGTCCTCGGCCGGAGATGGCCGGGTGTCTACCGGAATGACGAGCCAGGCAATAATGTAGAAGATGAACATGGGGAATAATGCGCTGAGGATGGCGATCCCGACGAACGCCAGGCGAACAAGAGAAACGTCGATGTCGAAGTAATCGGCCAGGCCGGCGCAGACGCCTCCCAGCATCTTATGGTCCACGGACCGGAAAAGCCTTTTCGCTGCCATATCAATTCTCCTTGATGGGATACATATACTTCTTGTATACCCAAATTTAAATATTGATCCTTATGGGCAGGATCACGGTCGTGATCCCCTTCCAGCGCAATTCTCGTTGGATAGCGAAGGCCGTCTCATTATGGAGAATCCTGTGGAGGATATTCGGCTGCCGGAAGACCGACTGGCCGGCAAACACGGTGGAATCGGGATACTTCTTAACGATGGATTCAATAAGCCGGCTCGCCGTCTGGGCGATGTCCGTACCGAGGTCATACTTGAAGTCCGCTGCGAAGCCGAGCTTCCGGGCCAGGTCGACGTATTTTTTGAGCGAACCACCCACTGAGGTCTCGAGGCTGGACACCGCATCCGACCCTTTGAACGAGCCGACGTCCACCTCGGCCACGGAGACGAAGATGAAGTTCTTGTAAAGCCCATGGAAACTGCGAATGATGGAAAGCAACGTGTGGACGCCGAACCCGT
>JALHTW010000188.1 GCA_022866045.1 Candidatus Aminicenantota bacterium | reverse complement strand
TCGATTTCGAGGCCGAATTTAGGCAGATTATACCTGTGGATATTGGCTTTAATGAAGCTTGAAAACCGGTCGAGAATCTCGGCGAGTTCCTTGTCTTTGCTCTCGTCCCATCTCATCTTTGACGTCGGCTCATCTTGAAGTGAATAATAAAGAAATCATGACGGCAATACAATAATATAGATGATAATTTTAAAGATTTTTCTCATGAGCGGCTTGACTTTTTTTCTCAAATGGACTATCATCGCTTCCTCTAACAAGGAATTCTCCCCGTCTTTTTTCCTTAGAGACTCTACCTTTTTAAGAATATAGACTTGCTCAAAAGGTATGGTTTTTTATATGTGGGAAGAAACACTTGATGATCTCGAAGTCGAAAGCCAGCCCCGGAGCTTGGTCTTTAATCTGCCGTTCCTGAAGGAACGCATCGATCATCTCATCGTTTTTTTCGTCGTCATCAGCAGCGCTTTGGTCCTGATCATCTCGATCAAATTCCATCTGTTCCAGTATTGGGCTGAACTCCTCAAGAGCTCGAAATTCTTAAGGATCGCCGCTTACCCGCTTCTGATCTCGGCCGTCAGCGTGGTCGCGGCCTTGGCCCTCCAGACCGTCCTCTGGCTCCGGTATAAACCCGAGACTCTGGGCGTTGATGAAAAGGACTTCTCTTGGCCGTTCGTGTCGGTCATCGTCTCAGCGTTGAACGAGCAAGAGCTCATCGGGAAAGCGATCGATTCGATTTTCTGCTCGAATTACCCTCAAGACAGGCTCGAGGTCATCTGCGTCAACGATGGCTCGACGGACGCGACCTTTTACTACATGCTAAGGGCTAAACAGAAATACGGGGACCGGGTCAAAATCGTCAATTTCCGGAAGAATCTTGGCAAAAGAAAAGCGCTCTACGTGGGATATAAAAAATCAAGGGGAGATATCATCGTCACGTTCGATGCCGACAGCAAGATCGGGCGAAGCGCGATCCGGAATCTCGTGATCCCTTTGATCAAGGACCCTCAGGTCGGGGCGGTCTCGGGGCGGGTGGCTGTCCTTAATGAGAAAGAAAATTTTTTAACGCGCATGTTGTCCGTGCGCTATTCGATTTCTTTCGATTTTGGCCGCGCCTATCAAAGCGTGTACGGGACAGTGGTCTGTTGTCCCGGCGCCCTGACGGCCCTGAGGAAGGACCTGATAAAAGATTTCATCCACGAATTCATAAATCAGAGATTTTTGAATGCGCCCTGCACTCATGGAGAGGACCGGGCATTGACGACCTTGATATTACGATCGGGCCATGAGGTCAAATATCAATCCAATGCCGCCGTTTATACGACTGTTCCCAAAAAATTCAACCAGATGAACAAAATGTTTCTTCGGTGGACGCGAAGCTATGTCCGGGAGTCCGTTTTTCTAGGCCGGTTTATCTTTTCCCGGCAGAGGAAAAGGCACCGCGTCTTACCGGTCATCGATTTTATCTTTCTGAATTTCCTCCATCCTTTTCATCTGTTTGCTCTGGGAATCATCGTCTATTCTTTCGCGATCAATCCTCTCTTCATGGTCTGTCACCTGTCCTTTCTGGTCATTTCGTCCTTCATCCTTTCCCTCTACTATCTCCGGACGAATAAAAGCCTGGCTTTTTTGTATGGAATCCCCTATGGAATCATCGCCGTGTTCTTCCTGTGGTGGATCGTCCCCTTTTCCGTTCTTACAATGAAGAATCAGTCCTGGGTGACAAGATAGGGTGTTTATTCTTTCTCCGGCCTCTCATCCACACCCGAAGAATCCTTGCGAGACAAAGTGATATTCCCCCACTGAAATCTAAGAGGTTATTATTTCGGGAAGATGACCTTGGCCGCGTCCCCGGTGATCACGAAAGCGGCCCAGTAAAAGGGGTGCGAGAACGGCTTGAATGCGATCATTTCCGATTTGGCTTTCTGCAGAGCGTCCATGATCGAATTTGAAGAGAGGAGATG
>JALHTW010000187.1 GCA_022866045.1 Candidatus Aminicenantota bacterium | reverse complement strand
TGAATTCAAGCTCCGGCGGAAAGACGGCCGATCGATCTGGGGACGGGATTACGCCCAAGCAGTCGCCGGCCCGGACGGCCGGATCGCTTATTACGACGGCATCCTGGTCGATATCAGCCGGGCAAAGACCGCCGAAGAGAAATTGAAGAAGGCCCTGACCAAGCTCAAGGAGTCCAACCGGGAGCGGCTGAAGATGATCAACAAGCTCGAGAGCCACTCCGTCACGGACGACCTGACCGGCCTCTATAACCGGCGCGGATTTTTCATGATCTCCAAAGAATATCTGAACATGGCCAGCCGGAACAAGACCAAGATGTTCCTCCTCTTCTTGGACCTGGACCACCTCAAGAACATCAACGACAGTTTCGGCCACCACGTCGGGGACGCCGCGCTCGTCGAATTGGCCAAGATCCTGAAGCGCACGTTCCGCAATTCCGACATCAAGGGCCGCATGGGCGGCGATGAATTCGCCGTTTTCCCGATCGACGCTTCGCTCGTCGGCGTCGAAACAATCTTGGGACGTCTGAGCAAGCATATGAAGGCCTTCAACTCGGCCGGAAACGCTCTTTTCAAACTGTCGATCAGCTCAGGAGTGGCCTGCTACGATCCTGAATTCCCCTCGACGATCGAGGATCTCATGGTCCGTGCGGACAAGCTGATGTACGAAGAGAAACGGAAAAAACACGGAACTTGACCCTGTTTTTTCCTTTTGATAAATTCCAGGATTTTCTATAAGCTAAAGCCTTCCACCCGCCATGCGCACCGACCTAAAAAAGGAGGGTTCATGAAAAAGCTTTTTGCGATTTCATCGACAAGTGAAAATGATCCATTAGCTTTCAACCGCCGCCGTTTTATGGAGTATTTCGGTTCCATCGGACTCGGCGCGACCCTCATGCCCGGGGCGCTTTTAGCCGTGGCCCAGGATGCGCCGCAAATCACGCTGGGCATGGTGGACGAAGCGGCGAGGGTCGCCGGCCTGTCGCTCCCGCCCGAAGCGGAAAAGCGGATCGCCGAGAGCCTGAGCCGGAAAGGCGGACTGCTCGCCAATTATCAGACGCTCCGCGAAATGAAGCTCGGAAACGACACCCCGTCGGCCATCGTCTTCAACCCGCTTCTGCCGGGGATGAAGCTGCCGGCGGATCGCAAAACCTTCAAATGGTCGAAGCCGAACGTGGCCAAGCCCAAGACCGATGAAGACCTGGCTTTTCTTCCCCTGACACACCTCGCCCGCCTCATCGAAAAACGCGAGATCAAATCCCTTGACCTCACCAAGCTCTACCTTGAACGGCTGAAAAAACATGATCCGATCCTCCACTGCGTCGTCACTCTGACCGAAGAGCTGGCCCTCAAACAGGCCGCCAAAGCCGACCAGGAGATCGCGGCGGGAAAATACCGCGGGCCGCTGCATGGGATTCCGTGGGGGGCCAAAGATTTGTTGGCCGTGAAGGGTTACAAAACAACCTTCGGTGCCTCCCCCTATAAAGAGCAGTCCATCGACGTCGATGCGAGCGTCTATACAAAGCTCACCGCTGCCGGGGCCGTGCTCGTTGGCAAGCTGACGCTCGGCGCACTGGCCCAGGGCGACCGGTGGTTCGGCGGGCAGACGAAAAGTCCCTGGGACCCTGCGAACCCGAATAGCGGCTCGAGCGGTTCCTCGGCCGGGCCAGCGTCGGCCACCGCAGCCGGCCTGGTCGGGTTCTCGATCGGGACCGAAACCCGCGGTTCGATCATGTCCCCTGCCAGCCGCTGCGGGGTGACGGGGCTGCGTCCGACATTCGGCCGCGTCAGCCGCTACGGGGCCATGGCCTTGAGCTGGACAATGGACAAGATCGGCCCGCTCTGCCGGACAGCCGAGGACTGCGCCTTGGTCTTGAAAGCCATCTGCGGGCCGGACGGAAAGGACAACCATGTCATCCCTGCGCCGTTCGACTGGGACGCCGGCCGCGATGTGCGGAAGCTCGGAGTTGGCTACCTCAAAACCGATTATGAGGGCGAGATTCCCGACGACCCCAAGAACCCTGACCGCGTCGAGCGTCAGCGTGCGAACAGGAAATTCAACATGGACGCGCTCGCCGTCATCAAGGGACTGGGCGTGAACCTCATCCCCCTCGAGCTTCCCAAAGGTTCAAGCGGCGCCATGGACTTCATCCTGACGACCGAGGGGGCGGCGGCGTTCGACGATCTCATCCGCGGCGACAAACTCGAGATGATGTCGGCCGAGCCCGAGCGGAGCGCCTGGGTCGGATCATTCCGGCTGCACAGGTTCGTCCCGGCCGTGGAGTACATCCAGGCCAACCGGGCCCGCTATAAACTCATGGAAGAGTTTAATCAAGTCTTCGATAAGATCGACCTTTTCATCGGCAGCTCGCTCAGCGTGACCAACTTGACCGGTCACCCGGAGATAAGCCTGCCCCACGGCTTCGATTCGAAGGGCCAGCCAACGAGCCTGCGCTTCACGGGGCGATTGTTCGGCGAAGAGGACATGCTTCTCCTGGCCCGCGCCTTTCAGAGCAAGACCGATTTTCATTTGAAGCGGCCGAAACTGTGATATTTTTCATGAAAGCAAAGTCAAGGCTTCGGGTCTTCCTCTTCGCTGCGTTGTCGACCGCATGTCTCTATTTGACGGGGATCCATGCCTCGGAGGATCTCAAGCCCGTCACGATCGGTCCCGCCGACAGGCCCGAGGACGTCGTCCGCAAGGCGGCATCCGTGACGCCGTCGGAGCGCCAACTCGCCTGGCAGGAGGTCGAGTTCGCCGCCTTCATCCATTTCGGGATGAACACTTTCACCAACCGGGAGTGGGGCGAAGGCAAGGAAGATCCGAAGCTTTTCAACCCGACGGACTTCAATGCCCGCCAGTGGGTGGCGGCGTTTAAAGAGGCCGGGATGAAAATGCTGATCCTGACCGCCAAGCACCACGACGGCTTCTGCCTCTGGCCGAGTCGGTCCACCGAACACTCGGTCAAGAACAGCCCGTGGCGCGGGGGGAAAGGCGACGTCGTGG
Organism: Candidatus Aminicenantota bacterium; assembly: GCA_022866045.1. Classification (GTDB taxonomy): domain Bacteria; phylum Acidobacteriota; class Aminicenantia; order Aminicenantales; family UBA4085; genus JALHTW01. The sequence continues at coordinate 307 of JALHTW010000187.1, read as the reverse complement.
CCGAAGTGGCCGACGCCTGCCGGGAGGCGAAGTTGAAGCTCGGCCTCTATCTTTCGCCCTGGGACCGGCACGAGCCGAAGTACGGCGATTCGCCGGCCTACAATGAGCATTTCAAGAACCAGCTCGGCGAACTGCTGACGAACTACGGCGACGTGGCAGACGTGTGGTTCGACGGCGCCTGCGGCGAAGGCCCCAACGGCAAGCGGCAGATCTATGATTGGCCGGCTTATTGGAGCGTCATCCGCGAGCTGCAGCCCAAGGCGACGATCTCGATCATGGGGCCGGACGTCCGCTGGTGCGGCAACGA
>JALHTW010000186.1 GCA_022866045.1 Candidatus Aminicenantota bacterium | reverse complement strand
GTACGCGCAAAGATTGTCCAGGGTTGACGGTATATTGTCCAAAAGGATGAAAATTTCGGTGATGCGTTCCATGCCTCCTCCTTCTTAAATAAAGATGGGATCAGAACTCTTAATTCGGAGGTCTGACCCCTTCATTTTAATCGAATATTTTGCCGGGATTCAAGATGCCGTTCGGGTCAAAGGCGCGCTTGATGCCTTTCATGAGCTCGATCTGCTCCGGCGACAGGCTTCGGGAAAGAAATTTCTTTTTAACCAACCCGATTCCATGCTCGCCCGAGATGACTCCCCCTCGGGCCATCCCATCGTCATAGAGTTCCTCGCGGATCTTGTCGAACTTCTCCCGCCATTCGGCCTCGGAGATCGGGATGACCTGGCCGTCTTCATGGCGGGCTTTCATGATGTGGGTGTGGACATTGCCGTCTCCGGCATGGCCGAACGTCGGCAGCCAGAGCCCGTATTTCTGGGCAACGGCGCGGACCTTTTTCACATGAGCCGCAATCTCGGCCCGAGGAACGCAGATGTCCATGATCTCGATGGTGTCGTGCTTGATCGCTTCGTAGATCTTGCTCCGGATGTCCAGGACGTTGTCCTGCTTTTTGGCCGTATCGGCAATGAAAACATCGAGCGCCCCTTTTTCGAGCGCGATCTCGGCCACGGTCTGAGAGAGGCGGTCCATCTCATCTTCGCTCGCTGCGTCGAGGATGACGAGGAGATGCGTCTCCCCTTGCCCACAAGGCCACTTTTTTTGCAAATGTTCTTCCGTGATCTGGATGACATCGAGCGGCACGAATTCCAGGGCGAGGGGCACGACCTTTTTCAGAAGCAGGGGCACGGTCTCGATGGCGGCTTCCAGGTCATCGAAGGGGATGACGAGCGAGCGGGTCACAGATGGTTTGGTCAAAATTTGGATGACCGCCTTGGTGATGACGGCCAGCGTCCCTTCCGAGCCGATCATAAGGTGAAGCAGGCTGTAGCCGGTGCTGCTTTTGATGAGCTTGCCGCCGAGGCTGAGGATATCGCCCCGGGGCGTCACAACCTCGAGGCCGCGGACATAATTGCGGATGACGCCGTATTTCACGGCCCGGCTCCCGCCGGCATTGGTCGCGATCATGCCGCCGATCATGGCGCTCTCTTCGCCCGGGTGCGGCGGGAAATAAAAGCCCGCCTCTTCGACGGCCTTCTCGAAATCATTAAGCGTCACGCCGGCCTCGACTACGGCCATCTGGTTATCGGCGTCGATCTCGAGGACGCGGTTCATGTTTTCGACGGACAGGACGACGCCGCCGGGCGAGGGAACGCACCCCCCGCAAAGGCCGGTCGCACCACCCCGTGGCGTCACGGGGATCTTCTCCTGGTCGGCGATTTCAAGAATCGCCGCCACCTGAAACGGAGACCGGGGCTTCAGAACGAGGGCGGGCATCCGGCTGATGTCACGGAGCGAAAATTCGTCGTGGCTGTAATCGTCCATCCGCTCGGGATCATCGATGACGTTTTCACGCCCGACGATCCGAATAAATTCCTCGCAGATCTTGGGGTCCAGGGTAGTTATGGTCACGGAGTACTTTTACCATAAGAAATAAGGGGGACACAATACTGTGTCCCCCTTATTTCTTAAAAATTAAGGCTAAAATTCATGTCAACGAAATTGTCCCTCAATCCGTTTTGATGTATAGAGAAGTTCATGGAAGAACAGGCATGCATCCGGCTCGCCCGGGAGGGCGACACCGAAGCCTTCCGGGCCCTCTTTGAAGGCCACCGGGAGAGGGTCTTTTCCCTGGCCTATCACTATCTCAAGAACCAGGCCGATGCCGAGGACGTCATGCAGGAAACATTCATCAAGGCTTATCATGGCCTGCCCGGCTACAAGCCGGACAAGGGCTTGAATTTCTCGTCCTGGCTCAACCGGATCTGCGTCAACGCCAGTATCGACGCCCTCAGAAAATGGAGAAAAAAAGACATCCAATCCCTCGAGAATGAAGAAGTTTCGAAGCTCTCCGCCCCCTCCCATTCTTCGAACCCGGAAACCTCCGCCCGGAACAGAGAGATCCGCGAAAAAGTCGACCAGGCGCTCAATAAATTATCTCCCAAACAGCGGATGATCTTCACGATGCGCCACTATCAGGAATACAGCATCCGGGAGATCGCGGAATACATGGACGCGACGGAGGGGAGCATCAAGAAACATCTCTTTCGAGCCGTCGAGACCTTGAAAAGGCGCCTCAGACGGTTCGTCATGGAGGACGGCTATGGACTGTAAAACCGCCAAAAGCCTCATCATCCTCGGCCTTTACGGGGAGCTCGACGAGGGCGAGAAAAGAGATCTGGAGGAACACCTTCGGCGATGCTCAGCCTGCGCTGCAGAACTCGCCGAGACGAAAAAAGTCTTCTCCCTGCTGGAGGAGAACAAACCCGCCGTTTTGCCGGAGGTCGATTGGGAAAAGTCCTGGGATAAGATCCGCGGCGGGATCGACCGGAGACCCGCAAAAAACGAACAGAGTATCTTCCCCCGCTGGAAATGGGCCTTTGCCGGAGCATCGCTCGCCCTGGTTCTCGGCGCCGGCATCTTCATCGGGAAATACGGATTTGCCCCCGCCCCCAAGCCCGCCATCGTTTCCATCCCGGCTTCTTCGGGACCAACGTCCGTCCAGCAAGCCTTCGCCGGCTATCTTGAAGACGTCAAGCCGATCCTGCTCGACTATGCCCATTACACGCCGGGCGAAAAGAACGGACGCCGGATCACTGTCGATGAGAACATTCTCCGCGGGCTTGTTTTCCAGAACATTCTCTTGAAAAGAAAACTCGCCGAAAAAGATCCGGTGGCTGCCGAACTCCTCGATGACCTCGACCTCGTCCTTAAAGAAATCACGAACCGAGGAACGCAAGATCCTCAATCCCCCGCTGGGATCAAGGACCTGATCGTGCAGAGGGACGTCCTTTTTAAATTGGAAATCATGAAAAAGCTTTAGGAGGAATCACCATGAAAACCATGAAAATGATCACTGCGATCCTGGCTTTCGGCCTGATCTTTGGGAGCATCGCTTCGGCCCAGTCCCAGGAGGCCGACAAGGCCAAGCAGGTCTATGAACAAGCCAAGAAGGCCCTCGCCCTCAAGGACTGGAAAACAGCTATAGAGGCCTTTAAAAAGATCGAGGCCGAATACGGCAAGAGCGGCTATTACGGAGAATCGCTCTACTGGCTCGGATACAGCACGGACAAGTACGCCGCTTCTCTCGAGGACATGGAACTCCAGATTGAGAAGCATAAAGAGGCCATCGATCGGCTGAGCCTGCTGCTCGAAACGTTGCCGGAAAGCTCCTGGGCCAAGGATGCCAAGATCCTCCAGCTCCAGATCGCCGAAACGCTGGCCAAGAGAGGCCTGTCCGAATACAGTAAATATATCAATGGCGCGATCGGCGGAATTGAGGGTGGAGTTGAAGGCGGCGTTACTTGGGGCGTCCTTGGCAGTGTTGGCGGTGGTCAAAAAAAGCCGGCCGATCCCGACCTCGAAATCAAACTCGTCGCCCTCGATGCCCTGATGGGCATGGACAAAGAAAAGGCTTTTCCCATCCTGGAAAAGATCCTCAAAGAAGATAAGAGGCCAGAACTCAGGGAAAGAGCCTTGATGGTCCTCGGCCAGTCGGGCGATGCCAGGGTCTTGCCAATCCTGACGGAATTGGCCGTTTCGGACCCTTCGCCAAGGGTTCAACAAATGGCCGTCATGTGGCTCAGCCAGAGACACGATGATGCGAGCGTGGACGCCCTTCTCAAAATCTATGAGAAAGCTTCGGACGCCAAACTCAAGGAACGCCTCTTTTACGGATTCGCCCAAAGCAACCATCCGAAAGCCCAGGCAAAGCTCCTCGAGATCGCCAAGAACGAAAAGGACCCGAAACTGCGGAACAACGCCATCTTCTGGCTCGGCCAGAAAAAGGACGACAGCAGCCTGGCAACCCTCATCCAGATTTACGACACGGCCGATGACATCAAGGTCAAGGAAAACCTGATCACGTCCTTCGCCCAGAGCGACAGCGAAAAAGCCAGAGCAAAAATCGCGGAAATCGCCAAAAACGATAAAGACCTGAAGGCGAGAGAACGGGCGATCTTCTGGCTCGGCCAGAAAAGGGACGACAACAGCCTGGCAACCCTCATCCAGATTTACGACACCGTCGAAGAGACCAAGCTTAAAGAAAACCTGATCATGTCCTTCGCCCAGAACAACAGCGATAAGGCCAGAGCAAAAATCATGGAGATCGCCAAAAATGATAAAGACCTGAAGGCGAGAGAACGGGCGATCTTTTGGATCGGCCAGAGAGGGAGCGATGACGTCCTGGATATCCTTCTGGACGTTTATGCCAAAACAGATGACGTCAAGGTCAAAAAACAGATCGTCATGTCGGTCTCCCAAAACCACAGCCCGAAGGCCGTCCGCGCCCTGATCGAAATTGCCCGCAAAGAACAGAACCTCGAAGTGAAAAAACAGATCATCTTCTGGCTCGGCCAATCGAAGAGCGAGGAAGCGATGAAATTCCTCAAGGAAATTATTGATAAGTGAGAGAAGGGGAACCAGCCATGAAGACCCTAAGAATAAGATGCACCCAGAATGTCATCGCGAGGAGCGAAGCGACGCGGCGATCTCCACAAAAATATTCTTGGAGATTGCCAGGCCAAGAGCCTCGCCATTACAAAGGAAAACAACTCTGGACGATTTCTGCCCTATTCACGATATGGTGCCTCCTTCTGTTTCCCTTTATGCATGCGGCGGAAAAACCAGCGTTCCTGAGCGGCAAAGTCCATGACTTGAGCGGACAGAGCCTCTCGCTCGATAAAAAAATCGAGGCGGCTTCAGCGGAATTCCAGAAAGCAGGGGGCGGAAAGCGTTATTTCACAGCGTACGAATTCATGAGCCGTCACAAGATTCATCGCGGAAGCTACCGCATCGGAGAAGGGTATCTCGTCAACGCCAAAGAATCCAATATCAAAATCGAAGAAATAAGCCGGGGCAAATACACGGTCAGCACCGATACGGAGATGATAGACTCGCCATCACCCGCAGGGCTCCTTTTTCTCCATAACGCCGCTAAGAACGGCGAAATCATGGACATCACACTCCTGGATCCTGACCAGACCTATGACTTCGCCGAGACGCCCGTGTTCTGGCTCGACCGCGCCGGGAACGAGGAAAGCATCCTTCTCTTAGAAAAACGTTTTGAAGCCGGCAAAAATGACGTCCAGCTGCAAAAAAGCCTGATCTTCGCCATCAGCTGCCATGAGGGGTTGCAGCCTTATGCTTTTCTCAAGAAGGCGGCGGACGGGCCGTATGACCAGAAAATCAGGGAAAGCGCGATTTTCTGGCTCGGAAATTACGGTGACGCAAAAAGCCTGGGCCTCCTCAAGGAGATCTACCGCAAGGAACAGGATGACGGCATCAAAAAGCAGCTCATTTTCGCCCTGCAACTGGGCAAACAGAAAGAGGCCGTCGAAGAGTTGATCCGGATCGCCAAACAAGACCCAAGCCAGGAGGCGAGAAAACAGGCTGTTTTCTGGCTGGGCCAGAAAGCCTCCGCCGAAAGCATCAAAGCCCTCAAGGACATCATCGAGGAGCCGAACGAGGAAAGCAAGCTAAAAGACCAGGCGGTTTTCGCCGTCAGTCAGCTTCCCAAGGACAAGTCCGTTCCGATGCTGATCGACATCGCCAAGACAAACAAAAGTGCGTCCCTGCGGAAAAAGGCGATCTTCTGGCTCGGCCAGTCCGGAGATCCGGCCGCCCTGAAATTTTTCGAGGATATTTTGCTGAAGAAGTAAGCAGAATAGGAGTGCCGACAGACAAGAACAGCATTCTTCCCGCTCGCTCCCGAACAAATTTGACTTCATATGTTCCTTGGTATATATACCCGGAACATGAGCCACCAAATCCCCAGATTCCATAAAATTCTCCCTATTTTCTTGTTTCTTTTGGCCGCGATTATCGGCTTTTCCTTCGCCCAGGATAAGCTCGCAGAGCGCTTCGACGCGGCCCGGCTAGCCTGGGACAGCGGCGATTTCATCCGGGCGCTCGAAGAATTCGAGGCGATATTGAAAAGCCCGGATGGAGGGCGCTTCTTCGAGCCCATCGCCCTGCTTACCGGGGAACTTTATCAGGTCACGGAAATCACCAAGGACGGCCGGTCCATCCGCGTCAGCCCGGACGGGAAGCGCGCCGCTTATGATGGAGGAACGCGTCGTGCGCCCCTCACGCGGATCATCGCTCTTGAGAATCCGACAAAAACAGCGGCGGAAATCCGAGGCACGAACCTCATCTTTTCTCCAGTCCAAAACGCCGCGGCCTTTCTGCGCGTTCCTGAAACGCAGGAGATCGCAGATCTCCGCAAGGAAATTGAAAAGATCTCCGGCCAGCCCTCTCCGGACAGGCAGGCGCTCATGACCAAGCAGAGGCAAATGAGCTGGCTCGAAGCTAAGGCCGCGAACATCATCCTCTTCGATCTCCTCTCGAAAAAAGAAAAGCCCCTGAAAATTGAAAGTCTTCTGAAGTCGACGCTGGTGTTCAGCCCCGACGGACGCGAAATCTATTTCGTCGGGGCCAAAGAGACCGACACGACATCCAACGAGATCTATGCCGTTTCACCGACCGGAAGCCTCAGGCCTTTGACATCAGGGCCCGGATTCAAGGTCAATCCCGTCGCCATTCCCGGCGGAAAATTTATGATTTATAGCGTTTCCATGCAGACACCGTTCCCGAAGCCTGCTCCCCCTGGGCCGGGAGCCAAACCAGTGCCAGGCGCCGCTCCGGCGGCCGCCCGCGATCAGACGCAAAGACCGGCCCAGCCGCCGGCAGACGCTCAATTCCGTCCCGCCGGTTCAAGACAATTCGTCCTCTTGAACCTCGCCGACGGAAAAGCCACGCCGATCTCCGGTTCCTCGCCAGCCGTTTCCGCCGACGGGTCCACGCTCGTCTATCTCAATCAGGAAGGGAGCGACACGACCCTCAATCTTATCAAGCTCGATGGGACATTCAAGCCAACGGTTCTCAAAAAGACGCAAGAACGGATCAGCTCCGCGGCGCCGGCCCCGGACGGTTCGGCTGTCACGTTCGACATGACCTACACGAGGAACGGCGAAATCTTTTACATCCAGGGCGACGGCAAAGGAGAGGTCCGTCTGAGCCGGGAGATCGAGCCCGACCGCGCGCCGCGCTTCCTGAACCTGAGCCAGATCCTGGCGGTCAAAGGCGAACCCCGCCACAGCCGCGCTTATATCTATGACCTTAAAACGCGGTCGAATTTCCGGGTGTTCCACAATAACACGATCCGGACGATCGCTCCCGAGTACGAATGGGTCGCCGACCCGGCGGGAACGCACCTGCTTATTGGAGCCGAACGCGACGGCGACACGATCTCGCCCGAACGCGGCGTGTATCTCGTCGATCTCACAAAAAAAATCGGGATGACGGACCTCCTCGCCCGGATCGAGGATAATCTGGCAGCGGAAAAGGCCTTGCGGACTAAAGGCGAAAAGATCTTTCAGCCGATCCGCGACTCGGTGAAGGCGGCTGTCGACAAAGTCTCCATCACGAAGATCTACGATTATGAGGAGACGCTCTTCAATTTCGATTCGAAATACATCACCCAGCCCGGCAATAAAAAGGCCGCTGAATATATCTTCGGCCAGCTCATATCCTTCGGATACACGCCCGAATACCAGGAGTTCGAGTCGCGGGGGACGAAGACGGCCAACGTCCTCGCCCGGCTGGCCGGGACGGAGAATCCCGAAATCATCTATGTCCTCAGCGGTCACTTCGACTCGAACATGCGCAGCATGGGCGCCGACGACAATTCTTCGGTGACCGCCGTCAACCTGGAGACGGCCCGGATCCTGGCGGATTCGCCCCAGTCCTATACCATTCTCTTCGCCTTCTTTACGGGCGAGGAAGCCGGGCTTCTCGGGAGCCGCGAATTCATCCGCGTGGCCAAAGAGAAAGGCTGGCCCATTGCCGCCGACATCAACAACGACATGATCGGCTGGACGAACGACCACCGTCTGGACGATACGATCCGCTTCGCCAACGCCGGCCTCCGCGACATCCAGCATGCCGCGGCGTTTCTGTTTTCCAGGATGGTAACTTACGACACGCGATACGTGAAAGCCACGGACGGGGCGTCATTTTACGACGCCTACGGTGACATCGTAAGCGGCCTGGGGTCTTATCCCGTGCTGGGCAATCCCTACTACCACCAGCCGACGGACCTTCTCGAGACGATCAACCACCAGCTTCTTGTCGAAGCGGCCAAGTACAATATCGCGACGATGATGATGCTGGCCTCGAGCCCGACGCCTGTCAAAGACGTTAAGATCACGGATCTGAAAAGCAATCGTGCCGAAGTGACATGGACGCCAAGCGCGGAAAAAGGAATCTCTTCCTATATCGTGGAATTCGGGCCGGAGAACGATCCCTCGGCCTTCAGCGTGACGGTCAACGAGCCTCGAGCAAACCTCACGGGATTTCAATTGAAGAAGGGCGAAAAACTGGCCGCGGCAGTCAAGGCCGTCAACGGCCGCGGGATTTCAAGCTGGGATTGGACACGGACGGGCGCTGCGCTGACAAAATAAATAAAGGGGCTGTGGACGCGTCCCACATTTAATCTGAATCATTCATGAATGACGTTATCTCTCCCGGTCGTGAATTTGCAAACGGGTGCCGAATTCGGGGACATGACCTAAATTCTCCGGAATTTGGGAACGTGTCCCCCTCGTCTTGAATTCGACGCCATCTGCGAATTTTTTTCTCGAGGAAAAGAAGCAATTTATGAATAATTCAGGTTAAATAATTTCTTTGACGGCGGCGACGATGTGCCAGGCGTTGATGCCGTACTTGTCCAGGAGCTCGTCCGGCTTGCCCGAGCGCGGAAGCTCTCGAACGCAGAGATGCTTGATCTGAGCTTTGCCGGCTAACGCCGACGCGACAGCATCGCCCAACCCTCCACCCTCGAAATGGTCTTCAACGACGATCACCCGGCTGCCCGTCTCCGCCGCACTTTTGATAATATTTTCTTTATCCAAAGGCTGCACGGAGTAAGCATCGATGACCCGGATCCCGATCCCTTCTTTCTTCAACTCTTCATAAGCCTTCAGGGCCTCAAAAACCGTGATGCCCGCCGCGACGACCGTCGCCTTATCGCTTTCGCCCGTCCTCAAAATTTTCGATCCTCCGATCGGGAACGGCTCATCCTTGGAATAGATGAGCGGCGTCGCCGGCCGCGTTGTCCGGATGTAACACATCCCTTGATGTCTGGCCGCAGCATCGACGCAGGCCTCCGAGGAAAACGCATCGCTCGGATAAAGGATGACGCATCCAGGGATCGGCCGAAAGAGGGCGAGATCTTCCATTCCCATCTGCGACGGCCCGTCCTCGCCGATGCTTGCGCCGACGTGCGAGCCGCAGAGCTTGATGTTGGAGAAAGAATACGCCGCCATGCGAACCTGGTCATGGGCCCGGGTCAGGAACGCGGCAAACGTCGCCATGAAGGGAACGTATCCCTTGACCGCGAACCCCATGCCCATGCCGACCATGTTCTGCTCGGCGATAAAGGACTGGAACGACCGCTCCGGAAACGCCTCGAAGAATTTATCGGCATACGTCGAGTTCTTGACGTCGCCGTCCAGGACCACGACTCCCTCATGGATTTTTCCGAGGGCCAACAAAGCGTTCCCGTAAGCCAGTCTCGTCGCGGTCTTGTCTTTATAAAGCGTCCTCTCGAAATTGAAATTCTTGGCGAGCTTCGGCCGGACCGCTTTTTTCGGCAGGCGGACGAGCTTCGCCGAGTCCACGGCGGGCAGCGGGCCGAGTTCTTTGAGCGCCGCCCCCAGTTCTTCCGCTTTGAGCGGCTTGCCGTGCCAGCCGTTCTTGTCTTCGATAAACGAAACGCCTTTGCCCTTGATGGTCTTGGCCAGGATGACGGTCGGCCTGCCGCTCTTCCCGATCTTTTTGAACGCGGCCAGAATGGCGTCTATCTTATGGCCGTTAATGCTTATAGCATCCCACCCAAACGCTCTGAACTTGCGGCCGTAAGCCGCCACATCGTGCTGGTGCATGGTCGGATCAGACTGTCCAAGCCGGTTGATATCGACAATGGCACATAGATTTTTGAGCTTCAGGTTGACGGCGGCATTGGCCGCTTCCCAGACCGCCCCTTCTGCGCATTCCCCATCGCCCATCACAACGAACACGCGTCCCGGCGATTTTCCGAGCTTCATCGCCGCGGCCATCCCCACGCCAACCGAAAGGCCCTGGCCCAGCGATCCCGTCGCAGCCTTGACCCATCTCATCCGCGGCGTCGGGTGACCTTCCAGGTCGGACGCGAGTTTTCGCAAACCCATCAAATCCTTAAGGGGAATGATTCCCGCTTCGGCATAGGCCGCCCACAAAATGGGCGCCGCGTGACCTTTGGAAAGGACGAGTTCATCATTTCCCCAATCTTCGGGGTCATTGGGATTGAAGCGCATCTCGCTGAAGAACAGGCAGGCGGCGAGCTCGGCCATCGACAGGCAGGTTGTCGGGTGACCCGAGCCCGCGGTGGTCGTCATCGTCAACGAATGAATACGAAGCCTCTTGGCGATTCTCTCCAAGGCGTCACGGCGGTTCATGGAATCCTCTCTCCCTTCTTGTTATGGTCAGACAAGCACGAGGAGACATTATATTTTTTTTTCGCTTGCGCAACAATATGATAGGGCGGAATGAGTAAGATGAGGACGTCTTTCAAAATTAAAACATATAGGCGATCTTTAAAAAGAGCGTATGGCCCTGATTTCCCCGCTCCCCGAACCTGGCCGACCCCTTCTGATAGGCCAGCTGGACAAGGCCGAACGGCGGCTGGAATCGATAGACGAACACGACCTGGATGTATTTTTTATCGATCACGGAATTGATCTGGTAAAAAACCTTCAGGAAAAGGTCCTTCGTGAAATAGTTCGTCGCGCGGATGACGTGGATCCAAGTGCTGTCCTGGTCGGGATCCGGATGATAGACCAGACGGGTCAGCGCGTATTCAAGCGAAAAATCCTGCGTCAATTTGTAGTTTAACGTTCCCTCGACGAGTTGAAAATCGAGGTCATAGTTCCTGCCGAAGCTGTATGTCATCTCGGCTGACTGCCATTCCCTCGTGTTATAGCCGACGGTCAGCTCGGTCTCCCGGTTACGAAAGTCTTTCTCATAGAGCTTGTATTCCTCATGGTGCTGGGCTTCAAAGGAAAATTTATTCTTCAGGTCGAACAGCAGGCCTTCATCGATCTGCCAACTCCGCAGCGTTCCGTTTATCCCCCAGTAAATATTGTAGTTGGAGCTGTACTGGATGCGCTCCAGGCCCCCCGTCTTCACCCAGAACGTTTTTTCAAGGGCGGAGTCGATCTCCCGGCGGTTGTCGTCGCGGATGAAGGCGACCGCGTTGGCGTTGTCGCCGAAATATTGCCCGAGCTGAGTATAGCGGACGTGAAAATGGGCCGTCGCGGAATCGTAGCTCGGCCTCAGGAAGAACGCGATGTCGGCTTTATTGTAATCCCCGTAGCTCACGGCGAACTGCCCGGTGAATTCGAGCGTATCCGTAAAGTAAAGCGAGGTGTCGATCCCGGCCGTTCCCTTATTCTTTCCATCGATAAGCTTGTTAGCTGCGAGAAATCCGATCGTGGATGATTTAAAGACATCGCTCTTCAAGCGGAGCACCGAAAAATTGGCTGAGTTCTCGCCGGTCAGACCGTTTTCCTTTGTCTGCGCGCTGATCCCAGAAAATTCGAATGAGCCCGATTTTCCGTAGAGCTTGATCCCGCCGTAGATGTCGCCAATGCGCCGCGAATAGAACAACTGAATCCGCTGCTGATAGATCTCTGAGCCTTCCAGAAAGAAATTTCGTTTCTCGGGAAGGCTGATCTCGAAGCGAGTCAAATTGATCTGCTCCTGATCGGCTTCGACCGTGGCGAAATCGGGATTGACGGTCAGGTTGCCCGATACGGCTTGCGAAAACGCATACCGCGCGTCAACGCCGATCTCCATTTCGGCGGCCTTCCCCTTCTCGAGCTTGGAGATCAGGTGAGGAATGATTTGGGTTTTATCCCCCGCTTTTTCAAGATCGAGACCTTTAAGAACGCCGTATTGAGAGACTTTATACGGAGATTCGAGAGGGCCCGTCCAAAAGTCTGACTCCAAATTGCGCGGGAGGACCCGTCCAAGGCTCAATCCCCAAGTGACGTTTTTCCCCGGCTCGTATTTCAGGCTGCTGAACCCAATCGCGATCTCCGCGCTCCAGCCGAAATCCGTTTTGGCTCCGGCCGATTTCCAGATACCGTCCCAGGTCATGTCGGTCGTCAGGCCGTTCTCGGTGATCCGTCCGTCGAACTGCGTCCCGAGGAGGTTCGTCATTAAGTAATAGCAGGTGCGGAGGTCGTGGAACGTGTCCAGGCAGACGGCTACGGAATCGTCCACGCGCAGATCGGAGTCGCGCTTGGATTGGCGGGCGGCGATGCGGTCGGGCTGGGGATCGAAACAGGAAAACCCGAAGTAAATGTATTTTTGATCATAGAGAATTTTCACGACAGTCTTGAGCGTGGCCGGCTTTCTCCGTTCGGGCTCGAACTGGATGAAATCCGTAAGCTCCGGCGCCTTTTGCCAGACCGGCTCAATCAGCAGGCCATCCAACCGGATCGATTCGCTGATTTTCAAGGCCGTGGCTTCTTTGATATCAGCCTGGCCTGAAAACAAAATCGATGAAAATGCGACAAGGAACGAGGCTGCAACGATTTTTTTCATTTGGCAGCTAGATTAGCACAGCCGCTCTATGATGACAATAAAATGGGCCTTAAAGGGGTCCCCCTAGGGTAGGCGTGCCTTCTCTTATCCTTTTATTATCAGCGCGCTTCGGACTTCTTTTTATAGCTGACGGCCAGGCTGCTCCTTGCGGCCAGCATGCTCGTTTCAAATTCGGAGAGGCTTTTCATATATTCATAATATCCGCTGCCTCCGCCCCGGCCGGACCCTCCCCACCGTCCCGCTCTCGGCTCGGAGACGTTGTGCGCCGCGATGCAGCCGCCGGCTTCAAGCTTGGGAATCAAGGCCTTGGCATAATTCGTATACCAGTCCTTATCGGCGTCGATGAAGACGAAGTCGAACGGCCCCGGAAGCTCGTTGACCAATGGATGGGCATCGGCCAGCCGGGCATCGACATATTCGCTGAGCCCGGCTTCCCGAAAATTTTCGACGGCCTGGTGGTATCTCTCCTCGTCGATCTCTACGGTGATCAGCTTGCCGCCGGTTTTACTTAAAGCCCAGGCGATCCAGATGCCCGAATGACCGGTCGAGGTTCCCAGCTCGAGCCCCTTTTTGAAGTTGTTCTTGAGAATAACATCATACAAAAGCTTTCCGTCCGATTCCGGGACATTCATATCCGCCCAGCTGTATCTCGTTTTATCGAGAAATGCCTTCACCTTGGCATCAATGGCCTTCTCTTTATCTGAGACTTGGGCGAAACAAGTGAGGGAAAAAAGAACGGCAGACAACAGACAAATAGAACATCGGATTTTCGCCTTTCTCCACATCTCGTCCTCCTGAAAATCTCATCGAATCATGGAATAATACCATGTTTTAGACATCGGGAGTTTAAAATCCTTGGGGCTGATTAAAGAAGATGTCATCGCCAAGAGCGAAGTAGCGTGGTGATCTCCACAACAGATTCTTATTTCGGAGATTGCCACACTCCCTTTGGCAGCCCGCAATGACAAGTCACCAAAGTTATCGCCTTAGTCTTAGTCTTTTGACCAGAGGAACTTTCTCGGAAGCAGAGGATTCAATCCGATTAATATCCTGTAATCCGAAATGCCGGAGGATTCGGCAAGGACATCGGCCGTCAAGCTGGAATTTCTCTGATTGTCGATCAGGACGACATCGTCGCCAACCCTGATTTCCGGATCATTCAG
>JALHTW010000026.1 GCA_022866045.1 Candidatus Aminicenantota bacterium | reverse complement strand
CCTTTGATCTTCCCTACCGGAAAATCGAGAACATCGAAGACAGGGTCGCGGAACTCATCTGCCAGGGGCACATCGTCTTATGGTTCCAGGGACGGATGGAATACGGCCCGCGGGCCCTCGGCAACCGGAGCATCCTGGCTCTGCCCGACAGCGTCGCGATCAAGAACCGGCTGAACATCTATCTGAAGAAAAGGGTCTGGTACCAGCCGTTCTGCCCGACGATGCTCGCCGAAGACGCGGCCGAGATGCTCGAAGACTACGGCGGCGTCAATAATCCCTTCATGACGGTCGGATATAAGATCAAGGAGCAATACGCGGACCGCCTCGCGGCCGTGATCAACGCCGACAATTCCTGCCGGCCCCAGATCTTGGACGGCGGCCCGTCGCGCTGCGTCCGGCTTCTCAAAAAGGTCAAAGACTTCACCGGCCACGGCGTCGTGCTCAACACGAGCATGAACAAGCACGGAGAATCGATCGTCAACAGCCCCGCCGAAGCGCTCGAGCTTCTTGTCAACAGTCCGTTCGAGTATCTGGCGATCGAGGACTTTTTGGTGGGAAAAAAGTGAAGCGCGTCGTCGCGCCCGCTGTTTTGACCGCAGCCCTCCTCGTCGTCTATCTCCTGGCATTATCAAGAGATAAGAACAGAGTCATCGAAAGCTTAAAAACGCTCTCGCCCCTTTTCCTGGAAATCGCGTTCGTTGTGTTCTTTGCCTTGTTCGTCATCTGCTTGAAAGACCTCATCGAGCCCTTCAAAAGCGTTCCCGGGAAAGCCCGCTTCCTTCTCCCGGCCCTTCTTCTCTTTTCCTTCGCCCTCGCCTTTTTCGTCGCGCCGAGAACGCACCGGATCTATTACGACGAAAGCATTTATCTCCATATCGGCCAAAGCATCGCCTCCACCGAGAGGGCTCAGATGGTCAATTTCGGCGAGATCAAAGACGGAAAACTTCTGGTGAGTCAGGGTGAATACAATAAACAGCCGAACGCCTATCCGTGCTTCTTGAGCCTTTTTTACCGGGTCTTCGGTCGCAGCGAAAACCTTTCCTTCTTGATCAACAATCTCGTTTTCCCGCTGTCCTGCCTGCTCGTTTTCGGCATCGGGTTTCTCTTGTCTGGAAGGGCCAGGATCGGGCTTTACGCCGCCTTTGTTTTTGCCGTCATCCCGCAGAACATCCTCTGGCACAACACGACCTCGGTCGAGCCGGCGAACACGTTTTTTATCTGCCTGACCGTTCTCATTTTTCTCGTCTTCCTTCGGTCCGGCAAAAGCCGCCTGCTCTTTCTGGCCGCCGCCGGCGCGTGTTTCACGGCTCAGTTCCGCCTGGAATCCAGCCTGATCTTCCCCCTGCTCGGGATCCTGGCTTTTCTCGAAGAACGGGGGGAGTTCAAATCGTCCAAGCTCTGCTGGGCCGTTCCACTCGTCTTGTTCCTCATGCTTCCCCATGTCCTGCATCTCTATTGTTTTTTGGGGCATCCGTGGGGTGCCAGCCAGGACAAGTTCTCCATTTTTTATGTCCGCCACAATATCGGGACGAACGGTCTATTCTTTCTCGACAACAAAAATTTCCCCGCGGTCTTGACCCTGTTTTTCTTTTTGTCGTTTTTCGCCAAGAGTTTTTTCAGGGAAAAGATCAAGCTCCTCTTCTGGCTGCTCTTTTTTTGGGGCGCTTTTCTTTTCTTTTACGCAGGAAGCTACTCTTACGGGGCTGACGTCCGTTTTGTTTTGATGGCCCTTCCACCCTTCAGCCTTCTTGCCGGCGTAGGTCTTTCTTATTTCGACAGTATCCTGAAAAGATTCTATAAGAAAGACTATGCCGTTGCTTCGGTCGTCATCGGCCTGGCTTTTCTCTCATTTTTGCCCGAATCCCGGGCCGTCGGCGAGGAAGCCTGGGCGGCCAGGGCCGACCACCGCTATGCCCGCATCATGGTCGAATCGCTGCCGCCGGACAGTATTATCTTTACCCACAATCCGAATATGTTCCTCTTCTGGGGGAAGAGCTCGGCCCAGGCGTCGATCCTGGCCGGCTATAATGAGAGCGGATTGAAGAATCTCAGAGCGAAGTTCCCGGGCGGCGTCTATTTCCATTATAATTTCTGGTGCAACGTCAACGATCCCTTTCAGCAAAGTTTCTGTAAAGGCATTCTTGAGAAATTCCCGCATCGGGAGGTTCTGAAATTCCAAGAACGGGACTACACGTATATCCTGTACGGGATCGACTGAATAAGATTTTTCTGTTCTCGTTCAGATACATCAGTGACACATCAAGTTGCATGAGAAACTGTCAAAATACCCCTATCTTTGCCCCAGAAGAATCTTGGCTTCTAGATCCTGGCTGCCTTAAGCGCTTTATCCTCTCAAACGTATTCCGAAAGACAGTCCATAACAAATCAGCCAGGCTAAATGTGTCACCCATGTAGTGAACGAGTGGAGCTCCTTGACATCCAGATTCGGCCTGCGGTATATTTTATCGCCAGGGAAAAAACGGATTCTGAGTCCAGAAGTGAAATTTCGTGAGTCGCCGGGAAAAAATAGCTTCTCTCCCTCAAATAGGGCGACACGAAAAGAAAATTATCCCTTTGGGCGCTTTCGCCCCGGAGACGACGAATTATCTGGTGTTCATCGCCGGAGTCACATCCCCATTCCCGACAAGGTAGGGTGACGCTGCGTTACTATTCGAATTCTCGAAAAGAGGAGTGTCATGAAGAAAATTAGCCTGCTTTTATGGACGTTGGTCATGGTCTTGGGAAGCCTTCCGGTGTCGGGCGCTTTACTCTGGAATGTGCCGGTCACTGTGATGCAACCGGATGGAGAGACGCTCCGGCTTCTCGCCAGCGGCGACGAGTTTTACAACTGGCTGCACGATGCCAAGGGCTATACGATCGTCCAGGATCCGGAAACGGGGTATTATGAGTATGCCCTTCTCGAAGACGGGATCCTCCAGCCGTCGGGTTTTCCGGTCAGCTCCCTCGCCAGCGTGAATGAGAGGGTCATTGTCTATTTGCAAAGTCCGCCCGGGCTGAAAACGTCATGGGAAAAACGGATCAAACCCAAAGACCTGATGCCCGGAGGAGCCGCCGATCTTGACCGGAGCATAGGGGCGCCGAAGACCGGAACGATCAATAATATCATCGTTTTCATCCGTTTCAACGACGAGGCCGAGTTCACCGATGCGATCTCGACATACGAGGCCATGTTCAACAACAGCACCTCGGGGGCAAACTCCATGTCCAATTATTTTCGCGAGGCATCCTATAGCCTGTTGACAATTCAGTCGTATTTCTACCCGACTCCCTCGACGCTTGTCAGGTCCTATAAGGATTCCCATGTCCGAAACTACTATAAACCGTACAATGCTTCGACGAACCCGGACGGATATTCGGACGATACGCAGAGAACAGATCGCGAGCATACACTCTTAAAGGACGCCGTTAACTCGGTCAGTTCATCGATTCCTCCGGGGCTTAATGTTGACGGCGATGGCGATGGTTTGGTGGACAACGTCTGTTTTATCGTTTATGGAGGTCCGACGGCATGGAATACTCTGCTCTGGCCGCACAAGTGGTCTCTTTACAGCTATACGGTCTATATCAACGGGAAGCGCGTCTACACCTTCAATTTCCAGCTCCAGACATCGCTGCAATCCTCGGGGGTCGGGGTCCTGTGTCATGAAATGTTTCATTCCTTAGGAGCGCCCGATCTTTACCATTATAGTTATGACGGACTTCAGCCCGCTTACATGTGGGATATCATGGAAAATAACCTCAACCCCCCCCAGCACATGTCCGCGTATATGAAGTATAAATACGGCGGGTGGATCTCCTCGATCCCCCTCATTTCGAACTCGGGGACCTACACTCTCAACCCTTTGACGTCGTCCACGAATAACTGCTACCGGATTGCCTCTCCGAACTCATCCACGCAATTTTTTGTGATTGAATACAGGAGAAAAACGGGAGTCTTTGAGAATTCTATACCCGGATCGGGGGCCATCATCTGGCGGTATGATACGCGATATACGGGGAATGCGAATGGGCCCCCCGATGAGCTCTATGCATACCGTCCGAACGGAACAAGAACAGTTAACGGCAATCCGTCGAATGCCAATTTCGGCGCTCATGTGGGGAGAACGGCGATCAATGATTCGACCAACCCTTCAAGCTTCTTGCAGGATGGAAGCGCCGGCGGATTGAACATTTCTAATATCGGTGCTGCCAACGGTACGATTTCTTTCGGCGTCGCCTTCAACAGCTATACATTAAGCGTGACGTCCAGTGTCGATGTCGATCTGACGATCAGCCCGAACGATCTCCTCGGAAGGGGGAGTGGGACAACGCCGTTATCCCGTTCCTATAGTCCCGGCACAAGGGTGACGATCACGGCGCCTCAAACGGCGGAGGTCCAGGGCGCTCACTACAGATTCACCGGCTGGAGCGGAGACGCCTCCGGGACAAATACGACCATCACCCTGACCATGAATTCGATGAATAACATACAGGTGAATTATATCCGGCAGTACCATCTGACCATTGTCTCCGGCACGGGCGGAACCACAAATCCGGCTCCGGGGAATTACCTTTTCGATACCGGCGCGGTGGTGTCTGTAACAGCCTTGTCGAATACCCATTATCGCTTTCTGAACTGGAGCGGCAGCGCGACAGGATCAGCCAATCCCGTCTCCCTCACGGTGGACGGCGACGAGACGGTCACGGCCAATTTCCAAAGGTTCATTTAGCCTCCTTCGAACGCCGCGGCCCAGAGGGTCTTGAACCGGTCGCTGTCTCAGGCGGAATACATCAATATCATCAGCTGGGAAGCCAACGCCAATAACATAGACAT
>JALHTW010000025.1 GCA_022866045.1 Candidatus Aminicenantota bacterium | reverse complement strand
GGCCAGGGCGCCGTTTTCCAGGCGCTGGCCGCGTTCGACCAGAAGGCTGCGGCGTTTGAGGGCGGTGGGGGAGCAGGCGGTCAGCGCGGAGGCGGTGGTGGAGGCGGCTTCGGCGGGGGCGCCGGAGGCGGCGGGCAGGACACCCTGGCGGCCATCGGCAGCTCGCTCGGCTCGCTCATGGGCTTGATGCAGGGTGCCGACGCTGCGCCGACGAGCCAGGTGGTCGCGGCGGTCACCGAGCGTCGGCAGGCGCTCGCGAACCTAATGGCGAAGTGGAACACATTCAAAACGCAGGAGCTGGCGAACCTTAACGCCCAGCTCAAAGCGGCGAACCTTCCGCCGATCGAGATTAAATAAAAGGAGGCCCTGAAATGGAAACCAAGGTTGTCAGGATTGAAAAGCCAGAGGACATGAATTTTATCCTCGGGCAATCCCATTTTATAAAAACTATTGAAGATATCCATGAAGCCATTGTCAGTACAGCGCCTCACATGAAGTTCGGTTTGGCTTTCTGTGAGTCATCGGGTCCGGCCCTTGTTCGATATTCAGGGAATGAGGAAAGGCTCATAGAGATTGCCAAAAGGAATGCCTTGAATATTTCTGCGGGACATTGTTTTTTAATTTTTATGGAGGCCGGCTATCCTGTTAACATTCTCAATACCATAAAAAACGTCCCTGAGGTGTGCCGGATCTTCTGCGCTACGGCAAATCCCGTTGAGGTGATCATCGCAGAAACTGAGAGCGGACGAGGAATCTTAGGGGTCGTCGATGGAGTGAAGACAAAAGGAGTGGAAGGGGAGGAGGATATCAAGAAGAGGAAGGAGTTTTTGAGGAAGATCGGATATAAGTTTTAAAAGAAAAGAATTGAGGCCAAGTCCCCCAGCTTCCCGAATCGAGATGAAGCCGCGTCAGGGGAGCTGATGACCGGCCCAAAAAATTTTCAGGCAGGTTGTCTTCCATTGCGGCTGAGGAGATCCCGGAGTGTTTCCGAAGCCTCCTGAAGGCAAAATTTTGAGTTTTTGTCATCCGATTATTTCTGTAGAATTCTCCTTCCTCAGAGCCGTGTACATGGCGTGCTGAAGCTCGGTTATGAACAAAATTTTCTCTGCCTTTGTTGGGTTCGCTTGGGCAAATGTTAAGGGAGGGAGAAACTCAACGATCAGGCGAGGCCTCTCATAGCGGCTGGCCTTGATTTTATTCATCAGCCATCCGCAAAATCGGCAGAGAGGGATTCTGTCGGCGAGATACTTTTTGTATGTCTCTTTATTGACGGTGGGTCTTTCTTTCACAATGCTCGGCACAATCTTGACGACTTTTCCCCGCTTGTAGAGCAGGCTGGCCAGTGTCGGAACAATCGTCTGGGAAATGGGATTTTCCGCCGCCTCGTGGGTGCTCCCGCCGCTCGGGGCAATAGCCACGGGAATATGATTCTCCAGGCACTTTAGACATTCCTCCAGAGCCAGCTTATTGATGTGCCTTTTTACAAGTTCTTCATCCCTTGTCGGGGGATCATGGAGATATATCGGTATGATCTGGAATCTGCTCATCTGAGCTATGAAAAACCGTGTTAGGAAATCCGTGAGCTTCGCAAAGCTAAAACGAGTCAAGGCGTTCTTCCTCATTTTCTGCTGAAAGCTGCGAGAGAATATGGAGTCCACGATGTCTTCTTTGGTTCTCGATCGTTGATAATTGCTGACGATCGTAATCTCCGCGAAGAATCTTATGGGCGGCTTCGCGGGAGCAGTCATTCCTAGAAACATCGGTTCCGCTCGCCTGGTTATGTGGTTGTAGACATAGAGTGTCGGCTCATCTTTCGGAATATTTTCCAGCCCGATCGCCTCTGGTTTAGGACAGATGGGAACAATCCTTAAAAAGTTTCTAAAATTCTTATAGGACAAAGTCAACATCTTGAATTCAACAATCTCTCCGCTTTCAGCTCACGATTCGGGCAATTTGCTTCCCCAAAAACATATCGCCGACCGATGCTCGCTGTCAATAAGGAAATCAGCGGCCTTTTTTTCTCCTCCAGCCGTCCTGACTTCCCTTAAGAGCAAACCAGAAAATTCCTTAGTCCCTGCAAAGACGCAGATCCAGGTATCCCCGAGCTTGAGGATGCCGGGAAGAGGCTGCCCGGTCTGATGGGGGTAATAATTTATTCTTACACTTGTTCATTCTAAAATCATCGGATTTCCCATCCGTCGTCCTCGATATTTCCGCGGCTTTTATTCATTTGTTATAAATAGATTAATCCTGCGTTCTTAGTTAATATCCAGTATTTTGGGCCCAGATTGTGACGAGCGGTTGATATGCCCCGTGAGCTTAATCTGAAGCGGCATATCGCTTCCGCATCTCCGACACGGCTTCAAAAATCGCCCGGATCTTGTCGTCCGTCACCCGGTCGTCCATGTTGATGCAGCACACTCCCGTGAGATAAGGATTATCCGAGTCGATAACGCGGTCGATAACGGCCCGCCGGATTTCTCCGACGCTCTGTTCGACCAGCTCGACGTCGCCGGTTACATAGCTATATCGCGCTTTCAGCGTGTCAATCAGTCCCAGGAGACGGCGGAAGGCAACGCTCGTGAACGCCCCTTCAACGTCGACTTCGAGATCAGCCCGGTTCGCGGGAACGACCAGAGGAGGGGAATCCTCCTTATAATCGACCCGGCAGCCCAGCATCTCGGAGAGGAGGAATCCGGCGGCGTTGTGGACGGCGCCGATGGCGGGGTAATCGCGATCCCGGTCCTCGCCCAGGCCGAGGTCGCCGAACCGCTCATACAAGATCCGCTCCATCCGCCGCTCGGTCCCGAAGTCATCTCCATCCCGGCTCCAGACATTACTTGAATCGCAAGTCCGCGTCAACGCTTGCAATCGATTATCGATGCTTTTAAAATTATATGGCAATCTTGCAGGGATACTAAATAGAATCACGTGATACACGACGTCAATGAGACGAAGTTTGTATCAAATAAAGCATGCTGTATGTTAATAGCTAGGCAGCAGGCGATGAGTTCAAACCGAGAGGCCATATGAACAACACATCTCAAATCCCGCCAACCGAGGATCGTCCAAACGTTGCAAAAGGCATCCTCATACGGTTTGGAACAATTGTGATCTTCCTCTTCGTACAAGCCATCATCCTCTTCCTGGCCGCCGGCCGACTCAACTGGACATGGGCGTGGGTTTTCCTGGGCATTTGTCTCGTGAGCGTATCAATCAACGGCACGATCATGCTCCGCACCTGTCCTGAGACCATCGCGGAGCGCGGCCGACCCAAGGAGACGAAGGGCTGGGATAAGGTCGTGGCTGGTCTCTATAGCCTAGCCCAATTTCTTGTGCTCCCGCTTGTGGCCGGTCTGGATGTGCGTTTCGGTTGGACCCGAGAGCTCAGCGCCGCGTGGAATATTGCAGGTGCCGTGGTGCTTGCGGTCGGACTGGGGCTCGGCGGATGGGCGATGATAGCCAACGCGTACTTCTCAACGGCAGTCCGCATTCAGAGCGATCGCGGACAGACGGTGTGCCGCACCGGGCCTTATCGGTTTGTCCGGC
>JALHTW010000024.1 GCA_022866045.1 Candidatus Aminicenantota bacterium | reverse complement strand
CTCGCGCTCGAAACGGAATTCCTTGCGGAGAAAATCCCTGGACTTGACCTCGTCAAACGGCGAAAAATCGATCCCGGAGGGGATGACCTCGATGACCAGGGGGGATATTCCGCCTTTGATCAAGACGTCCTTGACGCCTTCTGAAATGGCGATGATGACGTCCACGTTCTTCGTGTATTTGCTGCGGGAAAAAGGATTCCTTTTAAGCGGAAAATCCACGCGGCGGGAGATGACGCGGATGGGGACCTTGGCCCGGTTCGCGGCCCACCCGCCGATCCCGGCCGCGCGCGCGTCATGAAAATGGGCGAGCAGGCAGCCCCGGTCCCGCATCGCCCGGGACAGGCGAAAGACCGCTATGAGGTCCATCTCGCTTTTCATCCGGAGGGGCAGGACGGGAAGCTCTTCCTCCGCCGCCTTCCGGTGGAGAGGGCTATCGGGCTGGACGACAAACGTAAACGGATAGCCCGCCTTTTTGAGCTCCCGGGCGAGAAAAAAGGACTGCCGCTGCCCTCCCCGCCATTCTCGGCCTGCGTCAATCTGGAAAAGGCTCAATGCGCTCTCCTTTTTTCCAAATCTCCCGGAGCTTCGCGTACCGGACGAAGATGGCATAGCCGTTGAGGACGGAGATGGCGAGCCCGGCAAAACCGTCGCGAAATCCCCCCTTGAGAATGTATGATTTCAAGAATCGGGAGCCGGGAAGGACGAGGAGATGAACCCAGCGGCATTTCTTTTTCGCAGCGTAGAGCTTCTGCGCGCCCAGGTCCGAAAACTGGTTGATCCGGGCGAGGTGGTCGCTGATGTTGCGGTAAGTGAAATGATGAATGGCCCCCTTGAGCTTTTTGACCTCGCCGGCGACCGCGAGCTTCTCATGGACATATTCGCCTTCCCAACGGGCCTGGTCCTTGCGGAAGAGCCTGATCTTGCGGTCGGGATACCACCCCGAGTGCCTGATCCAGCGGCCCAGATAAAAGACCTGCCGGGGGATGGAAAAGGCGGAGCATGTGGGTTCATCGTTTTTCAGAGCGAGGAGCTCTTTCCGCAGCTCGGGAGAAAGGCGTTCGTCGGCGTCGAGAGATAATATCCAGGGATGGAAGGCCTGGCTGTTGGCGAAATTCTTCTGGTCGGCGTAGCTCGTCCATTTGCGCTCGAAGACGCGGTCGGTGTATTTGCGGGCGAGCTTGACAGTCTTGTCCGTGCTGAGGCTATCGACGACGACGATCTCGGAGGCGATGCCGGCGACGCTCTGGAGGGCGGCTTCGATTTTTTCCTCTTCATTAAGGGTGATAACGACCGCTGATATCTTCACGGGGAAATCTTAACACACAGGGAAAAATATTGGCAAGATAAAGAAAAACAGGGAACAGCTTTTTTGCGAAATGCGCCGGTTTGATCCCGATTCTACCTGATTATTTTGTTTTCCGTCTCCACGGTAAAAAACCGGTACTTTTCATAATGAATCTCAATCTTTGCCTTCGTATCTTTTTGGGGCCTGACCAAGCCCGTATATTCCACGAGGATTTCCGAGAGGCTCGGAAACAGGATGCCGTTTTTCTCACCTCCGTAAAAGTGCGTGGCCGTAAAATGAGGGGTCAAATAATAGCGGGGGCACTCCTCGAGGTCCTGTTCGTACCCTGCCAAAAAAGCAGTTTCCACTTCGACTTTGAGAATCCGGAAAGTCGCTTTATCCACCCAGATCTTTCCCCCCTTGATATCTCTTCCTCTTCCCCGTTTGGGCCTAGCCTCGATCACATAGGCTTTTCTCCCCTGAGCCGGGGTTAAACCTCCTCGCTTCGCAAAAGAGAAAATGCGGAGATCCGGACCGAATTCCAGAGAATTCGGATGCATGTCACCGAATTTCTCTTCATTTCTCGATGATTTTATACTGATAATAGGTCGTGTTATTGCGCTCCCAGATAAAAAGGTTGTCGCCGAAAATCCGGAGGCCGTGGGCATGGTGATTCAGGGGAATTTCGCCGAGCAGAATACCGTCGGGGCTGTAAATTTCGAGCTTGTAGACGTCCATCTTCTCGATCTTAGGCTCGGCAACGGTCCGGGTTATTCCCCCGATCGAAAGGCGTGCACCCTGTTCCTCTCTGCTCATCTGGCGGCGGAGGGTGTTCACCCAGATTCGGCCCTTCCCGTCCGCGGCGATACCCGTGGAGACCATGTTCATCGTTGGCGCCTGGATGCTCGTGCCCTGTTCGCTGCGCTCGATGATCCCCTTGTCGATCACTTCCGTTCCGTAATTCAGAACCCGGTCGGCGCGCCACAGGGGAGTTCCATCGGAAGCATACTTCTCGATCCGGTTCTGATACCAGAAGCTCAGGCAGATGTTCTTCTCCGCGTCCGTATCGAGGCTGAAGCTGTTGGCATGCGAGTTGACATTCGCGTCCTTATAATCCGTCGCTTCGCCAAAGGCCTTTTTAGCCCTGCCGTCGCGGTCTACGATCTCCAGGAGCTTGGGAAGCTTCCTCGGCCTGTCCATCAGCGACCGGATATTGATAGATCCTCCCTTGACGAACAGGCCGGGCTTTAACCGCCGGATCTGGCCCATCGAAAAAGCATCGAACTTGACGGTGCTCAACGATCGTCCTTCGGATGAAAGGACCTGGATCCTCATGTTCCTGACTTCAAAGACGAACAAGTTGTCCTGTTCGTCGATATCGAGGGAGAATGCGCCTTGGAATTCTCCCGGGCCTTGGCCCTGCCGTCCAATGGTTTTGATGAATTTTCCCTGGGGATCGAGTTTTTGGATCCGGTTGTTGCCGGTGTCCAGGATATACATGTTCCCGGCCGAATCCAGGACGATATCATAGGGCGCGTTGAACGAGAGATTCTCGTCGGCATCGAGCCCGCCGATCGTCCGGACCAATTCCAGCTTGACCGTCGGGTTGTCCCTCCATTGTCCGGCTTTCTCATTATGGACGATCTGGACTCCGTTGACGGTTTCAACTTTCTGCGCCGCGGCCATGGATAAGATCATAGCCATCCCTAAAAAGAGAATCGGAAATCTGAATCTCCACTTCATAATTCCCTCCTTTAGCCTCATGAGTCCGGGGTCAAACCTACTCATTTCGCAAAATATCCGCATCATCGCGAGGAACGAGCCGATATGGCAATCCGATATTCATAGGACATACGGTCAAACCCAGGAACCCAGATTTCTTGTTCACGGAGGCCTTTTTCATCCTAAATACGATTAGCTTCCCTTAAACGTTTATTCCCCCATGGTAATAAATATAGACTGTGCTACCCTGTCCGGTCAACTAAGGTGAAAAAGAGGGAGACGAAATACCCGTTTCCCTATTTTTTTCACCCCCTCCCCTCTCCTATCAAGGGCGAGGGATTTCATTGAGAATAATCTCCCGTCCTCCCTTAGAAAAGGAGTCAATAAATGAATTCGGGGACAGGTGCGTGCCTTCGAGCCCCCTCCCCGAGCCCTTTTATCCGCCGACTTTGATGTTCCGTTTCTCGAGGCTCGTGCCCATGGCCCTCTCGAGCCTCCCCATGGATAGGATATAATCAATCTTGGCTTTCACTTCCATGGACCGGGCGTTGGCCAGCTTTTCCTGGAACTCAAGGACGAAATAGTTCGTCGAAAGCCCGACCTTGAGTTTTTTCTCTTCGGCGTCGAGGCTCTTCTCGGCCAGATCCCGCGCCACCCGATAGGCTTCGACCTTCTTGGCGTTCGTTTCGTTGGCCCGGACGGCGTCGCTGACTTCGAGTTCGACCTGCTGCTCCAAGTTTTTGAGCTTCACCAAGCTCTGGCTGAGGTCCATTTTGGCGTAGGCGAAATCGGCTTTGGTTGTAAAATTGCTGAGCGGAATCGACAGGGTCAAGCCGACGTTCCAGTTTGAATAAAGGAGCCTGAACGCGTCACGGAGCGAATCCGAGGGACTTCCCGGCTGTTTTCCGATGGGCGGGCTAAAGAAGTCTCCGTCTGGATAGATCAGCCGGTCGCCTGAAATTCCGGGGCTCCAGTAGGATAACTGCAAATCCAGGCCGGGCAGAATCTGGTTCTTGGCTACGCTGAGGTTGAGCTCTTTCGATTCCAGGGACTTCTGGAGGATCTTGAGATCGGGCCGGCGCTCCATGGCCTCTTTTAAGGCCTGGTCGAGAGCGATCCTCATCTCCTTGAACTCCGGCTTGTCCACGGGGACGAGTTTTTTCAGGCGGGCGTCGCCTTCGGCGGCCAGGTTGATCATCGATTTGAGGACTTCTTCGCTCCGGCCGATGAGCCCTTCGGCCTGGATGAGATCCGCATCGCGCTGGGCGACGGCGGATTCGGCGTTCAGGATCTCGATCGGCGCGAGCTGCCCGAACTCGACTTCTTTCTTATTCTTGGCCAGGAGGTCGAGGCCGAGCTGGAGGGACTGCTTCTTCACCTCATAATTTTCAATGGCAAAAACGTAGTTCCAATAAGCTTCCTGGACGAGATAGATCGTGTCGATCAGGGTGTTCCGGAGCTGGAGCTGGGAGATGTCGAGGTTCGTTTCGGCCAGAAGGACCTGGCGCCGGGCGACCTTCGGCCCGAAATCCTTGAGAAGGGGCTGGCTGAAATCGAAGCGGAGCGTGCTTCCGTAGCGAGGGTTGATGAGCTGGAAAGCCTGGTTCGTATTCGATTTGTAGCTCTGGAGCGACAGGGAGAGATTGCCGCCGGTCGGGATGGTTTCAGCGATCGTCACCCCGTAGTCGAACATTTTATTGATGCTGGTGCCGGCGCCCTGAATCCACCAGTAAGACGGGGTCTCCTGGCGGTTGTTGGCGTAGCTGAACTCGAAGCGGGGCGTGAACATTTCCCGGGCTTTGCTCAGCGAAAGGCCAGCCAGCTCGGGATTGAGCTGTTCGATGGCCACGTTGAGATTGTTCTTGAGGGCCTTGGCAATGCAATCTTCAAGGCTGAGGTTGAGGGCCTGCTTTTCCTGGGCCGCGGCCGGATTCATGAAAAGCAGCGACAGGGCCAAGACGACCATAAGGCTTGTTTTCATTTTCACGTCTCTCCTCCTGGAGAAAAATCGCTATTGTTAATCAAACAGTTTATCAAATTACAGGCTCAAAAAAAACTAAAATATGCTCCACAATCCCTATTATACGGAAATAAATAGCCAAAGTTTTCGCCCTTGACTTTGGCCGGGAAGTGGACTAATAGTCTGAAATATGCTCAAGGTGCCGAGGATATTCCGCCTGGTCCTTTTTCTCTTCTTTGCCATCGGCGTCGCTCTTTTCCTTCAATTTCGGAGCCAGGTTCCGACATTCACGATTATAAATCATAAATACGATTTCACGGCCGGTCCGGTGGCCTTGTGCGCGGCGCCGGTCTTTATTTTTCTCCTCGGGTTCTGGGCACTCATCTCCTCCATTTTGGGAAAAATCTGTGGAATTTCCTATAACGAAGGGATGAATAAGGACTTCCCAACCTATTTTCCGCTCCTTTTTTTCGCCCTGACGCCGCTTGTGCTCATTCATTACCTGATGTTCGATGATCTTCAACGGCGGCTTGGGCTGTTTCTGCTGGCCGTGCTCTTTTCCGTGTTTTATCTCAAGGCCGTCCAGGTCGCCCACGTCGTCCGGGAGAAGCCAACGCCTTGGCTGATATGGATGCGAAAATTCTTCTCGCTTCCTTTGCGCCGGCAAGCCCTCCTTCTCTTCGTCGCCGCCCTCCTCATTTATAACGGGGGATCGTTGTTGATCATCTCCAACGGGATTTTTTTTTCGGGCGATGAACCTCATTACCTTTTGATCACTCACAGCCTCCTCAAGGACGGGGATTTCGACCTGGCCAATAATTATGCCCAGAATGATTACGCGCGATATTTGCCTGCCGGGGCGACCATCCGAGCCCACGTCGTGCCGGGGACGAAGCCTGGTGCACTATACTCCTTTCATTCGCCCGGCCTTTCGTTTCTTTTGCTCCCCTTCTATGCCTTAGGGCTATGGCTGGGAAAAAGTGCTCTTCTTTTCCTGCCCCGTTTCGGGATGAGCCTCTTCGGCGCCCTGCTTGGCGTCCAAATGTATCTCTTCGCCCGCCAGGAATGGAAGAGGGACCGCCTCGCTCTGGGACTCTGGATCCTCTTCAGCTTTACCTCGCCCGTCTTTTTCTATTCGATCCATGTCTATCCCGAGATCATCGTCGCCCTGTTCGCTTTCACGGTGTTCCGTTGGCTCCGGTTTTCAGCCACCCTCTCCAAGCCCAGGCTCCTTCTCTGCGGCTTTCTCATGTCCTCGTTCATCTGGTTCCACGCGCTGAAATATTTTTTCATTCTGGCGCCCCTCTTCGCCTACGCCCTCTGGGTCCTCATCAAAAAGCACAAAGCCCGGCTGGATCTCGCTTATGTCCTGGTGCTTCCGGTCGTCAACGTCCTCCTCTATTTTTATTTCCAATACTCGCTTTACGGCTCTCTGAACCCGACATCGGTGTCCTGGCAGGGAGCCATGGACGCGCAGCAGACCGTGGGCTTCCTGAAAACTCTTCTCACCGGCATCCCGTTCCGGTTCCGCCTGGAAACGCTGCTGGGATATTTTCTGGACCAGAGAGACGGCCTTCTGTTCTACGCCCCGATCTATTTCTTCGCCTTCCTGGGGCTCCTCGAAATGGCCAAGCGGAAGGTCAAGGATTTTTGTCTCCTTCTGTTTATCACCGGACCCTATATTTTCGTCTCGGCATTTTTAACCCAGCGGACGGGCTATGCTCCGCAGGCCAGGCCGGTCGTGGCCGTTGTCTGGGGGCTCGCGATTTTCGTCGGCTATTTTCTTGCCCATAATCGCAAAAAATTATTCGCCTATCTGATGGATCTCGCGATCGGATTCAGCCTTCTGTTCGTCGGGCTGCTCTGCCTGAACCCTGTCGCCATCTATCAGGAAACGACGATCGGGGCGACGGAGCGCGGAGGGAAGCTGTTCTATATTCTCAGCCATCTTCATTTTTACCTGCCGAACGTGCTTCCCTCCTTTCTCAAAGTCGAAGAATGGCGCTGGCGGCCGAATTTCATCTGGCCCGTGATCCTTCTGGTTTTCATCGCGGCGTATATTCTCGTCAGGAAGCATGCATTCCTCATGAAATTTTCCCATCATCTCGCCCTTGCCTTATTGGGCCTCGCCTTCTTTTTCGTTTGGTTCGTTTTTTATCCGCGGATCACCCTTGTTCCGATCCAAAAAACGGTCCTCCCGACCGGGGAAAAAATCGCCTTTTACGCCCTCTCCCGCGTGGCGCGGATGACGGAACCGGCCAAATTCGCCCTTCTTGAAGACAACCGCGATTATCATTTTTATTTCACGACAAAAAAGCCCATTGAAAAATTGAAAGTTGAATATGGTTCCTCGAAGGGAGATTACGAGCTTCGTCTGGTCTTTTTTGATGAGCCCGAGTTCGACGATACGACACGGCGGGAGATTAAGGACCGGATCTTGGAGTCGCCTCCGGCGTACCGCTGGAAAAAATTCAACCTCTACCGGCTCGGCATTCATCTGGAGAAAAAATCGGACGTCCAGACGGGCCTCAACCCTTACCATCTGGAATTCCGGCCTGTCCGTTGAAGTGGCTGGAACTTTATCCGAACTTTTGGGCCCTTGACACAGGGAATGAACTTAACTATACGTCAAGCGATGAAAGGCCAAAGCGGACTCAAGGTTTACGCCGTCATCCTCCTCGCCTCCGCCGGCCTGTCGATTTTTCTGAATCTTATCTTGCAATCGCGGAATTATTCGATCCTCAGTCATGGATTCCGGTTGTCCGGATTGCATCTGTTTCTCTTCTTCGGCTTCTGGGCTATTTTCTTTTGTGTTCTGGCGGCAGGAGTCATAATCCTTGCCCGGATCGAAGCGAACGCGCTCGGCACAGATTATGCAGAAAGGCTCACGGATGGCGCCCGGGCGGCCCTCCCGTTCTTGTTCTTTCTCTTGTCCCCCGTCCTTCAGGCGCATTACTTGACCCGGAGTGACTTCCGGACCCGGCTCGGCCTTCTCGGCGTGTTCGTCGCTTTGGCCGTTCTCTATCTTAAGATCGCGGGACTTCTTCCCCTCCTCAAGGAGCGTCCCCTCTTCGTCAGAACATGGACGGCGTGGTTCCAGGGCCTTTCCCTCCGAAAAAGGCTCGCTGTTCTTTTCGTTGCCGCCTTCCTCGTCTATAATCTCTGTGCGTTCGCACTCGTTTCCCAGGACGTCACGTTCTCCGGCGACGAGCCCTATTACCTTCTCACGACAGACAGCCTCCTCTACGACAAAGACATCAACCTGGCCAATAATTATGCCGACAGGGACTATTTCCATTTTTATAACCAGGAAAACAGCCCGCGCCTGAAACTCGACATTTATGGCCAGCAGGGAAAGAAAGGTCCAGACTACATCTACCCGATCAACCTGCCGGGGATCTCGGTCCTCATGCTGCCCTGGTATGCGGTGAGCCAACTCCTCAAGGGGAAATGGCTGACCTTCGCCCTGAAAGGGAGCCTGTCCATCTGGGCCGTCCTTCTCGGACTCCAGATCTATCTCCTGGCGAGGGACCTCTGGCGAAAGGAAAACCTGGCCTTCAAGCTCTGGCTGCTCTACTCCTTCAGTGCGCCCGTCCTCTTTTATGCCGTCCATCTTTACCCGGAAATTCCCATCGCTCTATTTTCGGTCTATATCTTCCGGAAGGTCCGGTCCCCGGCTCCTCTTTCGAGTCTTCGTCTTCTATTCATGGGGTTTCTCCTCGGGACGTTTTTTTGGTTCGGGCTGAAATACAATCTTATCTTTTGGCCGCTCCTCTTGGTCTCCGTTTACTTATTATGGAAGCATCAGAAGCCCCGGGCCAAAATTCTTCTTTTTCTCGTCTTCCCCATCCTCGGTCTTGTCCTTTTCTATTCCTTCGTCTTCAGCCTTTATGGAACGATCTCGCCCTTCGCGGTCTATGAAGGCGCGATCACGCCGGAAAGGGCCCAGGCCCTCAAGCAGGCCTGGCTCAGCCTCCCGTTATGGTCGCGGACGGACACGTTCTTCAACTATTTTTTGGACCAGCGTGACGGGCTGCTCCTGTACTCACCGCTCTACGTCTTCATGTTCCTCGGACTTGTGGAGGTCTTTCGAAGGTCCAAGAAAGACTTCGTCATCCTCCTCTTCATCGCCCTGCCCTTCATCCTGAACTATGCGTTTTTCACCCACCGTCAGGGGCATTGCCCCCAGGGCCGGGTGCTCACGCCGCTATCCTGGATCGGGGCGATTCTCATCGGATACTTCCTGGCGTTCAACCGGAATAGGACATTTGCGGCCCTTTTCCGGGGGGCCTGCATCGTGAGCCTGGTCATCGCTGGAATCTTGCTTTTTCACCCCCCGTTCCTTTACCAGTCGACGACCCATGAATTCACCCGGAGGCCCGGCGATCTCTTTGTCTTCCTGAGCAACATGCATTTCTTCCTGCCGTTTTACCTGCCGTCCTTTATCAAGATCCGAAATCTCGATTATCTGCCGAATTACATCTGGATCGGGGCCGTCGCGCTTTTCATTGTTCTCTATATCATTTTTAAAGGGAAGCAGCCCGGGAGGTCAAAGCCGGGCCTCCGCCTGGGCTTGACCCTCGGTCTTTTGGCCGCGGCATCCATGCTCTGGGTGGTTTATCCCCGGACCGTTCTCTATCCCGCCCAGACGTTCACGTATTCCACTGAACAGCAGCTCGGGTTATATCTTTTCCCGCTGGGGAAGGACGTGGTGGCAAAAAATCAAGGGGAGCTCTACCTGCACGACGACCGGACCTACAAAGTTGTTCTCGGCTCCAAAAATAAACTCGAAAAAGTGAAGATCGTCTTCGGCTCGGAGGCCGGCGAGCACGAGGTGAAGATGACGTTTTTCGACCTCCCTCTCTTTGAAGGACGGACGAGCCGAGAAAAGAAAGACCTGATCATCGATCCCCCCGCCTATGTCCTGTTCCGCCAGCTCTATCTTTACGAAATCGACTTCGGCTTCAAAAAAAGATCCGCGGAAAATCTAAAGGTCGAGCCCTATCTCTTCCAGATCATCCCTCTGCGATAATTCTCGGGTAGGCGTCGAGGTCGAGCGAAAATCCTTTCTTTTTCAGGGTTTTCCCCTCGTTCTCGATGCGACTCAAGGCAAGGGCTCCGACCATGGCCGCGTTGTCCGTGCAGAGTTTAGGGGAAGGGATGTAGGAATTCAATCCGAGGCTTCGGGCCTGTCTTTCGAACTCCGCCCGGAGCCTTTTGTTCCGCGCGACCCCGCCGCAGATGAGGAGGGACGTCGGGTTCAGCCTCTCCGCAGCCTGGAACATGTTTTCGAGAAGGGCCCGGACAACGGCGCTTTCAAATCCGGCCAGGAAATCCGGCAGACGAGAGTCGTCTTTGGAGATCCGATTATCGCGGATGAGGCGGAGCGCCGCCGTTTTCAGGCCGCTGAAAGAGAAATCGAGGCTTCGGTCGGTCATGCGCGGAAGGGCGAATTCGAAGCGCCGGGGATCCCCAGCCTCGGCGAGCTTCTGGATGACGGGGCCGCCGGGATAGCCCAAATCCAGGAATTTGGCGATCTTGTCCAGGGCTTCGCCGGCGGCGTCATCGCGCGTTCTGCCGAGAAGCTCAAAGCTGAGCTTTTCTTTCAAAAAATAAAGGGACGTGTGGCCGCCGGAGACGATCAGGGCGAGGACCGGAAAGGCGATGCCCTTGTTCTCGAGAAATGCGGCTTCGATGTGGGCCTGGACGTGGTCGATGCCGAGGAGCGGTTTCCGATGATAATACGCCAGCCCTTTGGCAAAGGAGAGGCCGACGAGGAGCGACCCGATGAGGCCAGGGCCCTGGGTCACGGCGAAATGATCGATATTTTCGAGCGCAACGCCGGCCGCTGTCAGGCTTTCTCGGACGATATGGTCGATCGATTTGAGGTGCTGACGCGAGGCAAGTTCGGGAACGACGCCGCCATAGGGCGCGTGGATCTCGTCCTGGGAGAGGACAATATTGCTCAGAATCGCAGCGTCGTCGCGGAGGACGGCCGCCGCGGTCTCATCGCAGGACGTCTCGATGGCCAAGATGTGCATTTTTTATTTTTCTATCCCCCTTTTCTAAAGGAGGAAGGAAGGGGATTCCATCTCATTTCCGTAAATCGGCCAGGGTCTTTTCATAGGGCGGCCGGATCACGCCCTTCTCCGTGATGATGGCCGTGATGTAGCCCGCCGGGGTCACGTCGAAGGCCGGGTTGCGGACGCGGGCGCCGGCCGGCGTGATCAGCTTGCCGTTGATCTCTTTGACCTCCTCAGGCGGACGCTCCTCGATAGGGATCTGATCACCCGTTTCCAGTGAAAAATCGAACGTGCTGAGCGGCGCGGCCACGTAGAAGGAAATATGATTCTCCTTGGCCAGGACCGCTACGGAATACGTGCCGATCTTGTTGGCCGTGTCGCCGTTCGGCGTGATCCGGTCAGCGCCGACGATCGCCAGGTCGATCTCGGCCTTCCGCATCAGCCAACCCGCCATGCTGTCGGAGATGACGAAATAAGGGATGCCGAGTTTCTCAAGCTCCCAAGCCGTGAGACGCGCGCCCTGGAGAAAGGGCCGCGTCTCGTCGGCGAAAACGCGGATCTTCTTTCCTTGCTCGAAGGCGGCGCGGATGACGCCGAGGGCCGTCCCGTAGGCGGCCGTGGCCAAGCCGCCCGCGTTGCAGTGGGTCAGGATCGAATCACCGTCCTTGATGAGCTCGGCGCCGAACTGACCGATCTGCCGGTTGATCTCAACATCTTCTTGTTCAATGTCCAAGGCTTCCGCTATCAATCTCTTTTTGAGTTCGTCGAGCGGAAGGCCCTGATTTTCCTGGTGGGCGGCCGTCATCCGTTCCAGCGCCCAAAAGAGATTCCGGGCCGTGGGGCGCGTTCTGCGGAGCCTGGTCAAGATGCGGCTGAATTCAGCCCGGCTGTCTTTGGAGCGCTCGACCCGCAAAAATCCGAGGGCGACGCCGAACGCCGCGGCCACGCCGATGGCCGGGGCGCCGCGGATGACCATCTTTTCGATGGCTTCGGCGACATCCTCAAAATCCCGGCATTCGACATAGACTTCTTCGCCGGGCAGCTTTCGCTGATCGATCATGATGACCCGATCATCGCGCCATTCTATTGTCGGAAGCATCTTCGCCTCATTCCGGAGAAAACCTCAATTTTCAATTTTTAGGCTCAGGCCCATACCTCTGACATTTTACATGAAAAAATGGTTTTTTCTAAATAATGTTAACCTGAATTATTCATATATTGCGTCGTTTCCTCGAGAAGAGAATTCGCAGCTGGCGCCGAATTCAAAACAAGGGGGGCACGATCCCAAATTCCGGAGAATTTGGGTCATGTCCCCGAATTCGGCGCCCGTCTGCAAATTCATGACCGGGAGAGATAACGTAATTCATGAATAATTCAGGTTAATAGTGCAGATCTAACGCCGGTCTTATTTATCCGGCCGGCTGGTTGTATTTAAGAGGTGTTTTCTTTAGACTAGGCCTTCGGAATGGAAAATGAAGATCAAAGATTTAGCCATAAAAACGATCTGGGGAAACCGTCTCTACCATCTCCTCATGAAGCCCCTGGATCGATACACCGTGGAGGTTAAACCATTAGCGGAATTCGATCCGGTGAACATCCCCCTCAATAAGCTCTGCCGGCTG
>JALHTW010000185.1 GCA_022866045.1 Candidatus Aminicenantota bacterium | reverse complement strand
TGATGATGTTGCTGTCGGTCTCGACCGTGAAGAACTTGAAGTTCTTGTAGGCGACCGATGTCTCGGAGCGGACGAACACCCGTCCGCGCTCGTTGAGATAGGCCTCCTCGATGAACAATTTGCTCGGGAATCGGATGCCGTTTTTCTCCGCGCTGAATTCCGCGCGCAGGGTGAGTCGCGGCTTCCGGCCGTATTTCTTGCCGCGCGCTTCGAAAACCTCATAATGGCCGATCCGATTCTCGTTGTACTCGATTTTCACGATATCGCCCGTCGCCGGGTCGATCCAAGCCTTGCCATAGAGGTCTTTCTCTTCCGGCGCGTCCGGCTTGGGCTTGGCTTCGACGATGAGGACCGGCTTTCTTTCGAATTTGTCCGAGCCGACGATCGCGTAGTCGTATTCGGTTTGGCAGGATTTCTCGAAAAATCCCGCCGGTCCGAGCATCGCGTTGCTGTAGAGAATGACCGACGTCTTGAGGGCCGAATTCGGCTCGTTCTTTTTCTTGCCGTTCTCCTCGAGGAGCGTCCGTACTTCTTGGATCGGTCCTTCCTTCCGGACGCACTGGTAATCATAGACGTAGGAATTCTTGATCTTCGCCGGCGCGGTGCTGATCACAATCGCGCCGCGCGAATCGAGCCCGGTCCAATTGTCGGCCGTCGACCAGGTCTTTATCGCCGGAGGGGGGGGGACGTCGAGGGCCGGATTGATTTTTTCCGAAATCTCCTCGCGACAGACGAAATAGAGCACCGCGCTTTCGAGTTTCCGGCAGTATTCCGCCGTTTTATCGAGCAGCGACGCGAGGTCGGCGGCCGGAGCCTTTTGCTGCGGGGCGGGAGGTTGAGTTTTGATTTCCGGGAAAGCGGGCGGCATCGCGAGATAAATGAAAAGCACGGCCGCCAGCCAGCGCGTGATGTGTCGTGTTCGATTCATCGTCCTAGTCCTCCCTTCTTCATGGCGTCCTCGACGGCGAAATCGCAAGCGATCTCGGACCGGGCGCCCGAGGTTTCGTCCTCAGCGACGATAAAAAGCGTATAATCGTCCGGCTCCACATCGGGCACGGCCAGTCGGACGAAGAACGCGCGAGTTCCGCGGTCGGAATTTTCCTCCAAGATGATCAGGGCCATCGGGATTCTTTCGCGCGTCAGTTTATCGAAAAGAAATGCGGTCAGCTTGAGCTTGGGTGAGCTTCCCTCGGGAACGGCGCAGCGGATGACCGCCCAGGCTTCCGACTCGCGATAGAGCGTCCGTTCGAGATACGGCGCGTATTGAGCCGTGTCGTAGGCAAGGAGGCTTTTCATGTCCGGAGTGACGGCTTTCTTGTCCGTGCCGGCGCTCGGCCCGTGGGCCTTTAAATAGAGCGCTCCGCGGTCGGGCCTGACGAGAAGCGGCGGGAGAAGCTTAATTCCGGTCACGACTGGCCCGGGAACCGTTGCCGACACCCCGGCGACGGCGGCTTGACCTGTCTCGAGGTCGCGAAGAACGATCCGGCATTTGTACGAGCCGGGCGGGACGGACAGGATCGACAGCAGATGGGCGTATGGTTGTTTGAGGCCGGTGAAATTCTCCTCGGTCCGCTTCATTTCGACGATTTCGTCGGCTTGGTTGAACGCCAGGCTGACGACCTCGACCTTTTTCCCCAACGTGTCGCCTAGTTTCTCGGCGGGGATAGCCGCGGCTAAAAGGAGATTATTCGCCGGTTCCGTCGAGCGGGGAAGCGCGGCCATGTCGAAACGCGCGGGGGTCTGCGAGATCGGCTTTTCGGCCAGGGCCAGGTCCACGAGAGTGATCTTTTTTTCAAGGTCGGTGTAATCCGTGAAAAGCTTGGGGTTTGAATAGCCGTTCTGGGTGCGGACATCGCAGCCGGGCCGTTTCACCTCGACTTTGATGGCGTGGAATTTTCCGTCCCATTTTTCGCCGACGGAATAGCCCAGGACGTAATACGAACCGGTCATGGTATTGACCTTATCGGCGAACGGCTCGTAGTTGTACATGTTGCCCCAGTATTGGCCGCCCGTATCGTCCGACGTTTTTGACAGGGTCCAGGCGCCCGTTTGCGTGGCCGGCACGGGGTCGATCGGGCCCGTATATAAAGACGAGATCGCAACATTCGACGTCTGCATTTCCTTCAACATATTCTCGTATTTCCAGGTGAGGTCCGAGGGGGTAAAGGAGTAGACGATCGGGTAGGGGATTCCCTCGGAAAAGAGGATAAGATTTTTCTGGCCTTGGATGGAACGAAGGGCCCAGGCAAGAGCCGTGAGACAATCGACGTAGGTCATGGCTGAAAGATGCCACATTTCCTTCGCGTCGTATTTGGGCATGTCGGGCGTCGGCCAGGTCGTCTTCGTTTCCGGACGCGCGTCGGCAAAATTTCCAGCCGCCAGTTTCCTCTGATACTCGTCTTCCGAGTCTTCGAAACGTTGGCTGGAATCGCGAAGCCCGATCTTCGATACAAGGTCCCGGACCTTCCGATGGTCGGTCGTGAGATTGAGATTGATCTGAAGCAGCTTAAGGGTCGAAATGGAGAGGACGCCGACCTCGTCCGAGGGCAGGACCTGGGTGTCGAGGAAATGCTTGGCCGCTTCCCCCATCTTTCGGACGCCGGGGGGATTGTTATATTCGAAATCAAAGAAAAGAAAGAATTTGCGGTTCAGAAGGCGCGGGGAGGGAGGAACCGGCGTCTGGACGACGCGCTCCTCGGTGCGCTCCCCGGACGCGGGGAGGGAGAGAACGTGTTTCTCGAATTCGGTCAATTTCTGCGGCTTGCCGTCGTCGAAGAGAATGAAATCGTCCTTGGTCAGGTCGAGGACCGGCTTCCCGGACTTATCGGTGACGAAGACCTGGATGAGCTTGAGCGTGACGCTGACCTCGTGCTGAAGGGGCTTCTGGAGCCGAACCGCGTCTTGTTGCGGGGAAGAGCCGAGCCCGGAATATGTTTTTGGGCACAACAAAACGATCGTCGATAGCAGAACAGCCCGTGTCCCTAAAAATCGGTTCATCCGCTTAATTCCTAATTTATATACGAATAGCCGTTCCCCCTCATTTATCCGTTTTTGTAAATAAACCCCGAACCTGAGATTCCATTTGTTCTTTTGCGGAGCCTGATTTAGCGATATATCGGCTTCCCTCCGTCCGACGCCCAATATTCCCCTCATATTCGCAGCAATTAATATGCCAAGATCTAAACGGTTGAATCAGGCGAGAATCCGGACCGAATCGTCCCTTTATGTCCTGCTCCGGGGACGCTTGTCCGTAAAGTTACTTTGTTATTGCGAAATGACCAGCCCCATATGGGTGAAGGCGGCATCCCCGGAGATCGTGTCCTCGGCGAAGATGAAGATATAGAGTAGTATAAGAATTTACTTTTTTGCCCCGCACAACATACTTTCCTAT
>JALHTW010000184.1 GCA_022866045.1 Candidatus Aminicenantota bacterium | reverse complement strand
ATCCTCAGGTATGAATGATCTAAAAAAATTGGCGGCGAAGAATGATCCGTACCTGTGGCCTCTCTGCCAACGCCCTTTGGGGAAAGGCGAGGAAGTCTGTAGAGTCGAAGGGGACGGGGCGGCTTATTTTGCCGCTTTAATCTCGTCCCATATACTGACGTAGAGGGCGTTGGCCGCCCCCAGGTCGGCCAGGATCTCGCTTTTGGCCCGAAGCTCCGGGCTCAGGAAGACGGCCGGGTTGTCCCTGAGGTCCGGGCCGAGCAGCGGATAACGCCCCGTGTTGGGGCAGAGATATTTGATGAAGTTCGAGTTCGCGGCGGCGACCGCCGGCTCATGGAGAAAGTTGATGAAAGCGTAGGCCAGGTCCTTCTCCCGGGCCGTCTTGGGGATGGCCAGGTCGTCGACCGAGATGACCGTCCCCTCGCGAGGCACGGCCAGCCTGACGTCGTCAAAGGAGCTCACCCGATGGAAGATCCCCGCCTCATCCACCCCGCCCTCGGTCACAAGGAAATGCAGATGCGGGTGGAAATTGATGCGGTCTCCGAACGTCTGGATGACCGCGACAACACCGGGCTCGAGTGTTTTCCCCGCCGCGGCCTGAAAATAGAAAAGACGCGCCCGGACGGCGCAGCATCTTGGGGATCGCGAAGACCACCTGGCGGCGGGGGCCATCGAGGAGGAGCTCTTCGCACAGCCACTCCTCCCATTGCTCAAGGGGCTTGGCCTGACAGGAGGGGCAGACCCCCCGGGTGCGGCAGGAGAAGTGGGGGAGAAATTCCGAACCACAGTCTGGACAGCGAACCCGGGCAAAGCCGCAGCGGGGGTTGCCGCAATCCAGATATCTTTCGATCACCTCTTTGATGATGGGCCGGAAATAGTCGTAAGTCCGCTCGAATCGGTTCTCACATTCCGCGACGAATTGTTCGAAATGATGGAAGAAAACCTGGCAGAGAACCGTCTTCTCCGGATGACGAGGACGATAGATTACCGGCAGATCGGAAACGAAGAATCAAGAAATGCTCCATTCGATTGCTATTTTATGTTCTTGACATCAATCCGCGGCCGGGAATACCATGATTTTGTAATGGGCGGTCGCGATTTCAAGCTTCAAGTGGGGAACATCGAGACAATGCGAAAAACCAAATTCTTGCTTCCCGCCTCTTACTGCCTGTGTTCCGTGGGCTGGGTGGTTGAGATGTTTGAAACCGTCGCCCAAAAGCCGGTCAGGGTCGACCTTATCCAATCCGTCAAACGGGGCGCCTCGTCGTGCAAGTTTCTCGTCCGGCTTTGATCTCGACAGACCTTGTCGGGGACCGACTCGGAAGGATCGTGGAGATATCCTAATGAGCACTGTAAAATTCATGATCGCGTCTTTGGTCCTGCTGGTCCCCTTATGCGCGGTTCTTTTTTCCGCCGAGGGCGAAGAAACCAAGGCGACGGTGGAAAAGCGAAGCTCGTTCATCGTTCTGCCCGTCATTTACTATTCGCCCGAGACGCGCTGGGCGGGCGGCGTGGGCGGGATCTGGAGTTTTCGGCCGGGCAAAGCCCGGAGAAGGGCCGTCCGTCGTTCATCCCGTTTATGGCTATCTATACGCAGAACAGACAATTCATGCTCAACCTGAGTCCGGAATTTTATCTGGGGGACGGTTCGACCATTATCATCGGCAAACTGGACCTGAGAAAATATCCTGATAAATTTTACGGGATCGGAAACAACACGCGCCTCGAGATGGAGGAAAGCTACACGCAGCGGCAGGTTTCCTTTGAGATATCCGCCCAGAAGAAGCTCTGGGCCAACAAAGATGTCTTCGCCGGCCTTTATTACGGCTTCGATCATTATGCCTTTCCGGGATTTGAGCCGGAGGGACAGCTGGTTTGCGGAACCATTACCGGCAGCCCCGGCGGAACAACCAGCGGATTGGGCATCGTTCTCAGACGGGATAACCGCGACAACGTCCTTTTTCCGACAAAAGGACATTTGTGCCAATTCTCAGCCACGATTTATAGCTCCGTCTTCGGCAGTGAATATAATTATCGGAAACTCAATGCGGACGTGAGGGTCTATGTCCCGGTTTTCCGGACCCACGTCTTGGCCTTCCAGGGAGTGTTCCGAGCGACCTCAGGGACGGTCCCTTTCATGGCGCTTGCCAGATTGGGAAGCGACGGTATTCTTCGCGGATACAACAGCGCCCGCTATCGAGATAACACGCTGGCCGCGATCCAGGTCGAATACCGCCTGCCGGTCTGGTGGCGCTTCGGAATGGTCGGCTTTGCCGGATACGGCCAGGTGGCGGATGGCATCGGCCGTCTAAAGATCGGCGAGTTCAAATATTCGGTAGGCTTGGGGATCCGGTTCCGGATCGATTCCAAGGAAGGGACGAATATCCGGCTGGATTTCGGCTTCGGGAAAGGATCCTGGGGAAATTACCTCACCGGCGGCGAGGCGTTCTAGAAGAAATAGAGTTCAATAATGAGCGTTGCCGGAAGTTCTCAACCGCTTCAGCTAATCTAAATATTCTTTTCTGACGGGCGAAAACACCTCGATAACGACGGAATCTTCCATGACTTCGACACCATGCTCCATGTTGCCGGGAATGCACCAACTGTCGCCGCGCTCAACGAATATCTTTCGATCCTGAAGGACGAAATGCATCCGGCCGGAGACCATATACCCGGTCTGTTCATGGGGGTGCGAATGGATGGGGATGACACTCCCTGAGTCGAGCCGAAACTCGTGTAATGATGTGTTCTGGCCGTGGACCAGGGTTTTAAAATGGACGCCTTCACGAGCGGTTTTGTGCGGCGTGTTATCTTTTTTGTAAAACATGTCTCTCCCTCGCTTTTTTCAGCCGTTTCAAATCACGTATAGTAAAAAATGAGCCAAGGCCGATTCCCGGTTAATCACGAAAGGCAAAGGGACATAAATTTCTTCCCGCGACAGCAATTGCGGCGTAGCTATTTCTTCACCTTCGCGGCGTCGGCCTTATACTGATCGAGCTTCTTCTGCATCGACGGCTTCGTTTCCTCATCCGCGGTTTTCATGTCTTATCTCCCTTGTCCGAATAGTATAGCATGTTCAACAAGAAGGCTAAAAAGAATTGCATATTTCGGAAAATTTGTCTATCTTAGATTGGCATAAGAAACAAAATTTCGCTTTTGAGGAGGTCTGGGAGTGAACACGATCGAAAAAGCATTGATGCATGCTCTATTTATCCATCTGCATCACAATATCGACAAGGCGATCGACTTCAAGGGGATCGATGCCTTGAACAGAAAGGTCAGCAAGACCTTTCCCAAGGCCCTGGTCGTCGGCCCGGGCGATGATGCCGCCGCCTTCAAATTTCCCGGCACCGAGGGAACCTTCGTGGGTAAGTTGGAGAGTCATTGTTCTCCCTGCGTGCCCAGGCCATATGACGCGGCCGCCACCGGAGCCGGAGGGGCCATGCGCGATGTCGTGGCCATGGGCGCCAGGCCCATTTTTCTGATGAATTTCATCGGCACCCGGCCGCTGAAGGAAAAGGTGATTGTCGGCCCCTGCGGCTTTACCGGAAAATGCACCTGCGGGAAATGCATCGAGATGACCAGCCAAAAGAGGGTCGATTTGATGGTCAAAGGCCTGAAAGACATGTGCAACGCCATGGACGTCTTCATCGTCGGCGGCGGATTTTCG
Organism: Candidatus Aminicenantota bacterium; assembly: GCA_022866045.1. Lineage (GTDB taxonomy): Bacteria > Acidobacteriota > Aminicenantia > Aminicenantales > UBA4085 > JALHTW01. The sequence goes on along the minus strand of JALHTW010000184.1, from coordinate 4,421 downwards.
ACCTCGTTTTCAGACATCGTTCCGGCTGTTGTCGTCTCGGTGATCGGCAAGCTGATCACGGCCAGGCCGTTGACCAAGCCGGCCAAATCCGCCGGCGACAGCATCATCCTGATCGGCCGGACCGGAAGCGACGGCAACGACACCCTTTTCCGGGCGGGACTGGTCAAGGAGATGAGACCGGCCGTCGCTCTCTTCAAAGAAGAAAGGGTGATTATGGAATCGACCCTGGCCGCTTTCCGCACAGGCAAGGTCAAGGCCTGCTCTGACCTGGGAGCGGCCGGCATCGGCGCCGCTGTTTGTGAATCCGCCAGATACGGCGGCTTCGGGGCCCGGGTGGATTTGTCTAAAGTCCCGGTCAAGGTCAAAAACCTCACCCCGGAGGAAATCCTGATCTGTGAATCCCAGGGGCGGATGGCGGTCCAGGTTGCAAAGAAAGATGTTAACCTCTTATTGAGAACGATTCGGGCCAAAGGAGCCAGGGCCGAGGTGATCGGCGAGATCAACAATGACGACAGGGAGGTCTTCGAATACAAGGGCAAGACCGTGGCCGTCATTCCGAACCATCCTTCTCAGGCCGAATTGCTGAAGCTCCGTTAGGAATCGTGAAATGCCGAAAAAACGGGTGAAATCCGAGTATGCCCGGGCCGGGGTGGATTACACCAAAATCGAGCCGTTCAAAATGGCCATGGTGAGCGCCGGGAAGAGGACGCTCGAATTTCCGAATAAACGCGGAGTCTATATCGAGGCGGGAAGCCTGGGCGCCCATGGAGTCGTTTTCCGGTATCGCGGCGTCAAAACCCATTCTTGGTGCATGACTCAGGAAGGCCTGGGAAACAAAAACTGGATTGCGGAATGGATGTATCAGCATGCCGGATCCGGAAGAACATATTACGAGGGCATCGGCATCGATACGGCCTTGATGGCGGCCAATGACGTGATCTGCCAGGGAGCCCTCCCCGTGATCTATACGGATGAAGTGGCGGCGGGCGACAGCGAGTGGTTCATGGACGAGAAGCGAAGCCACGACCTGGCTGAAAGCTTCTACCAGGCTTGCGAGATGTGCGGGATGGCCCTGCCGGCCGGCGAATCTCCCGCCCTCCGCTATTTGGTCAAGGCCGAGCCGCCGGTGCGGAGCGCTCCCTCTTTGTCCGGCTGTGTGACCGGCATTATCGCTCCTCGAGACAGGATGGTCACGGAAGAAAAGCTCTCCGCCGGAGACCGCATCATCGGGGCGACATCATCAGGGCTCCACGCCAACGGGATTTCCCTGGTGATCAAGCGGGCTTTAGCCCTAAAAGACAAATTTCTCCATCGACTGCCGAATGGGAAAACCCTGGGCGAAGAGGCGCTCATCCCCACCCGCTCGTATGTCCGGCTCGTCGAGGCCCTCCAGGAAAAAAATATCGAGATTCACTCGCTGCTCGGCGGCACAGGGGGAGGGATCTCCAAGATCGCCTATGCCAAGAGACCATTCACCTATCGGGTCAAAAAATGGGTGGACGAAATTCCGCCGCTTTTCCGGTTCATGCTCGAGGTCGGCGTCAGTCTGAAGGACTGCCTGACGACCTTCAACTGGGGAATCGGGTTCTACATTTTTGTGCCTGAAGAAGAGGTCGACCGAACGATCAAAACAGGCCAGAAAGCGGGATATGACCTGCTTCTGCTCGGCCAAGTCGAAGAAGGGGAACGCCGCGTCATCTTTGAGCCGGAGAGAATTACCCTCCCGGCCGTCGAGTGAACTCCGTCAGAGGTCCGCTTTACTTCTTCGCTGCTGCGGCCATGTCCGCGTCTCTTTTCGCTTTGTATTCTGTCCCTTCCTTCCAGTTGGGAAAAGTCGATTCCATGGCCAGGCGGCAGCCCACCTTAAACAGCAGGCGCAGGTCCTCAATCGCTCCGGTGAGGTCCCAGTTCGGGTCGAACTCGTCCGAAGGCTTATGATAATTTTCGGCCGTGTACTTTTCCCTTTTAGCCAAAGTCCATTCTTTTCCGTGCTCGACACTGTCTGTCCCGCCGCCGGGATAAACCGCCGGGATACCCTGCTTGGCGAAGGGAAAGTGGTCGGAACGAAAATAAGAGCCCTTTTCCGGGGTCGGATCAGGATTCACGGTTCGGCCCTGTTCTTTAGCCGCAGCTTCGATGTATTGGTCGAGTTCGGAGAGGCCGTAGCCGATGACGGTGATATCTTTCATCCGTCCATAGATATTCATAGCATCCATGTTGATGACGGCTGCCGTCTTAGCCGGAGGAAAGAGGGGCTGAGCGGCATAATACTCGGACCCGAGAAGGCCCTGTTCCTCCCCGGTAACGGCCAGAAAAACGATTGAGCGAAGAGGCGGCCGTTTAAGCTTTTGGAAGGCCTCGGCCAGTTCAATCAGGGCTGCGGTCCCGGTGGCATTGTCCAGGGCTCCGTTGAAGATCTTGTCCCCTTCGAGGGCCGGATTCATCCCAAAATGATCCCAGTGCGACATATAAATGATATATTCATCCGCCCGCTTCGACCCCGGCAGGAGAGCGACGACGTTGCGCGAGGTCACTTTTTTTACGCTGTTTTTCAGAGTAAGCGATGCTTCGAGGCCCAGGGGAACAGCCTTGAATCCCGGCCTGGCCGCCGCCGTCTTCAGCTCGTCATAATTCAGCCCGGCGCTGGCGAAGATCTTGCGTGTGGTCTCCAGTTGCAGCCATCCTTCCACAGCGCAGCGGGACATGTTGTTGTCCTCTCTGCTTAGATTGAACCGCGGCCCGGTCCAGCCGTTCTCGACGACACCCCAGGGATAGGCGGCCGGTCCAGTCTCATGGACAATAAAGATACCTGCGGCGCCCTGACGGGCAGCTTCCTCATACTTATATGTCCAGCGGCCATAATAGGTCATCGTCCGTCCCGAAAAAAGCGCAGGATCCTCTGTCGCGTACCCTGGGTCGTTGACCAGGACCACCACGGTTTTTCCCCGCACGTCTAGGCCTTCGTAATCATTCCATTTGTACTCGGGCGCCACGATGCCGTAGCCGGCAAAGACTATTTCCGAATCAGCCAAGGAGACCTCTTCCAGTACTCTCTGGGTGGAGGCCACAAAATCGGTTTTGGAGGCAAATGAGATCGATTTTTTTCCGCCTTTGATTTCGAGCCTTGCCCCGGGTTCGGCCGTGATCACGACCATCGGGATTTCTTGGAAAAAGCTCTGGCCGTTGCCGGGCTTAAGGCCGAGTTTCTGAAACTCCTGCTCGAGGAAATTGACCGTCTTGACCTCGCCGTTCGAAGCCGGCGCCCTTCCTTCGAACTCATCCGAGGCAAGAATCTTCGTATCGTTGGCCAGATCTTGAGCGGTAATGCTCTCCAGGGCAGGCCGCAGTCGCTGCTCTTCGCTGCTACAGCCAAACAGCTCAAAGATGACCAGGATTGATAGTGCGTAGATAATTTTTTTATTCATTTTTTTCCCTCATTTCATAAGGTGAGAAAATAAAACACTACGGGCGTAGTTGTCAAGCTTATCCCGCTTTTCCCACGCAAGGCTGTATTTCACTGCTTTCATCTTCATGATAAAATCAACCTGGTCAGGCGAAAGCCTTAGCTGTGGCATATAAATCTGACGGAAGTCCTTGACAGGGCGGCAGGCGCGAAATACCATGGACCTGCCCTGGGGGAAAAAAGGGAGGATAACCTATGAGCCCTGAAATCCACGACCTCTACGAAGAATACGCGCGCGGTGCCATGGACCGCCGCCAGTTTCTCGGAAAACTAGCCATGCTCGCGGGCGGGACGGCCGCCGCGGCCGCCCTGCTGCCGGCTCTGGAAAGCGGTCGGGCCATGGCCCAGGTCGTCCCGAAGGACGACCCGCGCCTCGAGACGGGATACATCAAGTATCCCGGCGAAACCGGCGAGGTCCGCGCTTACTCGGCCCGGCCGAAGGGCGGGGCGAAGCTCGCCGGCGTCATCGTCATCCACGAAAACCGGGGCCTCAACCCCCACACCGAAGACGTGGCCCGGCGGGTCGCCCTGGAGGGGTTCATGGCCATTGCCCCGGACGCTCTTTCGCCGTTCGGTGGGACCCCCGAAAATCCGAGCGAGGCCCAGCCCTTCTTCCAGAAGCTCGACCGCCAGGCGAACACGAAAAATTTCGTCGCCGCGGTCGCCTACCTCAAGACTCATCCCCAGTCGACGGGCAAGGTCGGGTGCATGGGCTTCTGTTGGGGCGGGGGTGTCACCAACCAGGTGGCTGTCAACGGGCCAGACCTGGCCGCGGCTGTCCCCTTCTACGGCAGCCAGCCCGCGCCCGAGGATGTCCCGAAAATCAAAGCCGCCATGCTCATCCACTACGCGGGCGAGGACGCACGGATCAACGCGGGTATCCCGGCCTTTGAGGAGGCCCTCAAGAAGGCCGGAATCGAATACAAGATTCACATGTACGAGGGCGCGGGGCACGCTT
>JALHTW010000183.1 GCA_022866045.1 Candidatus Aminicenantota bacterium | reverse complement strand
GATGATTAAGCGAATTAGCTTTGGCTTTCGGAATGTCCATATCTGGGTGAGAAAGGTCCTCCTGGCGATCTTCCCCTTAGCCGTTGTCCTCTCTTTTCTTTCCGCTTTTTCGTCATAGAGCCGGGCCATGCGCAAGAAACTCATTGACGATCTTGAAGATAAGCCGGGAATCGCGCGGATCAGAAGCAAGGGCTTTCTCGTATAGGGGCCGGACCAGGGGAAACACGCTCCCGAAATCCCTGAGCAGGTCTCGGGCAGATTTGACGTCAATCTCGGGATGGATTTGAAGACCCCAGATATTGCGGCCCTTCATTCCGAAAGCCTGAATGGGCGAGATGTCCGTCGAGGCCAGGACCCTGAAGGGTTCTTTGAGGTTTCGGACTTCGTCAAAATGGACCGAGAAGGTATAGGCTGTTCCTTTTGGGCCGAGAAGCGGAGACTCCATCGTGATGTCGATCGGGATCCAGCCGATCTCTGGCTCGCGGCTCCGTCCAACGTACGCTGGCCCAGCCAGCGACAGAACCAGCAACTGATGGCCGTAACAGCTCCCCAGGATGGAAAGGCCTTCGTGAAAGGCCTGCCGAACGAATTCGACTTCATGATCGACCCAGGGCTCCCGTTCGAGGATCGAAGCTTCCGAGCCCGTTAGAATGATGTGGCTGTACGTCTTGAGCCCGGGCAAACGTCGGTCCGGAGCATAGAACGCTTCCCATTCCACGCCCTCGAGATATTGGGCCCAATGCTCGACGGGCTTGTAGATCTCGGGATAAATGGAATTATCAACGATCGCCACTTTGAACTTGGTCACGGTCTTCTCTTCCATCGTCGTCCCTGATTATAAGGAAATCAGCGAAAATAACAAATCCCAGCGAGACTTTTCCCCGGGCCCTCCTTTTGGTATAATAATGACTTCTGGGAAGGAGAACGAAAGGTGCAAAATGTCAACATCGAGACCGAACTCCATGTGATCACGCCGAACGAGCCGGGTATCCTGGGCCGCGTCCTGGGCACGACGGCCAACGCCGGCGTCAACCTCCGGGCCCTCTCGGCCTACTCACTGGAAAAAGAAGGCCATTTCTTACTTATCACCTCGAACAATAAAAAAGCGGAAACCGCTTTGCGGGCCTTGGGATATAAGGTCAAGACGAACAGCGTGATTACGATCGAGATCAGCGACCGCATCGGAGCGGGCGCCGAGATCGGAGCCCTTTTAGGGAATGCGGTGATCGACATCGATTACTGCTACGGGACCTCTACGGGAGCGGGAAGAGCCCTCCTCGTGTTCAAGACGAACAATAACAAGAAAGCCTACGTCACCCTAAAATAACAAAAAACAGGATTGGACAGAAAGCGAGTCCTGGTCGTGACGGCGACGGACAGCGGCGCTCAGATGGAACCGGTCAAAGACGGCGAATCGGGATTCATCGTTGCTCCCCATCCGCAAAGCCTCGCCGAGAAAGGGCTCAAACGGCCCTAAATTCATTTCCTGGATCGCCTGGACGGAGATCCTGAAAAAGCTCGCCGTCTTCAATTCGCCGGGCTAATCTCAGGCGTTGCCCTTCGCCAGAACCTCTTGATCACAAGGACCACGACGCCGATTGCCAGGATAAACATCAGAATATCGGCGGCGACCAGGATATAGCTTTTCTTCTGGATGTATTCTTTCAGCAGAATCCCGAGCGAGGCCAGCGTCGTCGCGAGCATGAAGACGGCCGGAACAAGAGTAAACGCTGTCTTTCTTTTCCTCAGGAGGAGCCATCCTGTGACGGCCAGAAGACTCAAGGCCGCCAGCATCTGATTGGCCGTCCCGAAGATCGGCCAGAGCATGTTGAAGGCGCTAGTGTAGGCCAGCGTCCACATGAGCACGACCGACAGGCCTGAATTGAACCAATAGTGCTTTAGGAGCTTTGGCGTCTTTTTGAAGAGAATGCCCCAGAGCTCTTCGAAGAGGTACCTGTTTAAGCGCACGGCGGCATCCAGGGTCGTGATGACGAAGCCTTCGACGAGCAGGATGCCGAACACAGTGCCGAGGGCCACGGGAATGCCCAGCCCTCGCTGGAAGAGCCGGCCGGCGGCCAGGGAAAACCCAAGGATGGGATTGGACTTGATCGCTGGGTCGGTGGGCCAGACGATGGATTTATAGTCCGAAAAGTTCAAGGCAGCGCCAATGGCTAAGAGGACACAGACGGCGAGCATCGACTCCAAGAGCATCGCGTTGTACCCGATTTTGCGGGCGTCCGTCTCCCGGGCCAGCTGCTTGCCCGTCGTGCCGCCCGCCACGAGGGCGTGGAAGCCGGAAATGGCACCGCAGGCGATCGTGCAGAACATCATCGGCCAGATGAGCCCCAGGTGTTGAACGCCTTCGCCGAGGTTGAAGCTCGGGACGGACACGGACAGCCCGCCGAAGCCCGTGCTGAATAGCGACAAGACCATCAGCACGATCCCGCCGTAGAGGATCTGGACATTGATGAAGTCCCTCGGCTGAAGGATCATCCACACCGGAACTCCGGCGGCGAAGAGGACGTAGATCGAGATGATGATCATCCACGTCGTCGGCGACAGGCTGACCGGATAGGCGATCCCCAGCAGCACGGAGATGACACAGATGACCGAGGCGATGAGATAAGCAAAGAGTGTCTTGATGCTCTTCTTATAGATGAGCCAGCCGAGGAAGGGAGAGCAGAGGGTGATCACGATCACAGACATCGAGGCGATGCCGCCGATGCGTCCCATAACCACGCCGTCCCTGACCACGGTCTTCAGGAACGTCTCCCCTTCTTTGACGCCAATCTTGGCCAACGGCCAGAGCGACGTCAGGGAAATGGATGTCGCGCTCAAAAAGGACGAGGTCACGAGGACGATCATAACGATTGTGAAGGCGATGAACAGGTTGAATCCCCGCGTCCCGAGAGTCCTCCGGGCCACTTCGGCCATGGACTTGCCGCCCTCGCGCATGCTCACGAAGAGCGTCGTGAAATCATGGACGGCGCCGATGAAGATGCCGCCGAGGACCACCCAAAGCCAGGCCGGGACAAAGCCGTACAGGATGGCCATCGTCGGTCCCAGAATCGGGCCGGCGCCGGCGATGGCGGAAAAATGGTGAGCGAAGACGACATAGGACTTGGTCGGAACGTAGTCCCGGCCGTCGCAGTATTTGACCGCCGGCGTCTGAACGCTCTTGTCTTCGCCGAGCCAGCGGGCGATGGAACGAGAATAGAACCGGCTGGCTAAATAGAAAGCGGCTGCCGCGACAGCGAGTATGATGAGAACGTTCATAAAACCTCCTCTTTCCCTGGGGCGGGAACCGCATCCCGTTCCCGCTTCTAACGAGCGCAGACCAAACTCTGGCAGCCCTGCCTCTCCCGCTCGGGGGAAAGAATCCAGCGCCTTACAACCTGGTGATCTTAAAAAATCACGCCCTTGGGGTCGGGGCAGGCCAAGATCTCGGTTTCGGCTACCCAGTCGTCAGCGGGCAATTCATCCACCCGCTGTTTTGTCGTCAAGAACGGAAATAGGCTGTTCAGGGCATAGATACAGACCTTTTTACCCTTGGGAACCTCGATCGTACCGCTTCCCCTGACATATAAAAAAACTCCCGCCCTGTGCTTGGCCCCGCAACACGCTTTGACTTTTACAACCTCGATTCTTAAATCGTTCATCCCGCCTCTTTTCAGGGCATATAACTATAGCCCTCCCTACCCAAAAATTCAACAAACACGTTGACAGAAAAAAACAAGTATCATACAATATTCTTCCTTTGTGGACTATGTAAGGAGGAACACATGGCAAAAGCCGAACCCAATGTCGTCCCGCTGTGCGATGTTCTTCTCGTGTTGTTGATTATCTTCATGGTCATCACTCCCATCATGCAAAAAGGCATCGATGTGAAGTTGCCGGAAACCGCTGCCGACACCGCGGCCGGCCAATCGGGCAGTCTGGTCGTCATTACCCTGAAAAAAGATCTGACGATTGATATTCAAAAAGAAAATTTTCCTGATTTCAAGGCGGCCGCCGACGAACTCCGCCGCATTTATTCGACCAAGACAGACAAAACCATCTTCCTCAGAGCCGACGCCAAAATTCCCTTCAACAAAGTCGTGGAGCTCATCGACATCTGCAAAGCAGCCGGGATCGAGACCTTGGGCCTCGTGCCGGAGTATTTTACGGAATAGCGTTTCCGCTTTCCGTCCTTTGGGCCTGAACTAACCATCAAGGCATAAAAAAGGGGACGTTCCGAAGAACGTCCCCTTTTTAATTTCCGGATTTTCCGCGTTATTCCTTGACCGGTCCGATCACGTCGTGGGCGATCACCAGGCGCTGGATCTCGTTCGTACCCTCGTAGATCTGGAGCAGCTTGGCATCGCGCATCAGTTTTTCCACGGGGTAATCCTTCATATACCCGTACCCGCCCAAGATCTGGAGCGCTTCGGTCGTCACCCGCATGGCGGCGTCCGTGGCGAAACACTTGGCCATGGCCGATTCCTTGCCGCACGGCTGGCTTTGATCCGAAAGCCAGGCTGCGTGCCAGACCAAATGACGGGCGGCCTGGATCTCCATCGCCATGTCGGCGATCTTCGCCTGCGTTATTTGGTAGAGGGCAATGGGCTTCCCGAATTGAGACCTGGTTTTCGCATAAGCGATGGCATATTCAAGGGCGGCCTGGGCGATGCCCACGGCCGCTGCGCCGACGGATGACCGGGTTGTATCGAACGTCTTCATGGCGATAACAAAACCCTGACGCTCCTTACCAAGCAGGTTCTCTGCCGGGACTTTGCAGTCTTCAAAAAAGATCTCTGCCGTATTGGAAGCCCGGTGGCCCATCTTGTCTTCAATCTTGCCGACGATGAGACCGGGTGTATCGCGAGAAACGATAAATGCGCTCATGCCCCGGGCCCCCTTCTCGGGCGCTGTCTTGGCAAAAACCACATAGAGACCAGCGACCCCGCCGTTTGTGATGAAGCATTTCGCGCCGTTGAGAACATATTCGTTTCCGACTTTGATCGCCTTCGTTTTCACCGACCCAGCGTCCGAGCCTGCTTCACGTTCGGTCAAGCAGTAGGAGCCCAAGGTCATCTTCTGACAGAGCGGCGAGAGGAACTTCTTTTTCTGCTCTTCCGATCCGTAAAGGACGATCGGCGTGGTTGCCAGGGAGACGCCCATGATACTCGTGAACATGCCAGGGCATCCTGCGGCCAGTTCCTCGCTGATGAGCGCCGTGTCAACATTGTTCAGTCCGCCGCCGCCATATTGTTCCGGGATATTGCCCGTCATGAATCCCGCATCAAACGCCTTTTGCATGATCTTCCATGGAAACTCATGGCCCTGATCGAACTTGGCCGCGTTGGGGGCCATCTCCTTTTTCGCAAATTCGCGGGCCATCTCCTGCAGGGCGACTTGTTCTTCGGTCAGCCTATAATCGATCATGGCAACTCCTTCAAAAAAATTGTCCCTTTTCTGCCAGGAACACGAAATAACGTCCCTAGCTTATACTGAATTCATCTCCACCTGTCAAATTCGCCCAGGGGGAAAGCTCGAACATATGCCAATTTTCCCGGCCTGAACATCGGCTCGTTTCCTCGGCTCGCTCTTCTCTCCCGTCGGTCGAGAATCCGGGCCGGCTCGCCTCCGTATGCCATTCTCCTCTTTCCCCCACCGCGCCCCGCCGCCCGGAGCGTAAGGGAGTCCCTCGGAAGGATGGGCAGAGCGAGGAGGACGGGGCTTATCAATGACAGAACCCGCGGGACTTATTTGTAAAATATCTTTTCGCGGGACATGATGTAAACGGCATGCTCGAGGCCGAAGATATGTTTGACGATGTCCTGAGGGCGGAGCAACTTTTGGGGAGTAAAAGCGATATGAATAATGACCCTGTTCGAGGCCCGATCGATCGCGATCTCTTTGACAAGCTCAGGCTTTGCGGTCAGATAATCACGAACGAGGATGGCGGCGATTTCGGCATCATTTCCGGTCCATTGTTTTTCTTCTCGCCATCGGTCGAGCGCTTTCTTGATGTCTTCAGCATTCAGGTCGAGGGCATAGACCATCGCCGCGATCCTCTCCGTCAAGGAGGGGGCCCCGGCTCCAATTTTTTTCAATTCCAAAAACCGGATGCCGGGAGGCACGTTACGATTCAGGCCCGAGACGAAATCCTTTTCGTCAAGGTCATAAAAAGATTTGAACTCGAACGATTCCTCGTTTCCCGTCATTCCCAAAGGGAGGGCTGGGACGAGCGACATCTGCATCTTCGGATGAAAACCCTTGGAGTACAAGGCGTCCACGCCCGCCCGCTTGAACGACCGCTGAAGAATGTTGAAGAGATCGTTATGGGAGATGAAGCGGGACGGTCCTTGTTTGGCATAAAAAACTTGATAGCGGTGGACCGACTCCGTCTTCTGCCCCAAAAATGATTTTTGAGGATGGCCAACATTGATTTTTTCGTTGAACTCCCTTTCGATATCGGCCCCAAAATCGCAGCCGCGGCACTGCCCGCAGGATGTTTCCAGGCAAGATGGTGAATTTTCCGCCCGCAGAGCTCTCCCCAGCTCATCAAGCAGAAAACGCTTTCCGATCCCCGTCTCGATATGGTCCCAGGGCAGGGCGGCTTGCCGGTCCAGTTCTCTCCGATAGACGTTGGGATCCACGCCCGTTTCTTCAAATGTCTCTATCCAATTCTTCCATTGAAAATGGTCTCGCCAGCTGTCGAACCGAGCCCCTTTGGACCATGCCCTTTCTAAGACATCGGCCAGCCGACGGTCTCCCCTGGAGAAGACCGCTTCCAGGATGGAGCTTTCTATGGGCTGGGCTTTGATCTGGACATGGCCCATCCTCTTCAACGACCGTTTAATAATGAGCTGCTTTTCAAAAAGCAATCTTTCATCCTCCATCGCCGCCCATTGAAACGGGGTGTGCGGCTTGGGGATAAAGGAGGAAAGGCCGATATTGATCCTCGGCGGGGATGAAAGGATCTCGCGCCCGAGCGCCGTCATCTTCTCGATGAGCGTTATGATCTCCCGGATGTCTTCTTCCCTTTCGGTCGGAAGGCCGATCATAAAATAAAGCTTGAGAAGCTTCCAGCCTTCCCGGAAGGCATTGGCGGCTGCGTCCCAAATATCACGGTCTGTCAGGCTTTTATTGATCACGCAGCGGAGGCGTTCCGAACCGGCCTCGGGAACGAGGGTGAATCCCGTTTTCCGGACTTTGATGATGTTCCGGACGATGTCGGCCGATAGGCCTTTCGGCCGGAGCGAGGAGAGGGACAAAGAGACATGGTCCTTTTCCAGGCTCTCCATCAGCGTCTTGATCGTCTCTCCCAAATACGGGTAATCGCTTACGGACAGAGAGAAGAGCGAAGCGTCCTCATAGCCCGTCGCGCGCAGGCTCTGAAAGAGCTTCTCGACGACAAAGGACGGATCCTTGACCCGGAAGGGGGCATAGAGACTCGTCGCCTGGCAGAACCGGCATTTTTCGGGACACCCGCGCGCGACCTCGATAGCGACACGGTCGAAGACAACCTGGATATTGGGGACGATGATATTCTCGGGGAAATAGGAACGGGAGAATGAGCGCAGAACGCGCTTCCGGACCGCAGCCGGCGCCGCGTTCTTCGGTTTGACGGCGAGGAGCGAGGATCCGGCCGGAAGATAGGGCTCATAGAGCGAAGGGACATAAACGCCGGGAATGCCGGCAAGTTCTTTCAAGATGTCCTCTCTGTTCGACGTCCAGCTTTTCAGTTCCGAATATTTCTCGATGATTTCCAGAAACGCCTCTTCTCCGTCTCCGACGAGGAACAGGTCAAAAAAGCCGGCGACGGGTTCGGGATTGAACACGGCCGGCCCTCCGGCGATCACGAGCGGATGCCGCGGTTCCCTGTCCCTGGCGCGCAGAGGAATACCGCCGAGGTCCAGGATCGTCAGGATATTGGAATAATTGAGCTCATAGAGCAGGGAAAAGCCCAGGATATCGAAATCGGCCAGGGGGATTCCATTTTCTAGAGATCGAAGAGGAAGGCGATGTTTTCTCAGTTCCTGCTCGAAATCCGGCCACGGCGCGAACACCCGTTCAGCGAGAAACGAGGGATGGGCGTTGATCAGGGAATACAGGATCTTCTGGCCGAGGTAGGACATCCCGATCTCATAGACATCGGGAAACGCCAGGGCGACTTTTATTTTGGCCAGCGCGGGATCCTTACGGACTTCATTCCATTCTGCTCCCGTATAGCGGCCGGGCTTCTTGACCGCCGGGAGGATTTTTTCCAGGAGGTTCCTTGTCCGGATGTCAGACATTGACGAATCTTCTCATTTTGACGTTCACCACCAGCCCTACGGCCAAATAGGTCGTGAGGAGAGAAGATCCTCCATAGCTCAACAAGGGAATGGGAATTCCGGTGATCGGAAAAAGGCCCACGATCATCATGACATTGACCAGGAACTGAAAGGTCAGCAGACACGTGGTCATGAAGACGATATAAATTCCGCTCCGGTCCCGGGATTTGTCCACAGACCGAAACAGCCTGGCCAGGAAGAAAAAATAGCTCAAAAAGACGATGAAAACGCCAAGAAAGCCGAACTCCTCGCCCAGCACGGAAAAGATAAAGTCCGTATGGCGCGCCGGCAGGAAGCGCAGCTGGCTCTGGGTGCCTTTCTTGAAACCCTTTCCGGCCACTCCACCCGATCCGATGGCGATCTTCGATTGAAGGATATGATAGCCCGAGCCCCGCGGGTCCTGGCTTGGGTTGACCAGTGTGGTGAGCCTTTTCTTCTGATAATCTTTCAGAAAAAAGTTCCAGCCTGTGAAGCTCACGAGTATGGTCCCGACGAGGAGGATGGCCAGCACTTTCTTGTTCATGCCGGCCAGGACAAGGCATCCGAAGAGGATCGACAAAAAGCTTATGGCCGTGCCGAGATCCGGCTGGAGGCCGACCATGGCCACGGGAACGAAGACAACCACGGCGCTGAGGGCCGCGAAATCCAGGCTGAGATGGGTCCTCCGGAATTCTGAGAAGATCCGGGCGAGGACGAGAATCAGGGCGACCTTGGCCAGTTCGGACGGCTGCCCGCCGAAGATCGTCACCCGGATCCAGCTCCTGGCGCCCCCAATACCCTTGCCAAAAAACAACAGTCCCCCCAAGACAAGGATGAACAGAACATAGACATAAGGAGAAAAGCCGATCAGGATCTTATAATCGATCGACAGGGCTAGGAACAGAACGGCGAGACTGACCAGCAGCCAGATCACCTGTCGGACATAGAAATTGCCGGGCTGATAACGCGAGGCGCTATAGATCAGGAGAATGCCGATGACCGAGTTCACGAGCAAGAGCCCGATGAGGACCCAGTCAATTTCCCGGAGATGAACTCTGTCGATCATAGAATTTGTTCTTGTAGAGTTGAAAGATCTGACCGGCCATCGGAGCGGCTGTCACACCCCCCAGGCCGCCGAATTCCACGAGCACGGTCACGACGACCTGGGGATTGTTGCGGGGGGCAAAGCCCGTGAACCAGGAATGCGTTTTTTTTTGCGTTCCCAGCCGTTCCGCCGTCTCCCGGCCGATGATCTGTGTCGACCCGGTCTTTGAGCAGACGTCGAATTTGTCGACCCTGGCCCCTTGACCCGTTCCTCCCATGTTCGCAGAACGCCACATGCCTTCGATGACCTTCTCAAAGATCGCCGGCGCGATCTTTACGTTTCCCGTTGGTCCCTGTCCTTCCCTGAGAATATGAGGACAGACCCTCGCCCCGCGGTTCGCGATCAGAGCGGTCATGGCCGCCACCTGGAGAGGCGTAACTTGAAGGGGCCCCTGGCCGATCGCCACGGAGATCGTCTCCCCCGGATACCAGGCCGCCTTCTGGGTCTTTTTTTTCCATTCCGTGCTCGGGACCAAGCCTTCTTTTTCACCGGGGATGTCGATCCCCGTCCTTTTCCCAAGCCCAAGCTCTTCGGCATAGCGTGCGATCGTGTCGATGTTCATCCTGCGGCCGAGGTTATAGAAATAGATATTGCAGGACTTCTGGAGAGCCTCGTAGAGATTGAGCGGGCCGTGGCCGGGCTCGAACCAGCAGCGAAACGAGCGGCCGTAGATCTGGATCGACCCTCCGCAGAAAAACGTCGTCTGGTCGACGATCGCCCCGGAGTCAAGGGCTCCGGAAGCCATGGCCAGCTTAAAGATCGACCCCGGCGAATACTGGCCTTGAATAGCCCGGTTGAGGAGGGGATTATCCGGGTTGTTGGCCAATGCCATCCACTCTTCGGGCGTGAAACGGTTGACGAACTTGTTGGGATCATAGGTTGGAAAACTGGCCAGGGCGAGCACTCCTCCGGTCTTGGCTTCGAGAACGACAATAGCTCCTTCTTTGCCTGTGAGCAACTCTTCGGCTTTGGCCTGGATGTCATAATCCAAGGTCAGGGTAAGCTTCGGGCTCTGCTGCGGCTCGATGCGGTCGAGCTCGTCCCTCTTTCGTCCCAGGCTGTCCACGACTTCGATGATCTTTCCGTCCACTCCGGCCAGGCGCGATTCATAGGAGCTTTCAACACCTGTCTTGCCCGCCATATCGCCAAGCTTTCGGTCCTTGAACGTCGTCCGGAGCTCGTCTGTCGTCAGTTCCTGCACGCAGCCGATGACATGGGCAGCCAGGGTCGTGAAGGGATAGAACCTTTTGGGTTCGGTTTCGATCACGAGCTCGGGCAGCTCCATTTTCCGGCCTTCGATCCGGGACACTTCTTCAAGCGTTAGATTGTCCTTGACGACGATCGGCTTGAAGAGCGGCAGGGATTTGTATTTGTCCACGCGCTGTTTGATGACGGCTTCATCGAGACCGAGGAGCCGGCTGATCTTCCGGCAGGATTCATCGAAGTTCTTGGAATTTTCTCGGATGATCGAAGCCTTGAAGGACGCGACGCTGTTCGCGAGGACAACGGAACCGCTTCGATCCATAAGGACGGCCCGCGGCGCCGGGAGGACGGCTTCGCGCGTTCGGTTGGCTTCAGAGAGAGCCCAATATTTTCTATAGTCGAGGATCTGGATCTTCCAGTAATAGAACGCCACGAAAATAAAAAGAATTTCGACAACGAGGAAAATGACAGAGGACCTCTTCAGAAGATGCGAGACGTCCTCGTAGATCGGGCTATCCTTCATGCCGGGCCTTTATTCTGCGGAAAAGCGAAAATATTAAGGTTCCCAGGACGGCCGTGAAAAGCGGTTGAGCGAGAAAGAAACCGCCGCTCCAAGGAAATCCCTCGGCGAAAAAGACCGAGGCCATGAGCATCCAGAGGCCGAGGTCCAGGGCTCCCATGAGCCCGATGAACACGAACAAGCGGCCGAAGGGAAGCACGTTGAGCTTTCTCGAAATATATCCGGCCAAAAAACCGGTGACCGTATTGGCAATGCCGGACAGGCCAAAAATGCCCAGCGAAAAGGAATCGATGACGAGCCCGCAGGCCATCCCCATGATGGCCCCCCCCGTTTCCCCCTTGATCAAGGCGAAGAGGATGACCGTCACGGTAAAAACATTGATACAGACAAGCAGCGAGACCGAAATCTGGTCGAGCGCCGTGTAAACGATAAAGGCCGCGAGCACGCCCAATCCGCCATGGATGACATCTCTCACGTTTTTATCACCTAAAACACATCGTCCATTTTCTGGGTCAGAACGGCGACATGGCTCAACTCACTAAAATTCAAGTAGGGTTTGACCTCGATCTTCTTGAAGAGGGAATTATCGGTCGCGATGGACAGGATCTTTCCGACCTTGATGCCCGGGGGGAAGATCTTGTCGAACCCGGATGTGATCAGCTCTTCGCCCTCGACGAGCTGTTCGTTCGTGGCCAGGACATACTTGAGCCAGCACGTCCCGCTTTTGCCGTTGCCAGCCAGCACGCCCAGGACCTTGTTCGTTTCGGAATGGACGCTGACCGCGCTGTTGTCGTCCGTGAGGAGCTGGACCGTGGCTTCTTGAAGGGACATGGGATTCGTGATGCGCCCGACCAGATGGCCGTTCCGGTCCACGACGGCCATATTGCTCGCCAGACCATGTCTCATCCCTTTGTTAATAATGATGGACTTATAAATATTGGCCGCATCCACGCTGATCACGTCGGCCACGAGGAACGATCTCTGCAGGGCCGACAGGGTGGCCCCCATATCCTTCGTGACCTTGAGCCCGGCGAGCTCGTTCGTCAGAAGCATGTTCATCTGCTGGAGATTGAAAAGTTCGTCGCGAAGCTGTCGGTTCTGGGCCTCGACCTGACGCAGATAAATATGCCGATTCCAGACGTTCGATGCCCCATGGAACAGGCCGTGAATGGCCCTTTGGACGGGAGAAAAAACGAAAAAAACGGCCTTCTCGAAATGGCTCGGCTCTTCCCCGAACGGAACCTGAAGGGAAACGACGACAAGCTGAATGAAAAGAAGCCCCGCAAAGACCAGCGATTTTTTCTGTTCTTTCAGAAAGCGAGGCATTCCATTTATTCGGATTAGGTGACGGAGATCTTCTTCAGAAGCTCCAGATCGTCCAACATCTTGCCCGCGCCCAGCACGACCGTCGTCAGAGGATCCTCGGTGATGAACACGGGGAGTTGCGTTTCTTCGCGGATGCGCTTATCGAGGTTCTTGAGCAGCGCGCCGCCTCCGGTGAGAATGATGCCCCTATCGATGATGTCGGCCGAGAGCTCGGGCGGCGTTTTTTCCAGGGCGATCCGCACGGCGTTGACGATCGAAGCCACGACGTCCTCCAGAGACTCCCGGATCTCCTGGTCGTCGATGACGATCGTCTTCGGGATGCCTTCCCTCAGGTCCCGCCCCTTGACCTCCATCGTCAGCGGCTCGTCGAGCGGATAGGCCGAGCCGATCTGGATCTTGACCATCTCTGCGCTTTTTTCCCCGATCAGCAGGTTATACTTTTTTTTGAGATATTGGATGATGGCTTCATCCATTTCGTTGCCCGCGATGCGGATCGCATGATTGAAGACGATGCCGTTGAGCGAAATGACCGCGATGTCGGTCGTCCCGCCGCCGATATCGACAATCATATTGCCCGTCGGATCGGAAATCGGGAGGTCTGCTCCGACGGCGGCCGACATCGGCTGCTCGATGAGATAGACCTCGGTCGCTTTAGCCCGCATGGCAACGTCCTTCACGGCGCGACGCTCGACCTGGGTGATGCCCGTCGGAATGCCGATGCAGATTCGCGGCCTCAATAAAAATCCCCGGTTGTTCGTCGCCTTTTTGATGAAATAATCGAGCATCTTTTCGGCGATCTCAAAATCAGCGATGACGCCGTCGCGCATCGGTTTGATGGCGATTACATTGGTCGGCGTTTTGCCGAGCATGTCCTTGGCCCGGTTGCCGACGGCCTCGATTTTTCCGGTCTGCCGGTTGACGACGACGATCGAAGGCTCCTGGATGATGATGCCCTTGCCTTTGAGGTAGACGAGCGTGTTCGCCGTCCCGAGGTCGATGGCGAGGTCACAGAAGAGCCGGCTTTTCACCCACTTGATTAAGTTCATATCCGTCCT
Organism: Candidatus Aminicenantota bacterium; assembly: GCA_022866045.1. Classification (GTDB taxonomy): domain Bacteria; phylum Acidobacteriota; class Aminicenantia; order Aminicenantales; family UBA4085; genus JALHTW01. Next base: position 8,998 of record JALHTW010000183.1, on the reverse strand, counting down.
TTTCTATTCTCATGAATTATTTAGCACAAATTCCGCTCCGGCGCAAATAAAATCATACATGCTTGACTAATTTGAGTGAATTTTAATATACATAAGGCATCCGATTCAGACAAAGGAGAGTGGGATGAAGTATCAACCATTTATTCCTGAAAAGACCGACATGAAGGAATTTTCGATCAGGGCCCTGATCATCGGGCTTGTGATGACCGTGGTCCTCGGCGCGGCCAACGCCTATCTCGGCCTGAGGGCCGGGATGACGATCGCCGCCACCTATCCGGCGGCTGTCATCGGCATGGCCGTTCTTAAAATCATGAAGGGCTCGATCCTCGAAGAAAATCTGGCCCGAACCATCGGCTCGATCGGCGAGTCCGTGGCCGCCGGCGCCATCTTCACCATCCCGGCGTTTATCATTTCCGGCGCCTGGACGAATTTCAACACATTCGACGCCTATATCAAATCGACGGCGCTGATGTTCGTCGGGGGATTGTTGGGAATACTATTTGTGACCTTTTTACGGCGGGTGATGGTGACCGACCCCGACCTCGTCTTTCCCGAATCCGTGGCCGCCTCTGAAATCCATAAAGCCGGTCAAAAAGGAAGCGCCGGCGCCAAGCACCTCTTCCAGGCCATGGGGGTGGGATTTTTCTTCTATGCGCTCGGCGTGGTTCAGCTGTTTTCCGCGACAAAAGATTTTTTGATCAGGGTCGGAAAAATCGGGGTCAGCTTTGTTCGTCTGGGCGCGGCCTCCGACGCTCCTAAAGTCGTAGGCGGCGGAACGGTTGCCGTGGCCGGACCCGGCATCTATCCTGCGTATATCGGCGTCGGCTATATCATCGGACCCCGCCTGGCTTCGCTCAACTTCGCGGGCGGTGTGCTGGCCTGGGGATTGTTCGCGCCTGTGCTCATGTATTTCCTCGGCCCGCAGCTCGTTGAGAAATTTTATGGGCCGGGCATCGCCATGGCTCAGGTCGAATGGGCAGACATGGTGACGAACGTCTGGTTGTTCATCATCCGTCCGATCGCCGTCGGCGGGATGCTCGTCGGCGCCGGTTTCACCCTCTTCCGGATGCGCAAAAATCTGGCCGCGGGCATGAAGCGTTCTATGGGCGATGTGAAGAAGGCCGCGGGCCAAACGCAGGTCTCGTCCCGGCTCGAGAAAGACCTGAACATCAAGTTCGTCTTCGGCGGACTGGCCGTCACTTTCTTCCTCATGATTTTCATCTATAAAATCTTCATCGGCACATTTCCGCCGGCACTTCTGGCGGCTGTCGTCATGATTATAGCCGGGTTCTTCTTCGCCGCTGTCTCCGGAAACCTGGTCGGTACGATCGGCTCATCCAATAATCCCATCTCCGGCTTGACCCTGTCCACATTGATCATCGCCGCCCTGCTCATGGTCCTCATCGGCGCAACGGGAACGCCCGGCGTGACCGCCGTCCTCGGCGTGGCTGCCGTCGTCTGCGTGTCGTCGGCGGTCGCGGGTGAAATGCTCCAGGACCTCAAGGTCGGCCACATCCTCGGAGGGACACCCTGGAAAATGCAGGTCGGGAATATTTTCGGGGTCCTCTTGTCTTCGATGGTCCTCTACTTCCCCATCATGATCTTGATTGGCGCCTTTAAATTGGGCAGCAAGGATCTTTCTGCTCCCCAAGCGGGCTTGATGGCCGCTCTCTCCAAGGGCATCGTCGGAGGCGAGATGGCCTGGCCCCTGGTTATTGCCGGGATGCTGATGGGCTTTGCCTTCATCCTGATCCAAGTCCGCTCTCCGATGCTCGTGGCCGTTGGGATGTACCTGCCGCTCGAAACGACGTTTGCCATATTCTGCGGCGGCATGATCAAGGGCATCGTTGATAGGTTCATCGGCAAGCGAAAATACAACGCCGCCCAGAAGGCCCGCGTGGAAAACGTCGGCATTTTGCTGGCCGCGGGACTGATCACCGGCGAAGGCTTGACCGGGCTTCTGAGGGCTGCCTGGAAATTCTTTTTCCTGCAGAACATCATCCACACCGACATCCCGACGATCTTCAAAGGGGCAAACTATTTCGGCGGATTTGATCGCTACATCGGCGGCCTGGTGGTGCTCGTCCTCATCGCCATCTATCTGGTGAGGGTCCCGCTCCGAAACGCCGGCGCGGCCGACGAGCCCGCCCCGCCTTCCGCTGTGATCTAAAGGATTTCCATTTTCTTGGGGATGGCAACCGCCGGTAGTGGGTCAGTTTGATAATTAAGGCTTGACAATATGGCACGGAAGTTGCAGGCTTTTTAGGGTGGACAGACAACAAGGGGTTGACACGGGGGAAAGAAAAGGATTAGACTTATGACCCACCCAAAGGAGGAAATGAGAATGAAGCCCGCCACGTCAATGATTTTTAATTTGCTTCTTAAAAAAGACGGGGATGTTTTTATTGCTCATTGCCTTGAGCTCGACATTGTTAGCGCGGCTACAAACAGGGAAACAGTAAAAAAAGAAATAATCGAACTGGTGGCAGCACAGATTGATTATGCTTTTTCAAACAATAATCTTGATTATCTTTATCACCCGGCCCCGCCGTCCGTTTGGGAAGAATTCTATGCTTGCAAGCAACAAATTGAGGAAAAGATCAACATTAAATCCACTTTTAGCAATACGCCAGAGAGATTTGTTCCGCCCTGGATTATAGCTAGGACATGCACGGTCCCCGAAAATCAATGTTATGCCTAAGCACCCATTTAAACTTAGGGATCTACTTGCCAAATTAAAAACTTATGGAATAATCACCCTAAGCAAGCGGGGGAAGGGCTCCGAAAGAATTCTCCTTAAACCAAAAGAGTCGGGTTCTCGCAAGGGCTCACAATACCCCATAAAAGATCATGGGCCTGGAACAGAAGTTTACATTCCGGTGATAGATGCGATTTTACGTCGATTCAAAATCGATCCAAATGAATTTTGGGAATAAAAGAAATTGACGAATTATTCATCTTTTCAATAAATTAATAATATCCTCCACTCCCCAAACGTGATCCGCAACCTTAGCTTCCATCGCCGGAGTAACCCTTAAAGTCTGATGAATTCGACAAAAATTGTAATACATAAAATGAAGCGCCACGGCATAATAAAGATTCTCCACCTTTTTAGAAAAGGCATTTGTTAGCCTAGTGAATCTCCTCATATTCATTCTCATCGTTAAATTCTGTCGTTAAACATAGCTTGTAGAAACATTCTCGCTTTCAGGATTTCCGTTGATTTTTGTTTTTATTGTGCCTATGCAACTTGGGGGACTATATCTTTTTTGACCCTCCTCAGTTTGGCCGTATATTTTTATTAGCTGGCTAAAATCTACATCTTTCCCGAAGGCGTTCTCAACGGCCTCTAAATACATTTTATGGCCGTCTGTAGTTAATTGAACGCGGTTTTTAAGGCGGCCAGCAAGGTCTTTAATAAAAACTGTGGCGTCTTCTAGATCGCGCTTTCCAACATACCAAGTTGGAATTAATTTTGTATCTGCACAAATAGCTGTAAATGTCCAAATATCGCCATATCCGAATTTCCCGCGCTTGTCTTTGGGGATATTCTTTTCCTTGGCATAGCAGAAAGACCAAATTTCGTCGCATTGAATACGCTTACAATCAAGGTTTTTAAGGGTCTTGTCTTGATATTCTGCACAAGCCCCGCCGACATCGGCCAGAAGTTTTAATACTGTCCCCTTGGCTACGCCTGCAATCCGGCAAGTGGCTCTAATGGAATTCCCTTCAACAAGAGAGGCAATAACCTGGGCTTGTTTCTCGATCTTTAGCTTGTTCATACCTATATTATACTTGAGCGCTCAAGCATTGTCAAGTGTTTTATTAAAAAAAATACTTGACATTGTGGCACTCCCCCCACATACTGATGCTAGACCAATTCGATATAACGGAGGCGGTGGGATTCGAACCCACGGTAGGTGGTATCAGCACCTACGGCCGGATATAAGCCGGTTCCTTTAAACCTCTCGGGCACGCCTCCTGGGGATTTCAGGGCGAGACAATTGTAGTCTCGCCTTTTTCTTTTTTAGTATCTTCTTCGATTTTCTCCTCCTTCCAAAAATATTTCTTTAATCCGCCCTCTTTTCGAGAGCTGAGAATGCCTCTCTTTTCTAAACGGAAAAGTCGAGTATACACATCCCGTTTTAAATTTTTAGACTTTGATTGAAAGCCATACTTAATTAGTTCCGAAATAATATTTAATGCCGACATTTTTTTCCGTTCACTTGATTTCAAGATGTCTTCGATTGCCGCACGCATACCAATGTTTTTGTACTTATCGCTTATGATCTGTTGAATTGGGAATAATTTGTTTTGTTCATAAGTCCCGTTTTTCCTTAACAGCTCGATTGTGATCGTTACCGCATCCAATTTTTTTCGGCTTACTGAAAGATGGGCCTCTAAAAATTCGATCTCTTCACGCAATTTCTTTTCCAATATCTCAAGGTCATTTATTTGTTCTTTCATTTGCTTCGCTCCATATGGAATCCAAATATCATTCGCACATACCATAGCAATAAAGCAAGTGGGAGTCAAGTAATAATATGACGGAAGGCGATGTCTAGCGACTAATCGTATGATTATAATAGACTTGTATTGTGAGTATTATATGCCTAAATCATATAAAAAACTAACAACATTTTATTTTTTAGTTATTTTGCCCCATCTTGCCAGGGCCGCTTTTCTGGCTATTTCCTTTCTCTTGGGAACGCAACTATGTTTCTATTCCGTTTCCCCATTGCCGCCAACCCGCTCGTTTGTGGCGGGCAAATAACTCTAGATAAGGGCCTGGGCTACAGGCTTCTATGATCGGATAAAGCTCATCCGGTTTTCTGGAATGCTCTCGTTTACGAGAGAGAATAATATTGACTTGTTTTCTTCCGGGCCGAGAGGTTCTTAGGTGGCCCCTTGTCCCAAAAAGGACCAACTCCGTAACATTGCGGAAATAAAAACCGACACCCCTTCCGTCTGGCCCCCCATCTTTACGTATTTTATGCCAGACAATATTGGTCTTATAGATAAATCCCCATCGCCTCATTACTTCAAGTCCTTCGAGGATCAAGGCATTCGGAATCCACAAATATAGATGGCTTTGAGGCAATGCAAGTTGGGCAATGGGGAGTTCCATGATTTCTTGAAAAGTCATGGTGGGATATCGCGCCAATCGTTTATGCTCGGGTGCCATCTTTCCAGTTCGGATCATGAAACGCCAGGGCGGATCGGCCAGAATTGTGCCAAACTTGCCCAAATCGTAAGCGAGTAGGTCTTCCGCTACCGAATGGACAGCACGTCGTGCTTTATTAGTCTTCAACATATGCCGCTTTCGTGATACCGAATACAAGTATCGGGCATCCACCGCCTCCCCCTCCTTCAATCCGGGGCAAAAGTTTTTTCATCCACGTCGTTGACCATCCGTATTTATCCCACACCCCAAGCCCCTTAATAATGTCACTTAAATCATCGGATTTCGTTATTATAATTCCTACACTTATTGCCCGCAGGTCAAACAACAAACGAAAATTATTAAGATCGCGGTCAAAGAAAGGATCCTTGTTGTTCCATTCAATTTCAAGAGCTACCGTATTTTTGACACAATCCACCTTGTGAGTTGGACTCTTCATCGGGTGGTTATCCACAACGATTTGAGTATCGAAAGCCTTTTCCTTCCATTTTCTACTCTTGAACGAGGTATTAAACCAATTTGAGATTAAAGAAAGTCCTCCGCCGGCAGCAATAATCTCGCTTTTACTAAGTTTAAAATGTGCAAGAACTTCAATAATATCATGCCATTCTCCTGGAAAATCTCCCTTAAGGACGGCACAGGCATGTTTCCATTCATGGATTTCGAATTTGTCGCGTATTTCTTGGGGGAGGAACTTGATCGCCATAGCCTAGAATATAGCATTGTTATGGCTTTTTCGTCCATCGTTTCTTGGCGGCCCCAGAAGCTATCTCTTTTCTTCTTTTCGAGGAAAGTTTCTTCGCCCTGGCGGGACCGCCCTTGAGTCCGCCAAGCCTTCCTAACGTAACAGCGGCCGGGTTCTTTTCTTTGGCCGTCTCTCCCGTTGTTAGTTCTACTATCTGGGCGGCTATAGTGTTTTCGTCCTCTTTCTTCTTGCTTGTGCGCTTTAGCATACTTACAATATCGCATTTTCAATCCCATTAGTCAATGGCTGTAAATATCAAACTGACCCACTACCCAACCGCCATCCCCCTTTTTTTGTCTTTTATGCTAAAATAAATTTCCGGATAACCGTATGGCCATTCTTGAAATCCTCAAACTTGGGCATCCGACGCTCACGAAAAAAGCCGTACCCGTCGAAAAGATCGACGACCAGCTCCGCGAACTTGCCAAGAACATGATCGATACCATGCACGCCGCGCCGGGTCTCGGCCTATCGGCCCCCCAAGTGAATGTGAGCAAACGGCTGATTACCGTGGACTTGTCCCTGGGTGAAGCAGAAGAGGAGATGATCGTTCTCGTCAATCCCGGGATCCTCAAACAGGAAGGAAAAGTTGTCCGGGAGGAAGGCTGCCTCTCTGTGCCGGAGATCTTCGAAAAAGTGGCGCGGCCCCAAAGGGTCGTCATCAAAGGGACGGATCTGGAGGGGAAGGAACGGATTATCGAAGGCGCGGATCTTCTCGCCCGCGTCTTCTGCCACGAGATCGATCACCTCGACGGAAGATTGTTCATCGAATGGCTGTCCCCTCTCAAGCGGAACCTGATCAAAAAAAAGTTCAAACACAAGGCCGAAACGGGCAGGAAGTGATGCGCATCGTCTTTTTCGGAAGTCCGGAAGCCGCCCTTCCGTCACTGGCAAAACTCCTTGAAGCCGGGCATGCCCTCGTGCTTGCGATCACCCAGCCGGACAGGCCGTTCGGTCGGGGAAAGAAGCTGACTCCGAGTCCTGTTAAAACATTCGCTCTTGACCACGGCATCCCGGTTAGTCAACCCGAGCGCATCCGCAAAGACCCGGCCGCCCTGGAATTACTCCAGAGCATCCGGGCAGATATCCATGTTCTCGTCGCCTATGGCCAGATCATTCCAGCCGCGATCACCGACCTTCCTGCGTATCGTTCCATCAACGTCCATTTCTCCCTGCTTCCAAGATACCGGGGGGCTTCGCCCGTCCAGGCGGCCCTTCTCAATGGAGAGAAGAAAACGGGTGTGACCATCTTCCGGCTCAACGAAAGAATGGACGAAGGCGATGTCCTTTCCATGGTCGAAACCGCGATCCTTCCGGAGGAAAATGGGGGAGAACTCGAAACGCGGCTGGCCTCGATCGGCGCCGATCTCCTCATCGACACCCTGGCCCGCATCGATTCAATCGTTCCCGTCCCCCAAGACCACGCCGCGGCCACCTCTGCCCCCAAGATCCAGAAGGAAGACGGAAAACTCGCCTGGGCCAGCGAGGCCGCTGTCATCAACAGAAAGGTCCGGGCTTTCACGCCCCGCCCTTCAGCCTTCACGTTTTTTAAGGGACAACGGCTCATCATCCTCAAAGGCCGGGCCTTGGAAAGCACGACCGCAGAGGACGCGCCCGGAAGAATCCTCGCTGTGGCAAAAGATGGACTGGACGTCTGCTGCAAAGATGGGACGATCTACCGAATCCAGTCCCTCCAGCCCGAGAGCAAGACAGCCATGGACGCCCATGCGTATTCGCTTAATGGACGCATCAAAATAGGAGATCTTCTTGGCTAAAGGAAAAAGGCGAGGATTACTCTTCTAGCAAATAATAATAGGGGTTGACGCGCTTGTCATTGATACGGACCTCATAATGGACGTGAGGACCCATGGCTTTTCCCGTGTTTCCGACGTTTCCGATGACATCGCCCCGTTCGATTTTTTGGCCCTCTCCCACGGAGATCTTGCTCAAATGTCCGTATAAGGTCGTAAATCCGAGCCCGTGGCTTATAATGATGGATTTCCCTAACAATTTATCGTCATTAGTCTTAAGGATAAAACCATCGGCCGTAGCCCGGACAGGATTTCCCCATGCGGCGACGATATCGAGGCCGTAATGAAAGGTCCACATCTTGGTGAACGGATCTGTCCGGTAACCGAAGGAAGAAGAAATCAAGCCTCCCTCGACAGGATTGATGGTCGGCGTCATGGCCAGCCGCGCCGACTGGCTTTCGAAGAAGGTCGCCAGCGTGTCCAGGTTCTTCTGGATGTCATCCGTTTTTTGCTGGATCGTCTGGATGTTTCCGGCGGAAGACGGGACTTGTGAGCTGGAATTCATCTGGCTGTCTCTGGGATAGTCGCCGACGCCCGGGTTCTCCAGCTTTTCGGAGGATTTGAGGCCCGCGATCAGATTGAGCTTTGCGAGCTTATCCTCGAATCCCTTGACATTCTCTTGGAGCGCGCCGATCGAGCCTTCGTATTGCTGGAGCGTCTCTTTCTGTTGCTGATTCTCGCTCAGAATAGCCTTATAACTCTGGTGGGTCAGCCGGATACGCACATAGTCCGCCGTCACGGTGAGGATCAGGACCCCGGCTACGATCGCGCCCCATATTGCGGTTTTTGCCGCTCGTTTGGAGAATGACAGAGTCCGGGAGCGGGATTTCGTATGGGGAATAATGATCAGCGAAAAGAGCTTTTTTCCCATGATATAGATTTACGCTCTCTTGATTATAAAACTGCGGCGATTTTGATGTCAAGCATTTATTTTTCTGACGTAAGCAATTCTTTTTCCGGTGTCGGGCTAATATCAAAGCGTTAACTACAATGACATCCACGTTCGGGCAGCGCTTAGACCGCCCGCAGCCCCCGGGCCCCGGGGAACCAGTCCCGTCGGTTCCCCCCGTCGGCAAATCCGACGGGGCCCCCCTCCGCTACGGGGTCTTGAGGGCGGCCTAAGCGCCGCTCATACATTGTCACTTTATTTATTGCATTTGTATTAATTTCGGGCGGGGTCCTGTCGCGGCTCTTCCCCGGCCGTGCTCGCCGCCAGGCCGCTCCGCGCGGGCGGGGAGCCCCTTCGCCGCGCCACCCCTG
>JALHTW010000182.1 GCA_022866045.1 Candidatus Aminicenantota bacterium | reverse complement strand
TCACCCATCGCCCTGGGGGGCTCTTTCGCTGCGGGCGCCGGGGCGCCCCGATCGACGTCACCCGCGCCGAATCCAGAAAAGAAAACTTGGGTCTAGCCTTAATATTAAGAAAATTCCGTGCCATCGCGAGCAACCGAAAGGGGCGGAGAAGGATCACCTTTATCAAATTGGCATGATCGCTACGCCCTGCGGGCTCGCGGTGACCATACCTGTTAGATCTTCACGAACCTCTTCACATATGCCCGGACTTCGTGAACGCCAAGCATCCGGCAGATCCCAAAAAAGATCAGGAGCCCGGCCCCGCCGCACAAGATCACGCCGACGAGCTTGACGGGGAAAGAACTTCCGGCCGCCGACCGCAGAAGATAAAAAAGAGCGCCCGCGGCCCCGCCGCCCAAGAGCGAGGCGACCGTCAGGAAGCCCATATACCTCAGCAGCGGCTTATGGTCGAAAGCTCCGATTTTTTTCGGTAGAAGAAGAACCAGAATGAGGATGTTGACGACGGCCGCGATCGTCGCCGAGAGCGGAAAGGCCCGGTATCCCAAAACGCGCATCAAGGAGAGGTTGAGGATGATATTAACGCCGACCGAGGCGAAGCTCGCCACCATCGGCGCTCTCGCATCCTTGGAGGCATAAAAAACGCCGGCCACGTTGCGCAGAGCGGAGATGAAAGGAACGCCGATCATGTAGAGGACAAGGATGCTCGCCACGGGCGGAGTATCGGCGGCGCGGAACTTGCCGTGCTCATAAATGACGCTCGTGATGGGGTTGGCCAGGAACGCGATCAGCGCCGAAGTCGGGATCGTGAGGAAAAGGACCATTTTCAGCGAATCGAAAAGCATCCGCTTCGTCTCTTCGATGTTTCCTTCCGCCGCGAACCGGGAGAATGCCGGCAGGGCAACCGTGCCGACAGCGATGCCGAACAGTCCCAGGGGAAGATGTTGGATCCGGAAGGCGTAGTTCAGCCAGGTCAGGCTGCGCTCGGGAAGGAGGGAGATGATCATCGTATTGACGAAGATGTTGATCCGCGAGCCCGAGAGCCCGATCGCCACCGGGACGAAGAGGGCCATGACCTTGCGGAATTCCGGATCCCTGAAATTCAGGTAGAACGAGTAGCGAAAGCCCCGCTTGAAGAGCCGCGGCCCCTGGACCATAAGCTGCATCAGACCGCCGACGGTCACACCGATGGCCATCCCGTAGATTGGATCGACCCCCCTCACTTTGAGATAGGCGTAGAGCGCGACCGGAATGACGATTGAGAAAACGTTGAAAAATGACGGCGCGAGCGCGGGGATGAAGAATTCGTTTTCGGTGTTGAGGAAGCTCATCGCCCAGGCCGCGAGGGCAATGAACAAGAGGAACGGGAACATGACGGCCGTCAGGTTTCCGGCCAGGCCGACTTTTCCGGGGATCTTTTCGAATCCCGGAGCGATGAACCGCACCAGCCAGGTCGAAAAGACGATCCCGGCGAGGGTGGCGGCGCCGACGAAGACCAAGAGAGTGTTCAGAATGTTGGAGGCAAAAAGATTTTGAGCCTCCTTCCCTTTCTTCTTCTGCTCCGTGAGGACGGGCACGAAGGCGGCGGACAGGGCGTTTTCGGCGAAGAGGTCGCGGAGGAGGTTGGGGATGCGGAAAGCCGCGTTGAACGCGTCGGTCGACATGCCCGCGCCGAAGAGGTAGGCGAAAACCTGCTCGCGGACAAGTCCCATGACCCGGCTGATCGCCGTGCCGAGGGTGAAAGACCGGACGCTCTTCGCGATGTCCGCCATGGATTATGCCACTCGACCAAGGCTTATAGCACAGGCCCAGGGTGAAGTCAAAAACCCTCTGGAGATCTTAGTCGCGCCTGAGCTTGGACGGATAGAGCTTCACTGTTTCGATGGCGTGGTGGCCGACCTTCAGCTTAAGGCTGTTTTTCTGCGAGGGAATCGTCCTTCCCTCCTCTTCGATGATGTTGACGAGCTCGGCTTTCTCGATGGGCGCGAAGAAATTCATTTGGACGTCGGCGTCCTTTCCCTCGATATCATAGCAGCGCACGATCACGGAATCGTCGTCCTCGTTTTTCTTGATCGTGCTGAAGACGATGTTCCCCGCGGAGGCCGAGAAAAAGCTTTTGACTTCGGGAAGCGAAGCGCCGGCCGCCGGCGAAAGATCGATCACCGCAAAGAGAGGGACATTGGCCTGAATGCCGGGGCGGTAGCCGTTCCGCCAGCCCGGCGCATGCGAAACCACTGAAAACCGGAAATGATGATCGCCTTCCTGG
>JALHTW010000181.1 GCA_022866045.1 Candidatus Aminicenantota bacterium | reverse complement strand
TATTCCCATGATGGGGAATTATTTCCGGAGTTGTAGGATGGATGCCGATTTAAGGGGTAAAGAAGCAGGAAAAGATTTGGCCGTCAGTATTTTTTAGGAAAAAAATTATCGCTGGGCGGGAGCCGATGGTTTTTTAAACTCGACCCAAAGACCGCAGAGGCAGGTATCATCGCTGGATATTTCAAACTGGCCGATCCCGGCCTCCCGGAGAATTTTGCCCATGCCCTCAAGACTCACTTGGAGTTCCTGGGGCGGCCCGAGCTCTCCCTTGTCCATTTTCTCTTTGATGAGATCCTTTTCATCCTGGGGCAGGAGTTTTCCCGTTCCCCCGCCGATAAAAGCCACCCCGCCCGGCTTGAGAATGCGCCAGACCTCGCAGAACGCTTTGACCTTATCCTTCCAAAACATGAACGAACCTCGGCTGATGACCAGGTCGACGGACGCGTCGGCGAAGGGCATTTTCTGGATATCGCTCAAGACGGCCTTGACCTTTCGGGTCAAGCCGGCCTTCCGGATATTCCGCTCGGCGATTTGAATGGCCTCGGGGTCGATATCCAGGGCTTTGATCTCAAGGTCCGTAATCTTGGCCAGCTCGATCGAAAGATACGCCCCGCCCGCCCCCGCGTCAACGCAGACGCCTTTAGTGATGCCGTAGTCCTGCTTGATCTGCTTGGCCAGGTAGGGATAGACATTCTTGAGAATCGTCCGGGCGATTTTGTCGAACGCCTCGGCCTGATTTTCTTTGGCTTTTTGTCCGGCGGCCGCGGAGGCGATGGCTATCAGAACGATGGCGACCGTTTTGAGGATTCTCGGCCGGGACGATTTATTTTTAATGGAGTCGTGTCTCATTTGTCTAAGATGATCTCCCTGGTGATCAGATGGCCGGCCGAGATGATTTCGCAAAAATAGATTCCTTCGGAAACCCTGTTGTTGGATTCATCCCGCTGGTCCCATGTGGCTTGATAATAGCCGGGCCAGTACGCGTCATCGACCAGCGTCCGGATTTTCCGCCCCTGTTGATCATAGATGGTCATAGCGAGCTTCCCGGCATACGGCGTAAAGTAGGTCAGGTCGACGGTCTGGCGAGATGTCGGTTCAACCACAAGCTCCAGCCGGTCCTGAGTGATCTGGGGGATCTTCCTTCTCCAATCCTCGACGAAAGTCGTCGTGCGATCAAATTTCAGGGCGTAGCCCAACTGGGCGACCAGAGAATAAGTCCGCCCCGAATACCACATCTTGTAGATCGTTCGTCCCAGACCATCCCCGTCCTTTTCGAGAAGCACGCGGGGGCGATAAACCTGGAAGTTGTCCCAAGCGCCGGGCGAATTCGTTGTGAGCAGAATGGGATTTTCAGGGTCTCTCTCCCAGCGGACGCCGTCGGAAGAGGTCGCGTGTCCTATCCAGGAAACTCCATACGGGTTCTTCCAGCCTTTATACCACATGTGGTAGGTCCCGTTGATAAAGTGAATATCCGGCTCGTCGACGCTGTAGCCGTCCCATTGAGTGGGATCGGCGGGAATAAAAATCGGATTGTCCGGATGCTTGGTCCAATTGATGCCGTCCGGAGACGTCGCGTAGCCCAGTAATGATTTATCGTTGTTGTAATCGTAGCCGGCGTACCACATTTGATAGCCGGTATCTGACTGGATAACGCTCTGTCCTTCGATGTTCGTCCCTTCCCAAGGGTCGGTTATAGTCATCACCGGGTTTCCCGGATACTTGGTCCAGTTGATGCCGTCCGGAGAGGTCGCATAACCGATCCCGTATACGCCGTTGATCCCGCCCACATACCAGATTTTGAAGAGCTGTTCCGCCTCGTCGAAAAGGACTTCTTGACAAATAAGAATTCCAGAATCCCAGGAGCCTAAAGGCCCCAGCTTAAGGACGGGATTTCCCGAATACTTCGTCCAATTGATGCCGTCCGGGGAGGTGGCCAGGCCCATTTGGCAGTGCAGGTCTTTCGGCGTCCCGACATACCACATCAAGTATTGGCTGCCGAAATACCCGATGGTCTGGCAATCCGCGGATTTTTCTTCCCAGGAGCCGGCGGGCCCGGGCGACAAAACGGGATTCTGGAAGTACTTATTCCACTGGTATCTGTCGACTTTGCCGGCCATAGCCTCAGAAAATGCTTTCTGCTCCTTGGCCAGCTCGGCTTCATACTTGGCATATTCCTTGAGCGCCTGCGCCTCGGGCAAAAACCTCCATCTCATTTTTCCGTGGCAAGGAAAAGATTGATGAGAGGAAACAAGGAGTATGACCAGGAAAACAAGAGCTGACAAATGGACCGGATGCTTCTTTTCGAGCATGTGGATATTTCTAGCAGAGTACCTTTTTTATGTCAAGGAACCGGCCTCGCCCATGTCTCACTTCAGGCCATAACTGGATTTACCGCTGTCCACCCACAAGACAGGAACCCAAGACAGGCTGCTCTTGACATGCTTTGGGCCATAACCTATGCTTCCTCCCAAGGGGATAAGGGAACATCATGGTCATGACCCGCCTGCTTTCTGGCGTGTTCTTTTCCAGATGATAAGACAATCCCGCTTTCCGTTGCCTGAGCAACTTGCTCCTGTTTTATCAATACTCGATAACCTACGGCTTTGACTTTCATTTGGCGTCCTCCTC
>JALHTW010000180.1 GCA_022866045.1 Candidatus Aminicenantota bacterium | reverse complement strand
GCGGCGACCGTGATCAGCGCCATGGGCGATGGGAGAATCGCCGCGGCGTCCATGCATAAATACCTCATGAATCAGGAATCACCATGAAATTGCACGAGATCAGAGATCTTCTTCAATGTGAAGTTCTGGCCGGGGAAGATAACTTGTCGGTTGACATCCATCAAGTTGTGGCCTCGGATGGGATGAGTGAAATCTTAGCCTTTGCCAAATCAAAGGAATTGATGATTACCGGCCTCACGAACATTCAATCCATCCGCACGGCGGATATCGCCGGAGTCAGTGCCGTCCTTTATTGCCGGGGAAAGCGGCCCGAAAAAAAAGTGATCGATTTTGCCAAGGAAAAACGGATTCCCGTCCTTGTGACAAAAATGGTCATGTTTGATATTTGCGGCGTTCTTTATAACCGGGGCCTCAAAGGCGTGTCTTAATGGCGGTCGAATTACTGCGAGAGAGCTATGAGATCCAGGGGAAGAATTATGATAAAGCCGGCGAGGTTTCCGGGGAAATAAAAGTTCTTCTCAGGGATCTCGGCATTGACGCGGTCAATATGCGACGCGTTGTGATCGTGGCCTATGAAGGCGAAATGAATGTGGTCATGTACGCCCATCGGGGAACGCTGACCCTCGTCTTAACCGATAGAGATATTAACCTGGAAATCGCGGATGAAGGTCCAGGAATCCCGGACATTGGATTGGCCTTGCAGGAGGGATATTCGACGGCATCGGACGAGATGCGCGAGATGGGCTTTGGCTTCGGCATGGGCCTGCCGAACATGAAAAAGAACTCCGACGAATTCCGGATCGAATCGGAGGTCGGGAAAGGGACGTTCGTATTCGCAAAAATTAGGCTGAATGCAAATGCCTGAACTGAAGCACGGATTTAAGATCAGCACGGAAAAATGTCAGGGCCGGATGCCGTGCATGCGGGCCTGTCCGACACATGCCATCCGGGTGAAAAACGGCAAAGCGCGCTTGATCCCCGAGCTCTGCATCGATTGCGGGTCCTGCCTCGGCGTGTGTCCCTCCGGGGCGATCTCAGCGACCACGGTCCCGTTTGCCGAGCTTGACAGGTTTAAATTCAAGGTCGCGGTGGCTTCGCCGGCGCTTTTTGCTCAATTTGCGATAAAAGAAACCCCCGCCTGCGTGGCGAGAGCTCTCTTGGATCTTGGCTTTGATGCCGTCTGGGAATACTCTGTCGATATTGAGCTGATCGACCGAGCGATAACGGATTGTGTCAAGAAATGGCCCGGACCATTCCCCCTGATATCCAATTCCTGTCCGGTCATTGTCCGATTGGTCCAGGTGGCTTATCCCAGCATGGTCGAACAGTTGATCCCCGTCGAAGCCCCCCGGGAAATCGCCGGCCGGGAATTGAAGCGCCGGTATTCTCTAGAGTTGGGACTTCAGCCGGAAGAAATTGGGGCCATTTATATCACGCCCTGCCAGGCCAAAACCATATCCATCCTTCAACCGGCTGAAGAAGAGAAAAGCTATTTGGATGGAGCCGTCGGCATCTCTGAAATTTACAATGATGTTCTTCAAAAGATTCGAAAAACCACAAACGCGGAGGGCAGCCCCAAAAGCAAATTTGGCATAGGCGAACTTTTCCATTGGGGAACTCCCGAAGGGGAATTTCCCAAACTTTCGCGAGAACACTACCTCCCGCTCACGGGGCTGACGGATGTCATCAAGGTTTTCGATGATATTGAAAAGGGCAAGATTCGCAATATTGAATTTCTCGAGTGCCACGCCTGCCCGGGAGGATGCATCGGGGGGAACCTGACGGTCGAGAATCTTTATGTGGCTCGGAGCAAAAACCTTCATTTGGTTGCCAGTATGTCAAGACCTTCTCCGGAGTTCGAGAAAGAGGTCGAACGGCGTTACGCCGTTGAAGATTTTTCATTGCGACGTCCTTTAAAACCCCGGATTATCGAGGGGGAAGTCGTCAATCTTCTCGAGCGGGTCAAGAGACGAAAGAGAGCGGATGAGTTGCTTAAAGGTCTTCCTTTGCTCAATTGCGGCTTGTGTGGCGCTCCGACGTGCAAGAACCATGCGGAAGATGCGGCCGCCGCCAGGGCTGACCTTAGTGATTGCGTTTTTCTCTCACGTGACCGGATAAACTTTTTAAGGGAAATCTATAAAAAATAAAAACGGCTCGGCCCTCAATCCTTTCCCGGTTCTCCATCCCGTCCAGATCTCATTTAGGCCAAAACCTCGCATCCTGAATATTCACACATGAAAATCACTTGACGATGATCTCATCAAAAGACATCATCGCATTGGCATTCGGCTGACCGGCATTCTTGTGCCACTTCGGCAGCGCCCCGATATTCTTAGCTTTCACATGGATAAACTGCCCCGCCGTCTTTTTCAGATTGTAAGTCAAATTCTTGATTGAAACCGGCTCCGCCGTCTCCGGCACCTTCAAAGTCTCGGCCGCGACGACCTGATAATCCTTGTTGTTCCCGGAGACCGAAATTTCCACGGCGGCCGGCAAAAAGATCCTGGCGTTGTTGTTCTCGAGACAGCCGAGTGTAATCTCCTCGAGGATCTTGACCTGTCCGAGATCCAGGATCACGTC
The DNA here is from genome assembly GCA_022866045.1 of Candidatus Aminicenantota bacterium. Lineage (GTDB taxonomy): Bacteria > Acidobacteriota > Aminicenantia > Aminicenantales > UBA4085 > JALHTW01. Next base: position 7,565 of record JALHTW010000180.1, on the reverse strand, counting down.
CAGATCGATCCGGTCGAATGCCTGCCAGTTGCGGTCGAAGCTTTCCCCTGAGGCCCGGACGAGATCGATCAGCGCCCTTTCCCCGCCGGCGCCGCCTCTTCTCGGAGGAAGCGGAACCACATATTGGATGCTTTTGACCGGCAGAGACCGGCTGAAATAGGCAAGCGATATGGCGCTCGGAAGCTTCACTTTATCGAACGAGACTGCTTTCATGACGGCTGTTTGACTGACATTAATGGGGGCAGAGTATTTGGCCGAATTCTGGGTCGGGTCGCTTCCATCCAGGGTATAGTGAATTTCGGCATTTTCATCCTTGGCAACCAGGGCCACGGTCAACGGCTGGCTGTAATCGATATAAGCCCTCTCCGGCGATATGAGCGGTTTCGAGCAGGCCGCGAATCTCCCAAAATCATTGGGGTCCCTGGTCAATGGATCGAAGAGAGGCTGGGCTGGGACGGTCGCGTCGTTTTCATTATACGCGGCGGTCGCGGCCAGGACTTTGAACCTGTCGTTCGGGGGAAGGGTGATTTCTTTAGCGTCCTGCGGAAGATCAATCTTGTATTTATAAATGTAGGCGTAAGCATAGGCTTCATTATCGCCGGTTCTCAGATGCCGGTGTGTCGTGAAATAGGCGATGTTGTCTTTTCTGACATAGGCCGGGGCGAGACCGGCATAATCGACGTTGTTCAAGTCGTAATTCGTATCCGTGGCTCGGACTCCCTCCCATAAGCGTCTCTCCCATTGGCCGTAATATCCGGACCAGACTTCAACCGGGATCTCAAAAGAAGCGCCGCCGATCTTGAAGGCGTTCCGACGCGCGGCATCCGCCCCGCCCTGACCGCTGCGAGAACCACCGCCTCCCATTGTGTCCGTCGCAGCCGCGAGGATATACAGCTTGTTGAAGTTCCCGGCGGGGAGTTTGATCGTCTGTCCCTGGCAGGAAACCGCGTTATTCTCGCCGTCGGCCTTGGGACCGACCTTGAAGGCGATGTTTTCGCTGGTGATGACGTCCGGGAGCATTTCGGCGGGGAACGACCGTCCTCTCCCGTCAAAATCGCCGTCGGCTTTATGGGCGTCAAAGCTCATGACATCGATGTTATACGGAAGATCGATCGGCGTGCTCTGGGCCAAAGCCAGCTTGGCCTCGGCGGGTTTCAACTTGACGGCGAACGTCTTGAGATGATAGGGCGTGATATCGAAGACGAGCCTGCCGTTTTGAACGACGGCGTTCCCCAGGTCCTGTTCCTGACCGTTGACTTCTCTGGCCGAAACGATGGGACCGGCAAAAGTGAGCCGAACGCCTTTCGCCGCTTTGCCCTTGGCTTCGACGATCCGAACGATCAGGTCGTCATCCTTCTCTGCCTTTTTGACGGCGGAGACGACCACGTCCCGGTTGCTGACGGTGAGGAAGGAAAACGCTTTGCCCAGGGGACCTTGATGCGGAAGGGTCTGGAAAGCAACCAGAGGCTGATTGATGCGGGCAGCCTGCAAATTGGAATCGGCGGCGCGCCAATCTCCCTTATGGCCGTAAAGGGCATAGAGAATTTCATGCTTGCCGAAATCCTGGACGCGCTGCTCCCGGTACGAATTTCTCACGCCCGGCGTGTACATCAAGGTCAGCCGGACGATATGGTCGGCCGGTTTATCGGACGCGTATTTGCAGTCTTCGAGGACCGAAACGCCGTAGCTTCCGTCCTTGTGGGTCAGGTCGAACCACTGATGGGACGGCACTTCGAACCGGACGGGCTCGTTGTTGCCGCGCTGAACGGTGCCGACGCCAAAGCTGTAGGTGGCCTGGGAATTGGAGACCGTGAGGGGGAAGGCAGCCTTAAGGGATGATTCTTTCGTTGCCCAGTCGATGTTGGTGTTGAACTCGACGCGGTCGCTGCTTCCGTTGGCGGCCAGGCGGATGCTCTGGACCACTTTGGAATGACGCGCTTCGCGCTCGACTTCCAAAGCAACCCGAGCCGGGCCGTTTTCGGCGATCCGGATCTTCGCCGGACCTTCGACGAAACCGACGGCCGGCTTCTGTCGGTCTTCCCAATCCATATTCCAGGCCGGCCATTGCTCCGGCCTCTCATAATGAAATTCCAGTTTGATCGGTGCGGCCAGCAATTCCTTCTTGGCGGTCTTATCGAAGATGCTGACGACGTCTCCATCTGCATTGAGCTTCACGACATATTTCGAGTTTTCAAGCGTCGACGGCGTCACTTTCAAGCCGGTCGCGAGGGAACAGGGTGCATCCGATGGCCTTACGTCAAATACGGCATACCCCAGGGACGGCGTCCTGGCCAGGAAGAGGATCGTGACCTTGTTTCCTTCGGCCTTTGAAATTTGCGAAGGCATTTCTTTATTATCGCGGCCATAGACTCGGACGGCTTTCGGGGCGGCATTGGGGAATGTCAGCGTGGCTTCAACGACATCTTCCCGCTCAATAGACAGCGGATTGAACACAACGAGAGGGATTCCCTGAGCTTTCGTATCCAAAGCCCGGCTGACGGCACCCGAAGCGTCCGAGAAAATATTGCCGAATTGGCTGGCGGCCACAAGTCCATCGTTCCAGGCGAACTCGTAGGCTCGGGGAATGCTGGTCCCGGGAAGGATATCATGAAATTGACCGGCCAGGACCAGCCGCCAGGCTTCGTTCATTTTCTCCTTGTTATACGTCATTCCCCCCAGCCACTCTCCCATTGCCGCGGAGGCTTCGGCCCTGCAGGCCAGCAGCTCGTTCTTTCGATTCAATCTTTTCATGTAGGCGGCTGAGGTGATGGACCCGGCCGAATGATTCGTCAATAAAAATTCGCCTTTATATGCAGGAAGTTTGGCTTTTTGCGCAGGCGTCAGATCATTGAAGAGCTGATCCGACTTGGCCGAGACGACTTTGAAGTCCTTGCTGTTCCGGATGCTCTTTTCGATCCATTGGACGGATTCTTCGGTCGGCGAGCCGCCGACGTCTCCCGTTCCGTAATACATATAGTCGGCATAAACTCCCGTCTTGGCCCCTAGATCAAAAATCCGTTTTCTCCAGGTCTCATTGGCGTTCAGGTCGGCCTGAACTCTCGAGCCGTAACTCCCCGGATTCAAGGCGGCGACGACCGATTCTCCGTCAGGCCCGATCCACGTCCCGACATTGAACGGAATGCCGACGTTAGAGCCCCAGGATAATTTTTGGGTCGAAAATCCTTTGATGCCGCAGTGGGCCAGGATCGACGGGAGCGAGGCGGGAAAACCGAAGCAATCCGGAAGGATATAATCCTTGGGCGAAACGCCGAATTCTTTGCGGAAGTAATTCCCGCCCAGGAGGATCTGCCGGATGATGGACTCGTGGGACGGAGCCAGGGCGTCATTCTCTTCCATCGAGGAACCGGCGGGATACCATCGTCCGGCGGCGATCCATTTTTTTACTTTTTCGTATTCCTGCGGATAATATTCCTTCATCATTTTATAGCGGTTGGCGCCGCTGAAATTGAAGACATAGTCGGGATACTTCTCCAGCAGGCGGAAATTCATGGCCATCGTGTTCCAGATGTATTCGTTGATGGTCGTCTGGTAGTCCCATCGCCATTCGGTATCCAGATGGGCATAGCCGATGGTGTACAAGACCTTGTCCTTGGACAGGTCGTTTTGCTGTGGAAAAACCGTGATCGAAGCGAAGACGAGCAAGGCCGGGCAGAACCGCAAGAATGATTTCATGGCATCACCTCGATTGAAATGGGATAGAAAGGATGGGAATCTCCTTTTTCCGACAGAAAATTTCTCATCCTTCAGAGTTCGGAACCCAGACGGCCGAATGTTCAGCAACTATAACTCTATCTGATCGTTCGTGTCAAACGCTTGAACTCGTTCAACCCTGGAAGCATCTCTGTTTCCGTGATTCCAGATCATTCATGAAGGGGGTGCCGCCTGCGCCGGGCGGCCGGCCAGAGTTTCCCTTTGACAACGGTCTGAACTCGTTTATATCATTGAGGACACGAATCCTGTTTGGAGGAGGGACTGAGATGAAGAGAGCTACGGAGATGAATAAAAGATCCCGGGTGATCATTTTTTGCCTCGCCTTTCTTATCGCCGCGTCCTTCGCCCTTGGCCAGAAGCCGGAAGGGACCATGGCCTTCACCGTGTCCATGGAGCAGCCGAACAGGCATTACTATCACGTCGTTTTCCGCGGCGAAGGGATGAAAGACAAGACGCAGGATTTCAAAATGCCGGCCTGGACGCCAGGGTATTACCAGATCATGGATTACGCCAGGAACGTGCTGAATTTCCGGGCTGAGGACGGGGCGGGGAATCCGCTGGCGTGGGAGAAGACCGCGAAAAACACCTGGCGGGTCAAGTCCGGAAAGGATGCCTCCATCACGGTGAGCTACGACGTCTACGCGTTCAACCGGTCCGTGGCCGACAGCTACCTGGATGACGAACGGGGCTTCATCTCGCCGACCGGCGTCTTCATGCACGTCGCCGGCCGGATCCAGCATCCCGTGACCGTCACCGTCAGACCATGTCAAAACTGGACCAGGGTCTCCACCGGCCTCGATCCGGTCGAGGGGCGGCCGAACACGTTCTTTGCCCCGGACTTCGACATCCTCTACGACTGCCCGATCCTCATCGGCAACCAGGAGATCCTGAAGTTCGAGGTCCAAGGAATCCCCCACGTCTTCGCCGGTGTCAACCTGGGGGCCCTCGATCGCGCGAAATTCGCGGCCGACCTGAAGCGCATGGTCGAATCGGCTGTGGCTCTCATCGGAGAGATTCCATACCGGCACTACACTTTCCTCGCCATCGGGCCGGGCGGCGGAGGCCTCGAGCACTTGAATTCGACGGCCCTCACCTTCAATGCCTCCGGCCTGACCAGCCCCGCGGGCTATAAGAGATGGCTGAGCTTTGTCTCCCATGAGTACTTCCACCACTACAACGTCAAGCGGATCCGGCCGATCGCGCTCGGTCCGTTCGATTACGATAGGGAGAATTATACGAACCTGCTCTGGGTCTCCGAGGGGATCAGCGTGTATTACGAGGATGTGATCCTCAATCGGGCCGGGCTCCTCAGCCGGGACGAGGTCTTCGAGCGGTTCCAGTCGAGCATCGCCAGGTTCGAGAACGGCTCCGGACATCTCTTCCAATCCGCGACCGAGTCGAGCTTCGACACCTGGATGAAGTTCTTCAGCCGCGGCGGGAATACGGCCAACACCACCATCTCCTATTACGACAAAGGCGCCGCGCTCGGAATGCTCCTGGATTTCAAGATCCGCAACGAGACGAAGAACCGGAAGTCCCTCGACGACGTGATGCAGACGCTCTATCGGAAATTCTACAAGGAGAAAAAGCGGGGCTTCACGGACCAGGAGTTCCGCGAAGTCTGCGAAAGTGAGGCCGGGGGATCACTGTCCGAGATTTTTGAATACGCCTCTACAGTGAAGGGGATTGATTATCCCAGATATTTCGCTTACGCGGGCCTGGACATCGACGTTCAGCCCAGGGAGCTTGCCGGCGCCTGGTTCGGAGCGGCCGCCCAGGACCAGAACGGAAATCTGATGATTTCGAACGTCGAAATGGATTCTCCGGCCCTCCAGGCGGGCCTCAGCGTGCAGGATGAGATCATCGCCCTGGACGGCACCCGCGTCACCTCGCGGACGATGAGCGAAATGCTCAATTCCAGGAAGGCCGGAGATAAGGTCAGGGTTCTCATTTCGCGCCGCAATGCGATCCGCGAGGTCGAGGTCGTCCTGGGAAAGAAGATGGAGCGGAGCTTCCGCATCAAGCCTCTGGCGAACCCGAATCCGCTCCAAGCGGCAATTCTTAAGGATTTGTTCAGGGAATAACAGAAAGACAACCATTAAGATGTCATCGTGAAGAGCAAAAATTCTGTTAAAACGCAAGAGAAAGAGGCTTAATCCGTTGACAGGGATTCTCCCTTTCGGATAAATTCAAGGGAGATGTCGGAACTGACAGCCAAAGAAAAAGGCAAGGGATGTTAGGGCGGTGACGAAACGGAAAATGCGATTCTCCGTGGCGGGGCGGCGATGAAGCCGGAAGGCACAGAATGATGACCGCGAATCCATTCCTGGGAGTCGTCTTCCATTGGCTGGGCGGCTTGGCTTCGGGCAGCTTCTACGTTCCCTTTCGCGGCGTCAAAAAATGGGCGTGGGAGGTGTACTGGCTTGCCGGCGGATTTTTCAGCTGGATCATCGCGCCCTGGGTTCTGGCCTCGATCAATACCCATGATCTTCTTGCCGTCTTGCGCTCGGCGCCGGCAGGTTGTTTACTGAAAGCTTATATTTTTGGTGCGTTGTGGGGCCTGGGCGGATTGACGTTCGGATTGACCATGCGCTACCTCGGCATGTCATTGGGCATGGGGGTGGCGCTCGGATATTGCGCGGTGATCGGAACGCTGGTGCCGCCGATCATCCATCATGAATTCGTAAAAAAAGTGCTCCAAACGACCTCGGGCTTGGTGATCCTGATCGGCATCGTCGTCTGCATGCTGGGGATCGCCATCGCCGGAATGGCGGGGATGTCCAAGGAAAAGGAGATGACGGAGGACGAGAAGAAATCCTCCATCAAAGAATTCAACTTTTTCAAGGGCATCCTCGTCGCCACGTTCTCCGGCGTTTTCAGCGCCTGCTTCGCCATGGGCCTGGATGCGGCGGCGCCCATCGCCGAGCTCTCCGCCCGGCACGGGACTGCGGCCCTCTGGACGGGATTGCCGAAATTGTGCGTCGTGCTCCTGGGCGGTTTCACCTCGAACTTCATCTGGTGTGTCATCCTGAATATAAAAAATCGCACCGCCTACCAGTATTTCAGCAGCCGGTTGCGCCAGGCCCCGCCGAAATGGGAGAACGCAACGATCATCGAGGCCGCCGTGGATGCCCCGAGCGAAGAAGTGATCGAGCGCAGGAGGAAGGCGAAACCGAACACGGGCGACCGCGTCCCGATGGCGAAGAACTATTTCTTCAGCGGCCTGGCCGGTGTGATCTGGTATATGCAGTTCTTCTTTTATACAATGGGCGAAACGCAGATGGGCAGCTACAAATTCTCCAGTTGGACGATCCATATGGCGAGCATCATCATTTTCAGCTCATTATGGGGCATCGCCCTAAAGGAATGGAAGGGGAGCAGCGGCTTTACCAAGACGCTGCTGGCCATGGGCTTGGCGACGTTGATTATCTCAACGATCATCGTCGGCTACGGCAACTATCTCGCCGCTCTGCCGGCAGGCCGGTAGCCCGGACAGGGGAAAGAAAGGGGCGGCCCGTGCCAAAAACAGAAACCATGACCTCGCGCGATCGGGTTTTAAAAGCGCTCAATCATGAAATTCCTGACCGCGTGCCGATCGATCTTGGCGGCAACCAGACCGGCATCCATAAGAGCGCTTACCGAAATCTGGTCAACTATCTGGGTCTCAGGGAGGAGATCCGAATCATGGACGCCGTCCAGCAGCTGGCCCGGCCAAGCGAACAAGTGCTGGAACGATTTCGCGTCGATACGCGCTATATCGCGGCGGGTTCAGCTTCGGCCTGGAAGGGTGGAATCGTGAAGGTCAAGCGCGACGGACGGGTTTGGCACGATCT
>JALHTW010000179.1 GCA_022866045.1 Candidatus Aminicenantota bacterium | reverse complement strand
TCGTCCTGGGTGCTGAGCGGGTTGGAAGCCGTCAGCCGGACATCGGCGCCGCCAAGTTTCAGGGCTTCCATCAGGTTCCCCGTTTCGGTCGTGACGTGGAGGCAGGCCGCAATCCGGATGTTCCGGAGGGGCTTTTTCTTCGCGAACCTCTCCTTGATGGAATTGAGAACGGGCATGAATTGCCTTGACCATTCCATGCGAAGCTTTCCCCTCTCCGCGAGCTTCATATCCTTGACGTCATGTTCAACCATCGTTTCTCCTTATTTGATGTCCGGCCGAAGATTAACCTTCGAGCATTAAAAGTGTCCCCTAAAATAGCACAATCCACGGGTCTTTTCAAACAGGCCGAGCAGGCGATTCTTTTTCCGGGGTGCCGGAAGATCAAGCAGGGGTGGCGCGGCGAAGGGGCTCCCCGCCCGCGCGCAGCGGCCTGGCGGCGAGCACGGCCGGGGAAGAGCCGCGACAGGACCCCGCCCGAAATTGGTCTGACACCGGAAAAAGAATTGCCTGCTCAGGCCATGGATGGCTTGAAAATTCTCCTGAAATTTAATAAAGTGAATAGCTTCAAATGTTTCTTATCTTGGGGCAATTCGATTATCAGAAGGGAAAACAACGCGCTATGAAAAAATTATTAATAGCCACGTTCTGCCTTTTTTTGACATCGTCCTCGGTGATGGCGTCCCAGATGAAATCGTCTAAACCGATCAAACCGGATGGAACCAAAGCTCTTGAGCACATCAAGTTTCTCGCGGCTGAGGCGATGAAGGGGCGGAAGTCGGGAACACCCGAATACCAGAAGGCCGCCGAATATGTCGCCGCTCAGATGAAAGAATACGGCCTCCAGCCGGGAGGCGAAAACGGCACCTGGTTCCAGGAGGTCCCGTTCAAGAACTGGACGAATTACGAGCAGCCGATCCGGTTAGAAGTCCTCCGCCCCCAACGCCGGGCCTATTTTCCCGGCCGCGGCCGCGATTTCACCCCCCTGAGCGGAACAGGCTCGGGCATCGCCGCGGGTCAGCTCGCTTTCGCCGGATACGGCGTCGTTTCGGAAAAGGCCAAGTGGAACGATTATGAGAGGCTCGAGGCCAAGGGAAAGATCCTCCTCCTGCTGCCCGACTCCCCTTCCGTCCTGGATGAGAACGAGAAAAAAGACTGGACCTTGGAGAAGAAAGTCAAGCTTGCTCTCGAGAAAGGCGCTCTCGGCGTCATTGAAATGGATCTCTCCGAACCGGGCCAGCCTCCCGTTCGCCGGATGGCTTCTTCGGCCTTAAAGCCGGGCGTCTGTCCGAAAGATTTCGTCGTTTTGCGCGCCGGCCGGAATTTTCTTGATGATGTATTTTATCTCTCGGGTAAGAGCTGGAAAGATCTGGTCAGCAAGACGCTCAGGCTGAACACGCCCCATCCCGCTCTTCTGGATGTCAGGGCGGAAATGGAAGCTCATTTCATCCAAGAAGAGCGCAAGGCCGTGAACGTGATCGGCATCATACCCGGCTCCGACCCGAAGCTAAAGAACGAATACATCGTCATGGGCGGGCATCTTGACCATTTGGGAATCGGGCTCGACGGTTTTGTTTATCCCGGCGCAGATGACAATGCGACGTCGGTCGCAGTCTCTCTCGAAACGGCTCGCGCGCTCATCGCCAGCGGATTCAAACCGGGGCGAACGCTGGTCTTCGCGGCTTGGGCCGGCGAAGAGATCGGTGTCGTCGGTTCTCGTTATTATACTGAACATCCTCTTTATCCTCTCGACAAGACCGTCGTCTACATGAACATCGACATGGTCGGGATGGGAGATTCCGATCTTTACGTCGGCGGGATGTACGAATATGGGCAGCTTTACGACATCATCAAGGCCAAGATGGACGAAGAGACGAAAAAAAGGCTCCGCTATCGCCTGAATTACCGCGGCTCGGACCACACGTCCTTTTGGGCCAAAGGCGTCGCTTCGATCAGCTTGCGCACGGGGAACATCCTGACCCGGGCCCTGGACGATGAGCATCCCGAATACCATTATCCGGGAGACCGGCCCGAGCTCATCGACCCGGAATTGCTGCGGCTTGCCGCTCAGTATCATTACGATATTTTCATGAACCTGGCGAACAATCGCGAGAATCTTCTCGATCCTAAGTTCCGGGCGGAATATGTCCATAAGGACGCCGCGGCGGTGGATATGCACTGCGATACGATCGGCCGTTACATGAGCGGCGAAGACCTTCGCCGGGACAACGATAAAGGGCACATCGACATCCCCAAGCTTAAGCGAGGGGCCGTGGACCTGGAGGTTTTTGCCTGCTTCGTCGGAGCGCCCGGGAACGAGCTCGAAAAAGCTCAGGCCGCTAAGAAAGCTTTTGACCAGATTGAAGCTGTTTATAAGCTCGCCGCCGAAAACCCGGAAGACCTGGAGATCGTCAAAACATACGCGGATTTCCAGAAGATACGGAACAACGGCAAGTCAGGCATTC
>JALHTW010000023.1 GCA_022866045.1 Candidatus Aminicenantota bacterium | reverse complement strand
GAGCCAGGATGCTCCGGTTGCCGAGGGCCCGCGGGCCGTATTCCATCCGTCCCTGGAACCATAAGACGATGTGCCCCTGGCAGATGAGTTCCGCGACCCTGTCTTCGATGTTCTCGATTTTCCGGTAGGGAAGATCAAAGGCTCTGATCGCGCCTTCAACCTCGGCGTTCGAATAGGCCGGGCCCAGAAAAAGATCTTTAAGCGGATAGCGGGATGTCCCCTGCCGCATCTGACCGGCTAACAGGGCCGCGCCCAGGGCCAGCCCGCCGTCTCCCATGTGAGGAAAGACATAAAGATTTTTCACGTTTTCGGAATTCTTCAACAGCATGTTCACTTTGATGTTGGACGCGACGCCGCCGGCGTAGACGACATCGGACATCCCCGTTGCTTTACAGGCGTTCTCGACCAGCTTGAGGATGTTCACTTCGAGGGCGCGCTGGGCCATATAGGCGAACTGCTCGGATGGATACAAATAAAGGATCTTTTCGAGATTCTTGTGAAGCTTCCAGGAATGATATTTCGACCGGAGCGCCAACCCGTTCACTTCAAACCACTTCAAAAGCGGGTTCTGGTCGTCGGGCACCGGATAGCCGTAGCTGGCCAGGGCCATGACCTTGCCTTCATCCTCGAGCTCGCGCATATTGAGGAGGTTCGTGACATGCTCGAAAAACAGGCCGAGAGAGTTCTTCCCGGAAAACCGGTTGAGGACGTTTAAGCCGGCCCCTTCGAACGTCCCGATCATTCCCGACAGGCCGTCGCCGATGCCGTCGAGACTCAAAAACAGCCCCTTCTCATACGGGCTCGTGGCGACCGCGGCGGCGACATGGGCCAGGTGATGCTCGACCCAGACGAGCGGATGGCCGAAAAATCCGAGCTTTTTGAGCTCTTCCTCGACAGCGCGAGTGCTGATCCATTTCGTCAGCCGGTTGGGGCCGATCTCGGTCAAAGCATACTTCGCCTTTTTGCTGATCCTGTTGAAGAACGACGGCCCGACCTTTCTTCTCCGGATCAGGTAGTACCGTCGTTTGAGGCCCGGAAAAACGCGGGTCAGCGTCTTGGCGAAATCGGACGTCGAGACCGCGATGGAGGAGATGTCTTCCGGCCTGAGATTCGCGAATTTTAACGCCTCTTTGATCGACAGCGAGGGAAATTCGACGTCGAGCTTTTTGCGCGTGAACCGCTCCTCGTTCGCCGCAAAGAGGATCTCGCCGTCCTCGACGAGGGCGGCTCCGGCGTCGTGCCCGTCCCAGATCCCCAAAATAACCATCGTCTATCCGGTTTTGAAAATTTTAGGAAAAGGCCTTTTCACGGTCCGTAGCCCGCCTGATATCCACGACCTCATTGAAGCCAGGGACAGGGCCGTTTTCAAGGTCTTCGGCCTGAAATAAAAAACATGATAAGCCTTTCTTTTCAGTCTGTAAAGAGACTCTCGGGAAAGGGTCGGCAGGTCCATGACGAATTCGGACTGGCGGAACTGGTCCCACTTTTTCCCCCGGATCCATCCTGCGCTCGAAGCCTGCTCGAAGAGCGGCGATCCCGGATAAGGCACGGCCGCATAAAAATGGGCAAAATCCAGGTCCAATTTTTTGGCCAGGCCGATCGTTTTCCGGGCCGTCTCTTCCGTTTCTCCGGGAAGACCGAAGATGAAATGCCCGGCGATCTTGATCCCGGCGGCCTTGGCCATCCTGACCGCATGCTCGATCTTTTCGACCGTGATATTCTTCCCGCAGCTTTCGAGGATGCGGTCGTCGCCGGATTCGATCCCGAAGCTGATCATCCAGCAGCCGGCTCTTTTCATGAGGGTCAACATGTCCTCATCCACCGTGTCCACGCGGCTGTTCGCTACCCACCGGACATTCAAACCTTCAGAAATCATGCCCTCGCAGAGGCTCGTGACGTGGCCGCGGGCCAAGGTGAACGTGTCGCTCCAAAAAAAGATGTCGCGGATCCGGTAACGGTCGATGCTGAATTTGACCTCGTCGAGGACGTTAAGAACCGACCGCGATCTTGCCAGCGAGCCATAATAAGCCCGGGCATTGCAGAACGAACAGGGGAAGGGGCATCCTCTCAAGGTATTGATGATAATGAATTTTCTCTGAGACACGGGAAGCCGATACCGGCCCAGATCGACCAGATCCCAGGCCGGGAAAGGAAGCGCTTCCAGGTTCCTAATGAAATCCCGGCTGTGTGTCGAAAAGATCTGCCCGGATTCAGATCGTCCGTCGATTCCTTTGACACCCCGAAGATCCGATCCGTTATCCAGCGCGGCGATCAGCTCTTTCGCCGTTTCTTCCGGCTCACCTCTCACGACGAAATCAACGGCGCTGTTTTTAAGGATGTCCTCGGCGAAGACAGTGGCATGAACGCCGAAGACGATGACAACCGGCCTTTTTGGGAGGCCCTTGAGCTTTCCGAGCGTCGCCAAGTCGCTCTCGATGGTCTCGGTGCTGACCGAAGAAATGACGATGTCGGGCGTGTTCCGGGCGGCTGCGTCCAGCAATTTTTTCTCGGACACGTTTTGAGCAGGGCAATCCACGATCCGGACGGCGTGATCCTTTCTCAGGACAGCCGCGATCATGGCCAGGGAGAAGGGAGGCCAGGGCGTGGCCCAAAAGCCGGCCTCCTGCGTACACCGCCCTTCCCGGTTGTAGCCTTTGCCGGGCTCATAGGGCGGATTGACGAGCAAGATCTCGAGAGACATTTTAGAAAAACAGGTTCTTGATCAAAGAATAGATATAGCGAAGCCAGACTCTTCCGACCCTGATATGGGAAACGCCGAATTCCCTCTTGTATTCATGAGTCGGAACTTCGGCCAACCGGAAGCGTTTTTTCAGGGTCTTGATGATCATTTCCTGCTCGATCGTCGTCCCGTTCTCTTTGAGATCGAGCTTTTTCAAGACATCCGTTTTTATGGCCCGGAAGCCGTTCTGGCTCTCGCTCAGCCGGGCCTTGAATCTCCAGCCGATGCAGGCCGTTATGAGGGAACTCCCCATCAGCCGGAGAAATTCATCAAAGCCGCCGTGAAGCTCGCTCGAGCCGCCCAAGAGCCGAGAGCCCGAGACATGATCGGCTTCGCCCTTGAGAATCGGCTCCGCCAATCGCGGGATATCGTCCGGGTCATGGGACCCGTCCCCGTCCATAAAGACCGTGATTTTCTTCGATACGAGCGGGATGGCCGTCCGGATCGCGTCCCCTTTTCCTCTATGGTGGTCCTGAACGACGAGAGCGCCTCTTTTTTGGGCCTCTGAAGATGTGCCGTCCGTCGAATGTCCGTCCACGACGATGACTTCGCTCGAATGCTTTTTCGCTTTCTCGACGATCCCGCCGATAGTCTTTTCCTCATTCTTCGCCGCAATGACGACGGTGATGAGGTCGTTGATTCCTTCGAAAGATTCCTTGCCTGGCATGATGGTGTCGGCCTTCGCGGACAATGACATCCTAGAGGGAATGCGAATTCTTGTCAACTTGCACCCTACCCTACCCCATTGCCAAAATGAAATCTGGTTATTATAATGGACAACGTGTTTTTTCATTCGGCCGAAAAACGGCAAAAGGAGATTCCGATGCCACACAAGATCTCTTCGTCTAGCCTTGGATTCCTCATCATTTTCGGGTCTGTCTGGGGTCTGTCCGAGGCCGCGCTGGGCTTAGGGCTTGAGAGCTGCGCCAAGCTTGCTTCGGGCTCGATCATGACCGGCTTCGCCCTCTTTTTCATCTCGACGGCCTGGGTCCGGACAAGGCGAATCGCCGGTCCGGCGATTGTCGTTGCCCTGGCTTTGAGCTTTAAGCTCTTCGACGCTCTTCTTCTCGGGCTTCCCGTCAGGCACGGCGCCGTCGCCAACCCGATGTTCGCTTTCCTCACCGAAGGGTTGGCCTTTCTCGTCATCGTCCCCTTCATCGCCGAAGCCTGGAAAAAGAAAGCGGCCGGCCAGGCTATCCTGGGCGGAATCTCGGCGCTTCTCGCTGTCAATCTCTTCCCGTTCGTGAAATTCGCAACGGGTGTGTCAGCCTGCGTTGTTTCGGGCGGGACAACGCCTCTTTCCCTTTATTACGCGCCGCTCGCTGTCGGCATCTCGCTGGTCACGGTGCCGTTGGGCTTCCTGGCCGCGGCGAAAATCGAAGCGCTTGAAGGAAGGCTGGCGGCTGCGTCGAAAGCGGCCGCCTGGCGCTGGCTCGCCCCCGCGGCCGCCGCGGCACTCTGCCTGATCATCCAGGCGCTCATCAGGCTCGCCTAAAGAGATTTTTCATGGAAAACTCCCGAAAAAAGAAAAAGACTGTCACTCGGAGGGCCTTTCTTCAGAGCCTGAGCGGCGGGGCTGTGGGCGCGGGTGTGGCTTCGCGCGTCCTCGGCAAAGAGCCTCGTTCTATTCAATCCGGTCCCGGCGAGATGGAGGTTTTTTCGAGCAAGAGAATAGCCCTGACCGTGAACGGGAAAAAGGTCGGGTTCGAAACGGAACCCGGCGAAACGCTGCTTCAAGTCCTCCGGGACCGTCTGAGGCTGACCGGAACCAAACGGACCTGCAACCGCGGGGAATGCGGCGGCTGCACCGTGCTCCTCGACGGCAAGCCCGTTTATTCCTGCCACATCCTCGCCATCCAGGCCGAAGGAAAAGACATCCTCACGATCGAGGGGCTGGCGAGCGGGGATAAGCTCCATCCCGTCCAGCAGGCCTTTATCGACAAGGACAGCTACCAGTGCGGATTCTGCACGCCCGGTTTCATCATGTCGTCGGTCGCGCTCCTGGACAAGAACAAACAGCCTTCGCTCGATGAGATCAAAGCCGGCCTGTCCGGCAACCTCTGCCGATGCGGCAACTACCAGAAGATCCACGCCGCTGTCGCCGCCGCTGCGGACGCCATGAGGAGGGGCTAAGATGAAAAAAAAACATCTCATCGAAGATCCGCATCTCGAATATATGGAGCTGGCCCAAAACCCTGGTAGCCAGACCGCCGCATCGCAACAGCCCTCGGCACAGCCCGCGGCCGAATTCAAACATATCGGCAAATACACGCCGCGGATCGACGGAAAGAAGATCGTCACAGGGACGGCCCAGTTCACGCAGGACCTCTATGTTGACGGTATGCTTCAGGCCAAAATCCTCCGCTCGCCTCACGCCTGCGCCGATCTTGTTTCGATCGACCTCAGCCAAGCTTTGAGCTATCCCGGCGTCAAAGCCGCTTTGAAGCTCAAGGAAGGACGCATCAAATGGGCCGGCGAGCAGATCGCGGCGGTCGCGGCCGTGGACGAGAAGACGGCCGAGGAGGCGCTCAAGCTCATCAAGGTCGAATATAAAGTCCTCCCCCATGTCGTGAGCGAAGAGAAGGCCATGGAGCAGGCCGCGCCGCTCATCCAAGACCAGGGCAACGTCCAAAAATCCAACGAATACAACCGCGGCGACATCGAAAAAGGGTTTAAAGAAGCCGATATCGTCTTCGAACAGACGTACAAAACGAGCTGGGAAGTCCACCAGACGGCAGAAACTCATTCCAGCCTCGCTAAATGGGACGGCGACAACCTCACAGTCTGGGATTCGACCCAGGCGGTCCAGTCCGTCCGGGACGGTCTGGCCCGCGCCCTGAGCATTCCCGCCAGCCGGGTCAAAGTCATCAAGCATTACATGGGCGGCGGCTTCGGCAGCAAGCTCGGCCTGAACGATCACACGGTCGTCGCGGCCCGGCTCGCGCGCGAGACGGGGCGGCCCGTCAAGGTCGTCCTTACGCGCCAGGAGAATTCCTATTGCGTAGGCTACAGGCCTTCGGCCCGGATGACGATCAAGGCCGGGGTCAAAAAGGACGGCACGCTCGTCGCCCTCCATTTCAAGAATTACAACTGCGGCGGGATCGGCCGCGGCGACCGGTGCGCCGAGCCGACGACGGACGTTTATAGATGCCCAAACGTCAAAGTTGAAGAATACTCGGTCTTCGTCAACACCTGCGGCTCTCGCGCGACCCGGGCGCCCGGGCACACCCAGGGGACATTCGGCCTCGAGGGTTTCATGGAGGAGCTGGCGGCAAGGCTCGGTATGGATCCGCTTGAGCTCCGGCGCAAGAATTATTCAGCGAAGGAGAAGGGCGACACGGGAAACCCCTATTCGACCAAGGGCCTCGACCAGTGCTAGAAGCTGGGCGCGGAAAAGATCGGCTGGCTGAAGCGGAACAAAAAGCCGGGCGCCGGCAGCGGGAAAATCCGGACGGGTATCGGCATGGCCAGCCAGATCTGGCCGGGCGCCGGCGTGCCCGGCACGCTCGCCGACCTGAGGATCTATTCAGACGGGAGCGTCGAGGTCGAATGCGGGACGCAGGACATCGGCACCGGCACGCGCACCCACATCGCGGTCGTCGCCGCCGACACGCTGGGACTGGAGCCCCAGGACATCTCGGTCAAAATAGGGAACTCCGACTATCCCTGGGCGCCCATCTCCGGCGGCAGCCTAACGACGCCGTCCGTCGGACCGGCGGTCCGCGACGCGGCGCTCAAGGCGGCGGAGTATTTGAAAGGTCTTGCATCCAAGAAGCTCAACACTCCACCGGCCGACATCCTCCTCGAGAATAAAAAGCTCGTCCTGAAAACCGATCCCTCCAAGGCGATCGAGATCCGGGAAGTCGTTCGGGGCCTGCCGCGGCCCATGGTTTTCCACGGCGAGCGTTCGGAGCATCCATCCACATTCGCCTTCCAGACGTTCGGCGCCCATTTCGCCGAGGTCGAAGTGGACACGGAAACGGGGAAGATCAAAGTGAAAAAGGTCGTTGCGGCCCACGACGTCGGCCGCGTGATCAACCGTCAGACTGCGGAAAGCCAGGTCCTCGGCGGCATCATTCAGGGACTGAGCGCCGGCCTCTTTGAGGAGAAGCTCATGGACCCGGAGACCGGGACGATGGTCAATCCCAATCTCCACGATTACAAGATCGCCACAGCCTTGGATATTCCGGAGATTATTCCCATCTTCGCCGATGTGGTGGACGACCGCCTGAACAACCTCGGGACAAAGGGGCTGGGCGAGCCGCCGCGTATTCCCTCATCGGCCGCGATCGCCAACGCCGTGTATAACGCCATCGGCGTCCACGTCCGCGAGATCCCGATGACGCCGGCCAAGGTCCTGGCCGCCCTCAAGAGAAAGGAGGCGAAGCCATGAACAGCTTCCAGTACGGAAAACCGACATCGCTCGAGCAAGTGACCTCTTTTCTGGCCAGAGAAAACGCAAACGTTTTCGTGATGGCCGGCGGGACGGACTTGCTCGGCGAGATCAAGGAAGGGCTGATCGAGCCGGACCTCGTCATCGACCTCAAGGCCGTTCCCGGTCTTGCCTATATTAAAAAGGAAAAGGACGCCGTCGCGATCGGCGCACTGACGGCGGTAGCCGACCTCGCCGAAGATCCGATGATCCGACAGGATTACCGTGTCTTGGTTGAGGCGGCGAAGGTCATCGCCTCGCCCCAGCTCAGGAACATGGGCACGGTCGGAGGGAACCTTTGCCAACGGCCGCGCTGCTGGTACTACCGGGACGCACGGGTCGTCTGCAGCAAAAAGGGCGGAAGCAAGTGCTACGCCGAGAAAGGCCGGAACAAATACCATGCCATCTTCGCCGGCGGCATCTGCTACGCCGTCTATCCCTCGGACCTGGCGCCGGCGTTTATCGCCCTCGAGGCCATTGCCGTGATCGCCTCGCCCCAGGGCGAAAGGACCATTCCCTTAGCCGAGTTCTATGCGCCGCCCATCGTGAACGTCCGGAAGGAGAATGTCCTGGGTAAACAGGAAGTCGTAAAGGAAATCCGCATTCCACTGGCCAAGAAGAACGAAAAGAGCACGTACCAGAAATTCATCGAGCGCGGCTCGTGGGACTTCGCTGTCGTGTCGGCGGCGGTCAAAGCCGCCCTCTCGGGCGCCACGATCGAGGACATCCGGATCGTCTGCGGCGGCGTGGCGCCCATCCCCTGGCGGTTGAAGAAAGTCGAGGCCGCTCTCAAAGGGAAAAAAGCGACGGAGTCCGAAGCCCGGAAAGCGGCAAAAATCGCGCTGGCAGAAGCGGCTCCCCTGGCCGAAAACGGATACAAGATCGAACTCCTGGAAACGATGATCGCCCGAGCGGTAGTCGCCCTTGGGAAATAGACCTTGGGCCGCGGATCCTGTCTGCTCCGGAAGCTCAGGGATCGCCCCCGACCCGCTGGGGAACCAGTCCCGTCGGTTCCCCCCATCTCAGACGATGGGACCCCCCCCCCGCTATACGGGCCTTGGGCAATCCCTTCGCTTTCAAATCGGAACCGGGGATCCAAAAATCATGATCAAGCCGCGGGTGATGCCGACGGGATCAGAATCGAATGAGAGGCCGTTTCCTGACCGAAAAAAATGGCTTTTTTGAGGGAGTTAGGATGAGACAAAAAACCTTGGTCACTATCATCACGATCCTGAGCGCCCTGTTGCTCATCACGAACGTTGCGGCGGCCCAAACCCCGCCGCGATTCTTCGACGCGGCGGCCGAGCCCCACGCCGTCCCCCGCCTGACGATCTTTTATCCGTCGGTCGGAACGCTCAGAGACCTGCTCGCGCTGAAAGAACAGGGGCTTCTTCCGGCTGAAAAATTCGAAGTCGTCGGCGTCTATCAGGCCAAAGAAAAAACGAACTACAAGCAATCCCAGAAATTCGTCCAGGACAAAGGCCTGACGTGGATCAAGTTCCATGAACTGTCTGCCGAGCTCGGGCCCGCCGACCTGTTCAAGCCGAACGCCGCCTCCAGGGAATTCGAAGACATCTTCAAGAAATCCGACGGGATGATTTTTTTCGGCGGCCCCGATATTCCGCCGACGACCTACGGGCAAAAGACAAGCTTCCTAACACGCATCGAAGACCCGTATCGGCACTACCTGGAGCTTTCCTTTGTTTTTCATTTATTGGGCGGCTCGCAGAGCGACGGGTTCAAAGGGTTCCTGGAGACGCGGCCGGGTTTTCCCGTCCTGGGCATCTGCCTGGGCTGCCAGACGCTGAATGTCGGCACGGGAGGGACGATGGTCCAGGACGTCTGGGCGGATGTCTACGGCAAGACCTTCGTCGAAGACATCATTTCGCTCGGCCAGCCCAACTGGCACACCAATCCCTGGCCGCGGCTGGATCCCCTTGACCGGAAGGTTCTTGGCTACATGCTCCATCCCATCAAGCTCGTTGACAAAAGCAAATTCCTCGCCGAGCTCGGCTTCAAGCCGGGTGACCAGCCGTATATCATGAGCGCCCATCATCAGGCTGCCGATAAGCTGGGCAAGGGCTTCAAGGTCGCCGCCACCTCCCTCGACGGCAAGATCGTCGAGGCCATCGAGCACGTCAAGTTCCCCAACGTCCTGGGCGTCCAGTTCCACCCGGAATTTCCTATGCTCTGGGATGCGGAGCCGAAGGTTAAGTTCACGCCCCAGGACAAGGACCTCATCGGGATCAGGACTTATTTGGAGGCCCACCCGCCGAGCGTAGAATTTCACAAGAAGCTGTGGCAGTGGTTTTTTGAAAAAGTCAAAAAACATTAGACAAACGTGGCGACAAGCGAAAAGAAATCCTTGGGAAAATTGCGAATTGTCTTATTTTAATCGGAACTGCAGGGCAATTGATTAGCTTATTTGTACGATAGGTTAAAGAATTGACATTGGCCCAAAGTAATTCTATACTATTCCTATAGACTTTATGAAAGGAGGAGCGGATCGATGAAGCGATACATGATTCCTCGCGTCAGCCATTGCAAGAGCGGCTGCCTACGCGCCTCCTGAGCACGAGGTGAAACGGCTCTATCGGTGAATATTTTTAGGCCCTTTGCCCTCCCACCTTTCAGGGGAGGCCGAAGGGCCTTTCTGTTTTTTGACAAGAATTCTTGTTTTGATATATAACACCTCCGAAGAAGGATTTGAGCTATTATCTCGCGGTCTCTTCGGCATTCCGAAATCAAATCGAGGGAGGTGTCCGTGTCTAAAAAACATTTAAGGTCTTCATCCGTTTTGGCCCTCGCAGCTTTTCTTTTGATCCTCGGCTTGACCGGTTTCGGCCAGACCAAGCCGGCCCCGCAAAAACCGGCTCCGGCGCCGGTTGAGGGTTTCGATTACGCATCCATCCTTAAAACATTCCGGCTCCGCAACATCGGCCCGGCCAACATGGGCGGCCGGACGGTCGATTTCGCCGTTCCGCTGAGCAACACATCGATCATCTACGCGGCCGTCGGGCCGAGCGGCGTGTGGAAATCCTCGAACGCCGGCGTCACCTGGGAGCCTTCCTTCGTCAACGAAGGCTCGGTGGCTGTCGGCGCCGTGGCCGTGGCCCAGAGCGCGCCCGACATCGTCTGGGTCGGCACGGGAGAGGCGACGGCCCGGAATTCCGTCGCCATCGGCGATGGCGTCTATAAATCCGAGGATGCGGGTAAGACCTGGAAGAACATGGGCCTCGTCGAGACGCGCTTCATCTCCCGCATCTTGGTCGACCCGACCGATCCCGACGTCGTCTTCGTCGGCGCCCAGGGCCACCTCTGGGGCCCGAACGAAGAGCGCGGCGTTTACAAAACGACCGACGGCGGGAAAACCTGGAAAAAAGTCCTCACCATCGATAAGGAAACGGGCTGCTCGGACCTGGCCATGGATCCGTCCAACCCCAAGATCCTCTATGCCGGCATGTGGAAGTACCGGCGCAATCCCTATTACTTCACTAGCGGCGGCGAGACGAGCGGCCTCTTCAAGACGACCGACGGCGGCGAAACCTGGAAAAAGATGACGACCGGCCTGCCGAGCGGCGTCGTCGGCCGGGTTGGTGTGGACATCTGCCGGTCCAAGCCCAACGTCGTCTATACGCTCTTCGAGCATATCACGGACGGCGGCCTTTACCGCACGGACAATAAAGGCGAGACCTGGATCCGGATGTGCGACAAGCGGACGTACGACCGCATCAATTTCCGTCCGTTCTACTACAGCCGCCTGACGGCCGATCCCAACAACGAGCTGGTCGTTTACGTCTATTCGGGATCGTCTTATATCTCCCGGGACGGCGGCCGGACCTACGATACGATCGGCCGCGGGACGCACTCCGACCACCACGCTCTCTGGGTCGATCCGTTTAATTCCAGCCACATCATCGACGGCAACGACGGCGGGATCGACATCTCATGGGACGGCGGGAGGACCTATCACACCGTCCAATCCGGGGCCTGGGCCGAGATCTACAACGTCGCCTTCGATATGCGAGATCCGTATTGGGTCAACATCGGCCTCCAGGACAACGGCAACTGGGAAGGCCCTTCGAACTCCCGCGACCGGAGCGGGATCCTGAACCAGCACTGGTACGCCACGGGCGGGGGGGACGGTTTTTACGCCCAGATCGATCCCGAAGACTGGTCGATTCTCTACCGCAACCTCCAGATGGGCGGGATCGAGCGCCACGACCTCAAGACGGGCCTGTCGCAGGGCATCAAGCCGCAAGCCCCGATCGGCCAGGAGCCGTACCGGTTCAACTGGAACTCGCCGATCACCATCTCGCCGCACGACCACAATGTCGTTTACTTCGGCGGCAATTACCTCTTCCGGTCCAGGGACAAAGGCCGGTCATGGGAAAAAGCCGGGCCGGATTTGAGCACCAACGACCCGAAGAAAAAAATCGACTCGGGCGGGCCGATCACGATCGATAACACGGGCGCCGAGATCCACTGCACGATCCTGACGATTTCGGAATCCCGCGTCAAAAATGGCACGATCTGGGTCGGCACCGATGACGGCCAGGTCCAGGTCACGCGGGACGACGGCAAGACCTGGGATAACGTGACAAAGAACATCAAGGGTCTCGGAGCCGACGACAACTGGGTGACGCGCGTCGAAGCCTCGCACTTCAACGAAGGCGCGGCCTACATCTCGATCTCGCGTCATCAGGTGGACGATTACAAGCCGTATATCTACAAGACCGAGGACTACGGCAAGACCTGGGTCGCCCTGGCGTCCAACCTGCCTGCGGTCGGCTACATCCACGTCATCCGCGAAGACCTCGAAAACCAGAACCTGCTCTTCGCCGGCTCGGAATTCGGCCTCTTCGTGAGCTTCGACGGCGGAAAAAAATGGATCCCCTACAAATGGGACTTCCCGACGATCGCCGTCCGTGATATCCAGATCCATCCGCGGGAGCGCGACCTCATCATCGGGACCCACGGCCGCGGCGTCTGGATCATGGACGACATCCGTCCGCTCGAACAGCTCGCAGCCGAAACCGTGAGGAGCGAGAACGAACTGTTTAGTGTCCGGTCCGCGACGATCTATTCCATGAGGAGTGTCTCGGATGTCGACACCAACGATTTCCCCGGCCAGAACCCCGTCTTTGGAGCTTATATCAACTATTATCTGAATCCGGCCGCGGCCAAGGACGCTAAGCTCAAGCTCACCATCCAGGATAAGACGGGCATAGATGTCCGGACGCTCCGGCCGACGAACACGGCCGGCGTGAATCGGGTTGTGTGGGATCTCCGGCCGGACCCCGCCGGCGCTCCCGGCATGGACGCCAGCGGGATGAGCGGATTCGGCGGCGGCCAGCGCGGCGCGGGTGGCAGTCAAGCCGGAGCCACGACGATCGGGACTCCGTTCGGGGGCGGCGGCCAGCGCGGCGGCGGGGGCGGAAGGTTTGGCGGAGAGGGCGGCGCTTATGCCGACCCGGGCGATTATAAAGCCGTCCTCGAAGTCAACGGCAAAAAATACGAAAAATCCTTCGCGGTGAAGGACGAGCTCGGCATTCCGCTCGAGGAGCGCAAGCTCAATCAAAAATATGCGCGCGAAGCGGCTCAAGTTTCGGCCACAGCCTCGCGGCTCATGACGCAGGTCGATAATCTCGCCAGCCAGCTCCAGCAGCTCGAAACGAGCCTCGGAACCGTCCGGAACGTCGACCAAGCCGTCAAGGATAAGCTCAAGGCGGTAAGGGACAAACTGGGCGAGATCCAGAAGGTCTACTATCGAACCCCCGAAGGACAGACCCAATACCGCCAGCTGTACTTCAACGCGCTCCGCGGCGGGACGGTGGGCGAGGTGACGATGCGCGCCGGCAGCGACATTTCTCGCTTCCTGGGCGCGCCGACGCAGATGAGCATCGCTAAGATCGAAGAGGCCAAGGCGTTTCTCGCCCCGCTCATCGAGAAAATGAAGGAGATCACGGATAAGGACGTCCCCGAGTTGAACAAGCTCCTGGCGGAGAAAAAAATCCCGTATATCAGGTGACGAAAGGCGAATAGAACAGGGGTCAAACTGCGGAGAATCCGGTGACAGGCACGCCACGCCTGTCGCCGGAATATTTGTCACCGTTTTTTGGGGCCTGGGATTTAAAAGCTGGAATTTAGAATAGATTAAAGAGATTTTCCAATGAGATGATCAGGAGCTGTAATCGCAGCCTGGAATCTATTCATTCTCTCGAATACTCCATTGCGCTTTAAACCTCAGGAAAAGTTTTTCAAGATCTTTTCAATGATGTCCGTGCTGGAGTGGCCTATAAGATAAGGCGCGCGGACGACCTTTCCGCCGGCCTCCTCGACCTCTTTCTTGCCGACGATCTCATCGGAGGCCCAATCGCCTCCTTTGACCAGGACATCCGGAAGGAGCGCGGCGATGATGGTTTGCGGCGTTTCTTCGGAGAACGATGTCAGGTAATCGATATGTTCGATCGCGGAGAGAATTTCATACCTTTCCTTAAGCGGAAAAACAGGCCGCGACGGCCCCTTGATCTTCCGGATCGAACGATCCGTGTTGAGGGCCACGATCAGGATGTCGCCGCAGCTTTTGGCAAAACGGAAAAGATGAATATGCCCCCCGTGAATCAGGTCAAAACAGCCGTTGGTAAAAACAACCTTCTGGCCTTCTTTGCCCAGCCGGGCCCGGATTTTTTTAAGGTTGTTGAGCGTCTGAACTTTTCGGCTATTCATATCGCTAAATTAAAAAAGGGCGGTAAGAGAACGGCGTAAAGAACCCGAAGGGGGGCAAGGCCGTTTCCGGAGCTTCGCCGACCATCCTTAACTCACAAAAAATGGAAGAGAATCCTTTCTATTTGCCCGGCAGCTTGAACTTGATCTTCGGCGTAAAATTCCAGGCGTGCGGCAGGCGCGCGATGCCGACGTCCTTGAGCATCGAGGAGACTAGGAAGGAATACAAGTTCCGGTGATAATCGTACGAATAGCCGTCGCGCTTGTGGGCCGCCACGTCCAGGTAATACGTCCCGTTGATCAGGCTCAGGCGCTCGATCCGGCAGGTGACCTTCCCCGCGCCGCTGATCGAAAGGGGCTCGAAGTCCTCGAGGTTCGTGTTCGTCCCGTAGCAGGAAATGCCCTGAGAATTGAAGATCCCGATGCCGAAGACGAAATCCTTGAGCGGCTTGTGCGCAGCAACATCCATCTCGATGACCATCCCTTCCTCGGGATGGAAGACGTGCTTCTCTTCGCCCCCCAACGACTTGAGCGTCACCTTACGGATCTCGATCTCTCGCTTTCCCCACCGCTGTTCGCGCTTTTCATCCTCAGCGGCAGGCTTTGGCGCCGGCTCGGGTAAAGGCTCTGCCGCCGGCGCTTCAGCCTGGACCGGCTGGACCTTTCGCTCCTGGAAGTCTTCTTCCTGTTTCTCGGTGACGTCCTGGAGGTAGGCGTCCACGATCCGCTTCGGCTCGCCGATCATCCGGATCTTTCCGTCCTTCAGCCAGGCCACTTTATCGCAGATTTTGGCCACGGTCGTCAGGTCGTGGCTGACGAAAAGGATCGTCTTGCGCCGCCGCCGGAAGTCGTCGATGCGGTCGAGGCACTTCGGGACAAAGGCCGCGTCGCCGACGGACAGGACCTCGTCGATGAGGAGGATCTCCGGATTGACGTTGATGGCGATCGAAAAGCCGAGACGCATGTACATGCCCGAGGAATACGTCTTCACTGGCGCGTCGATAAATTCCTCGAGCTCGGCGAACCCGACGATCTCATCGAACTTCTGGGTGATCTCCTTTTTGGAGAGGCCGAGCATAATGCCGTTGATGAAGACGTTCTCCCGGCCCGAGATCTCGGGGTGGAAGCCGGCGCCGAGCTCGATGAGGGCCGAGATCTTGCCTTCCACCTTGAGCCGGCCCGACGTCGGTTTGGCGATCCCCGCAATGATCTTGAGGAGCGTGCTCTTTCCCGAGCCGTTCTCGCCGATCACGCCGAAGGTCATGCCCTTCTCGACCTGAAGGCTGATGTCGTCAAGGGCCGTGACGAGCTCGTCGGGCTTCAACGAGCGGAACAAATCGCCTTTCACCAGGGCGCTCTTAAAGGTCTGGAAGCGGTGGCGAGCCGAATACTTCTGGTACACCCGTGTGACCCCGTCGAGCTCGATGGCGTACATCAGACTTCCTCCGGGAACGAGTCGCGCAGCCGGTCGAACACGGCGTACCCGATAGTGAACAGGACGAGCGAAACGATCAGCGTGATGCCCAGGGACCGCCAGCGGATCATCCGCCCGTAAAACAAGCAATCATGGTAGCCGCCGATGATATGGGTCATCGGGTTAAGGTTGAGCATGGTCCGGAGAACGCCGGATTTTTGCACCGATTCGAACGAGAGGGGATAGACGATCGGGGTCGCGAAGAACCAGAACGTCAGCAGGTTGCCCAGGATGTCCTTGATGTCCCGGAAATGGACGGTGAGCGAGGAGAGGAGAAAACCGAACCCCAGCGAAAAGATGAACTGGACGAGGACGACCAGCGGCAGGAAAAGCACGTAGATGGTCAAATATTTCCCGAAAATGAAGAGGAAGATGAACAGGATCGGAAGGCCGAAGCTGAAGTGGATGAGGTTGCTCGTGAGGGTGACGACGGGCAGGATCTCCGCCGGGAAGAGAATTTTTTTAATCAGATTGCCGTGGGTCATGAGGACGTTGGCCGATTCGATCGAGGACGAGGAGAACCAGACCCAGGGAAGCACGCCGCTGAACAAGTAGAGGGCGTAGAGCCAGGGTGAGCTGTTGAAGGCCGGGTCGCGCGAATTGATGATGAAGCCGAAAACGATCGTGTAAACGACCATGAGAAGCAGCGGGTTGAAGAACGACCAGAGGAACCCGAGGACCGAGCCGCGGTACCGGGCCTTGAGCTCGCGGCTCACCAGATTCTGGATGAGCACGCGGTATCGATAAAGCTCTCGGAGATTCTTAATCAGCCGGACCACGGGTTTTTCCTTCAAAGACCTGGCGCGCTTCGGCCGTGGTTTCGCCCCGGTCGTCAGACAGGACAAGCGGCGGAAGGAGGCGCGTTTCCCGCGCGGAAAACCGGCATTCGGCCAGAAAGAGATTCGCTGCCGTCCCCTTCCGCGGATGGACGTAGCGCAGCGCGTGGAGATGAAGGCCGTTCTTCTCGACGGCTTTCCTCAAGTCCTCTTCGCGCCGAGCGGGATAGATAAAATACGCCCGTCCGTCTTTCTTGAGCAGTCTGGCCGTCGCCCGCATAACCCCTAATATATCGCATTTTAACTCGTGTTTTGCAACGGATTTTTCAGCCGTCACGCTCAGAAAGCCGGTCTTTTGGGGGATGTATGGGGGGTTGGAAAAGACGACGTCAAATTTTTTAAGACTGCGATATTTCCTGAAGTCGCCGTGAACGACCGTGATCCTTTCGTCCAGCCGGTTCGCGCTCACATTCCTCCGGGCTAAGTCCGCAAGAGCGTCCTGGATCTCGATTGCGGTAATATGGGCAAAGGGCTTGAGGCTGAGGAGGAGAGGGATGATGCCGCTGCCCGTGCCCAGCTCTAAAAGCTCGTCCGCAGGCCGAACTTGGATGAAATCGGCGAGAAGGGGCGCGTCGAGGGCGAAGCGATATCCTTTTTTTTTCTGGAGGACTAGGACGCGGCCCTGGTAGAACGTATCCGGGGTCTCGTCTTCATTCATGGGTACACATACCCCATCTGGGCCTGAACCTGCGGGCTCATCTTTAATAGGCATAATCGTGTCAGAGATTGGGACACATATGGAATGTGTCCTGTCTAGTTCTTGTCAGCACTCACTTCGGTGAAAACCAGGACCTTGTCGGGCAGGATCTCGGCATAGCCGCCCTTGACCGCAAAGCTCTCCTCGCTCGTCCCGAGGCGATATGTTAGAGCCCCCTGTCCCAAAGCGACCACGAGCGGCCTATGCCCGGGAAGGACCCCGATCAGACCTTCGAGGCTCGGGATCGAAACTTCGTCAACGTCCGCATCGGCAAGCAAAAGTCTCGGGGTGATGATCTTGAGATGGAGTGAGGAAGGCAGGTTCTGGCTCATAAGCTTTTCAGTTCCTCGGAGCGCTTGACGACATCGTCGATCCCGCCCTCCATATAGAACGCCTGCTCGGGCTTGTCGTCGTGCAGGCCTTCGCAGATCTCCTTGAAGCCGCGGACCGTTTCCTCGATGGTCACGTACTTGCCGGGCCGGCCCGTGAACTCTTCGGCGACGTGGAACGGCTGGGACAGGAAACGTTGGATCTTGCGGGCGCGTCCGACGATGAGCTTGTCCTCCTCGGACAGCTCCTCGATGCCCAGGATGGCGATGATGTCCTGGAGGTCCTTATACCTCTGCAGGATCTCCTTCACCCGGCGCGCAACCCGGTAATGCTCCTCGCCGATGATGTTCGGGTCGAGGATGCGCGAAAACGATGCCAGCGGATCGACGGCGGGGTAAATACCCATTTCGGTGAGAGCGCGGGAGAGGCTGGTCGAAGCATCGAGGTGCGAGAACGTCGTCGCCGGAGCGGGGTCGGTGAAGTCGTCGGCGGGAACATAGATCGCCTGGACCGACGTGATCGAGCCTTTCTTGGTCGATGTGATCCGTTCCTCGAGCTCGCCCAGTTCCGTAGCCAGGTTGGGTTGGTAGCCGACGGCCGAAGGCATCCGCCCGAGCAGGGCCGACACTTCCGACCCGGCCTG
>JALHTW010000178.1 GCA_022866045.1 Candidatus Aminicenantota bacterium | reverse complement strand
TTCCGCGGCCGTGCAGTGGCAGCCCTTCTCAAAACGCTGAGGAAAGGCCGCGATCTCGTACCACTTGCCCATGTATTTCTGGAGGTCCACAGAGGGCACGGTTTCCAGCGGTTTGTCCTTCTCGGCCGTTAACCCGGCCATTCCAAAAAATCCTAATATCGCTGACAGAAAAATTATGATCTTCATGGGTCCATTATCGCTAAGATAAGCGCACCGGTCAATCTGTCTAAACCCTAACCGCATATCTCTTTCGGGGTCAGGATCCCCTCTCCTTGACTTTACCGGCATCCCCGGATATAACTCTCAAAAGGCTTGATCCGGTGAATGAAGAAGCGGGCAAGAGGCCGATTAAGATCCTGTTCGTCTGCCTGGCCAACCTCTGCCGGAGTCCGATAGCCAAAGTCATCGCCAAGACCTTCTACGGCGGGATAATCGAGGCCGAGAGCGCCGGCATCGCCCCGGCCAAAAAGCCGGTTTTTCCCGAAACCGTTTTTATCCTTAAAAAATTCTATGGCGTGGACATTTCGGGCCATAAATCCAGGCATGTCCTTGAATTTCCCGTGGCGGACTTCGATTACATCATCGCTATGGATTCGTCCATTTTCATCCGGCTATCCGAAATCAAGGCTATTCGCAAAGACAAACTCTACGGCTGGGACGTCAAGGACCCCTCCGGCTTGGGAATCGAGGCCTACGAGTGGACGGCCCTCCAGATCGAAGATAACCTGGATAGATTTATTCGAAAGCATAGAATTCGAACCAAAAATAAGAAAATTCAGGGACACTTCCCGCGGGGACATGCGCCTTGAGGCGTGCCCCCAAGATATGCGCTTCGTGTCCCCAATTTTAAAAGGAGTTCATCATGACCCTCGATCTCGGGAAGATCCGGCACCAATTTCCTCCTCTGCATGGGGGGGCGATCTTTCTCGACAATCCCGGCGGCACGCAGGCCGTCAAGGACTGCTTGGACCATATCCTGGAATATCTGATCGAATCCAACGCCAATCATAAGGGCGCCTTCAAGACGAGCCGCGCCTCGGACGAGATCATTCTCAAAACGAGGCAAGCGATGGCCGAATTCATCAACGCCGACCGGCCGGAAGAGATCATCTTCGGCCAGAACATGACCAGCCTGACATTCCAGCTGAGCCGGTCGCTCGGCCGCATGTTTCAGCCCGGAGATGAGATCGTCGTCACCCGGCTCGACCACGACGCCAATATCGCGCCCTGGCTTCTCATCGCCCAGGATCGGGAGCTGAACATCCGCTGGGTGGATTTTCGTCCCGAGGACGGCACACTCGACATGGGAACCTTGAAGGCCGCGCTCGAAGGGCGCCCCAAACTTGTCGCTGTCGGCTATGCTTCAAACGCGCTGGGCTCGATCAACCCCGTCGCCGAGATCACCAGGCAGGCCCACGAGAGAGGAGCCCTTGTTTTCATTGACGCCGTTCATTTCGCCCCGCACGGGCCGATCGACGTCCGGGAGCTCAATTGCGATTTTCTCACCTGCTCGGCCTACAAATTCTTCGGCCCCCATCTCGGGATCCTTTACGGCCGCTCCGGATTGCTCGAGGAACTTTTCGCTTACAAAGTCCGTCCCGCCTCCGACAAACTTCCGCTGAAATTCGAGACGGGAACGCAAAACCACGAAGCGATCGCCGGGCTCTTGGGAACGCTCGAATACCTCGAATGGGTCGGGATCCATTTTGGAAAAGAGCATGCGGCGGAATACGATAAGAAGTTCCGGGGACGAGCCCTGCATCTGAAACAGGCCATGGCCGCGATCCGAGCTTACGAACGCGACCTCAGCCGGGAAATGCATAAAGTCCTGGGCGAAACCGCGGGCATTTCCATCTATGGCCTGACGGATGAAAACCGATTCGCGGAACGCGTGCCGACGTTCTCCTTCAGATTGAAGAACCTCACGCCGCGCCAGACCGCCGAGAAATTGGACGCCGAGGGCATCTACGTTTGGGACGGCAACTATTACGCCCTGGAAGCGTGCCGGCGCCTGGGCTTCGAAGAATCCGGCGGCATGGTCCGCGCCGGCGCCGTTCATTACAATACGGCCGAAGAGATCGACCGGTTCGGGAAGGCCCTCCACAAGATCGCCCACAGTTAGACGTTTCTCTCGTAACAAAGTCTATGTCCGCGGTAAGCAATTCTTTTTCTGGGGCGCCGGAAAGTCAACTCTGAGGGGAAGAGCCGCGACAGGACCCCGCCCGAAATTGGCCTGACACCGGAAAAAGAATTGCTTACTAACACAAACGCAATAAATAAAGTGACAATGTATGGGCGGCACTTAGGCCGCCCTCAAGCCTCCG
Source organism: Candidatus Aminicenantota bacterium (assembly GCA_022866045.1). Classification (GTDB taxonomy): domain Bacteria; phylum Acidobacteriota; class Aminicenantia; order Aminicenantales; family UBA4085; genus JALHTW01. The sequence goes on along the minus strand of JALHTW010000178.1, from coordinate 28 downwards.
TAGCGGAGGGGGGCCCCGTCGGCTTTTG
>JALHTW010000177.1 GCA_022866045.1 Candidatus Aminicenantota bacterium | reverse complement strand
TCACGGAGGTGTCACAGTGTACGGCTGGACCGGCAATATTCTCCGCGTCAACCTCACCACAAAAAGCACTAAAAAAGAGGCTTATAGCGAGGAGTTCGCCAAAAAATGGGTCGGCGGACGAGGCTTCGCCGTTAAAATCCTGTACGATGAGCTCAAGCCCGGGATCGATCCCCTCGGCCCCGAGAATAAGTTCATAGTCGCCCTTGGTCCGATCGCCGGCATACCGGCCCCCAATACCGGCAAAGCGGTCGTCGCTGCTAAATCGCCCCTGACAGGCTTTTACGGCGACGGCAACCTGGGTACGCGCGTGTCTGAGCATCTCCGGAAAGCCGGCTACGACGCTTTGATTGTCGAGGGAAAGGCGAGCCGGCCGACTATGCTCTATATTGAGGACGACAAAGTCGAGTTCTTGCCGGCCGATGAAGTCTGGGGCAAAGGGACCTATGCCACCAATGATTGGATCTACGGCAAGTACGGCAAAGGGGTGGGCGTTCTGAACATCGGCCAGGGCGGGGAGAATCTCATCCGTTATGCCGTCGTTCGGAGCATGGAAGGACGGGCCGGCGGCCGGCCGGGCATGGGCGCGGTCATGGGCTCCAAGCTCCTCAAGGCTATCGTCGTCAAAGGCCATCGGCCCATTCCGCAAGCCGATCCGCAGGGCATGAAAGCTCTGGGAGCGGGCGACTTAAAAAAAGTCCAGCAGATCGACAAGGAAACGGGCTGGTCCATCCAAGGCACAACGGGCGTTTTGGCCTGGTGCAATGAAGTGGCCGGCCTCCCCGTCCGGAACTTCCGCAAGACCCATCACCCCGACGCCTGGAAGATCGACGGCGAGCGTGTCAACAACGCCCGGATCGCCACCTACGGCTGCCCCAACTGCACTATGCGCTGCGGTATCGCCATCCACGATCACGAAGGCCGTGAGGCTGAGCTCGATTACGAAAACATCGGCCTCCTCGGTTCGAACCTCGAGATCTTCGACCTCCCCCAAGTCGGGTCTTTGAATTACTTATGCGACGAGTACGGCCTGGACACGATGTCGTCAGGCTGCGTCCTCAGCTTCTACGCCGATGCCATCGACCATGGCGCGACGAGCGGCGACTTCAAGTTCGGCGACGCCGAGCGGGCCAAGGAGCTGCTCCGGATGGCCGCCTTCCGGGAGGGCAAGCTCGGAAACCTTTTGGCCGAAGGATCGCGGCGGATGGCCCGGGAATTCGGGCACAACTCCGAGGCCTACGCTATGCAGGTCAAGGGCCTCGAAGTGGCCGCCTACAACTGTAAATTCATTCCGGGCCAGGCGCTGGCCTTCGGCGTCGCCGCCATCGGCGCCCACCACCGCGAGGCCTGGATCATCACCTTCGAGATCAAGAGCACAACCAGGGAATCCTACGGCCCGGAAAAGGCGGCCAAGGTCATCGAGCTCCAACGCATCCGGGGGGGCATGTTCGAGTTCATCGTCGCCTGCCGTTTCCCCTGGATCGAGCTGGGCTGGCCTCTGGCTAATTATCCCAAGTACTTCAACACAATCACGGGCCTGAATTGGACGCTCGACGACATGTGGCGGACGGCCGACCGGATCTACAGCCTGATCAAGCTCAACTACCTCCGAGAGTTCCCCGGCGTTACACGCAAGGCGGACTACCCGCCGGCCGTCTGGTTTGATCCATCCAATGCCGACACCGAAGGCCCTATCGCCGGCAAGGTCCTCGAGATCGAGAAGTACGACAGCCTCCTCCAGCACTACTACGACCAGCGCGGCTATGACAACCGGGGTATCCCGACCAAAGACACCCTCAAGAAGCTCGACCTCGCCGAGGAAGCGGCCAAAGCCGAGAAACACGCGAAGCTGACATGAAAATCAGGATCAAAATGATCGGCCCGCTGATCTATGAGGCCGGTTTCAGCGAAAAGGAGATCGAGCTCCCGGCGGAAACGACCGCCGAGACCTTGATTGATATGATCCATATTTCCAAGCAGCGGCCAAAGATCGTGACCCGAAACGGCAAGGCCGTTGCGCCGAACGAACATTTCGAAGAGGGCGACAAGATCGCGATCTCTCCGATCTACTCCGGCGGATAAGAGCCGGCAGCTGGGGTCAAAGCAGCTCATTATTCAATTTTGAAAAATGAAGAGGTGCGATCCCGAACAAAATGAACGATAAGACTCTTCAACCCGTCCTCATCAACGGCGAATGGCGTCCGGCCCGAAACTCTATCGGCTCTTTTCGTGCCGTTAATCCCGCCACGGGCGAAGAGCTCGCAGATTTCTATCCGATCTCATGCTTTGCCGATGTCGAGGACGCTCTTCAGGCTGCTCAGTGCGCCGTCCCCGGATTGATCAAAACGCCGCCTGAAGTCCTGGCCGGCTTCCTGGATTTATTTGCAGATCGAATCCTGGCTCACCATGACGATCTGGTCGACATGGCCCATCTTGAAACAGCCCTTCCGAAAGAGCCGCGCCTTAGAGTTACCGAGCTCCCGAGAACGACGAACCAGCTCCACCAGGCGGCCGCGGCGGCCAAGGACCGCTCTTGGTGCCGGGCGGCGATCGACACAAAGCTAAATATCAGATCGAAATACAGCTGCTTGGGCGGACCTGTGGCCGTCTTCGGTCCGAATAATTTTCCTTTTGCCTTCAACTCGTCCGCCGGCGGGGATTTCGCCGCCGCGATCGCGGCCGGCAATCCCCTCATTGCCAAAGCTCATCCCAATCATCCCGGCACCACTCGGATTTTTGCCCGGATCGCCCGGGATTGCCTCAAGGCATGCGGCCTCCCTCTCGCGGCCGTTCAGTTGATTTATCATCTCCAGCCAAAGGACGGACTCAAGCTTGTGTCCCATCCGCTCCTGGGCGCAACGGCATTTACCGGGAGCCGGCCGGCGGGGCTCCGGCTTAAAAAGGCGGCGGACGAAGCCGGCAAGCCGATCTATCTTGAGATGTCGAGCCTCAACCCGGTATTCATCCTGCCCGGAGCTCTGAAAGAGCGGGCCGAACAAATCGCGAACGAGCTTTTTAACTCCTGCACGATGGGAGCCGGGCAATTCTGCACCAAACCCGGCTTGGTCGTCCTGCTCAAAGATGAGG
>JALHTW010000176.1 GCA_022866045.1 Candidatus Aminicenantota bacterium | reverse complement strand
CTGCTCGAACGTCCGGATCCGGTCATAAGGGACGCCGGCCCTTTCCGCCATTTGACGTTGGGTGATCCCGACCGCCTGCCGCCGGAACGAGAACTCGTTGAACGTGACCTTCCGACCCATTTTAATCCACACCCTCGCTCCTGCCCTTCCGCCTCTTGGCCTCGTGGCAGACGAACCCGGACTCGAGGTCCGACGACGTCGCCAGGACCTTGCACGTCTTCGCGCACTTCCGGCACTGCATCTGGATTCCGCGCTGGTCCCGCATGGACTTCATCATCCGCCGGTGAATCTTGATCCGACTGTACGACGCCAGATAGGGGGTGAACAGACCCGTCATCGCTTCTCCTTCAGGACGGGCGGAGGGCTGACTTTAGAATCCCAAAAGCGCTTAAATCCATCACGCTTGAACCCTGGAATAATTTTACACATCGCGTTCCAGCGACCGTTCATCTCGAGCATGACAGAATAGGTGGCCGCGTCCCGCCGGCACTTTCTCGCTTTGAGAATTTGCTGGAGCTCATCGTTCATCAGGAAAAAGGTTTCTTTTAGAGCCTGGTCGCGTCCCATCGCCTCCTCGTTCCGGCGAAAGAACGCGGCATACTCTTTTGCTTTCATCCCTTCTCCTTCTCCGGCTCGGTGACGGTGATACCCTTCAGGATAGTCTCGGCCGAATCCGGTTCCAGCCAAAGCACCGGCTTCCCGTGGTCGATGGCGTATCGGATTTCGCTCTTCGTCGAGTCGCCGACGTAGCCGCCGACGTTGATGACAAGGACCTCGTCGGCCAGGTCGATCTTCCGCTTGTGCAGTTCGTCGAGCGCCTCCTTGACGCCCTCCTTTTCGGCCGCGTGGACGCCGGCCCCGTCGTCGCCGCGCGACCCGGGGAAGGCGGCGAAATAGCTGTCCGGGAGGACGCACCATCCGAGGACGATAATGCCGGCCTTCGCGTACTCCCAGGCCGTGACGAGCATCTGCTCGCTGAACAGGACGGACCCGCAGAAGCAGACGACCATCGGTCGCGGGGGCGTCATTTGAGGATCTCCAGCGCCTTGGCTCTGCGATGAATTAACTTGTGGTAGGCGTCATCCTGGCAGGCGACCAAGTTCTCGTTGCGGTTGTCGTCTTTCCTCTCATTATGGTGCACTTTTTCAGACGGTTTGAGATACCGCCCGATGGCCTTTTCGACGATCAAGCGATGTTCGAATACATATCCGCCGGCGTCAGCGTAAGGATGATCTGGAGCAAAGGCCTTCACGTAATCCTTGGCGGTTTTCTTGCGGCCCCCTTTCCAGAACGGACTCAGCGGCCCCCTTTTCCCCCGCATGCCGCCCATCTTCGCGCGGGTCTCTTCGGATCGGACACATCCGAGTGCGTGCCGTTTTCCCTGCATGGCGGCAGCGATCTTTGCCCTGGCTTCCGGCGCGTGGCGATGACCAGCCTTTCCCTTTTTAGCGACGCTCATTTTCGCCCGGCTTTCTGCAGACATCCGCCCACCTTTATTCCAGGGAATCTGCCTGATGGCCTTGTGCGCCTCGGACATTTTCGCGCAAGTCGCCGCGCTGTG
>JALHTW010000175.1 GCA_022866045.1 Candidatus Aminicenantota bacterium | reverse complement strand
TGGAGGCGGCTCGGAACCGTTCCTGATCTACAAAAACCTCCGCGGTCAGGAACAAGCCTTCATCGACCTGATCGAGAATCCGGACATCGTCCATTATTGCCTGGACAAGCTTTTCGGCCTGGCTCACGAGAATACACGGCGTATCTTCGAACGGATTCCCGGCCGGGTTACATTCAGCTGCGTGGCCGAAGACATGGGTGGACAGACTGACTTAATGTTTTCGTTGAAACATATTCGCGAGTTCCTTTTGCCGGGAATGAAACGGAGCATGGACCTCGCCCACGAGGCCGGAGCGTTCGTATTTCACCACAACGACGGCAGTTGCCGGCGGGTCATCCCGGACATGATCGCGGCCGGCATCGACCTTCTGAATCCTATCCAATGGCGGTGTCAGGGCATGGACCGAGAAGGATTAAAAAAGGATTTCGGGGACAGGATTATTTTCCATGGGGCGATGGACAATCAGCACACGCTGCCGTTCGGGACGATAGAGGAAGTCCAGAAAGAGGTTCTGGACAACCTGCGGATCATGGGGGCGGGCGGAGGATACATCTTGGCCCCCTGCCATAATATCCAACCGCTGACACCACCTGAAAACATCGTGGCGATGTACGAGACCGGCTACAAGAACGGCTGGATGTAGAGGATTATGAAATTAAAGCTTTGCCAATAATTTCTTATGGGCTTTAAATTCCTCTTTGAGAGTTTTCCAGAGTGAATTGAATCGTTCCTGAAGCGCATCATAAATGGCGAAATTTCGTGGATTCGGCTCCAGGCCCGAAGTTTCGGTTTTGACCATCTGATCGGTCAAGTCCTTGATCTTTATCTCCTGCCCTTTGTCCCGCCAATATGTCCAGATGGATTGGATGGCTGCGCCGAAGGCGGCCGCCTCATTTTCATGCAGAGTCGCGACAGGCGTTTTCAAAATATCCGCGACGATCTGGAGCCAGAGCCGGTTTTTTGCTCCGCCGCCCGTGGCCCGGATTGCGGTTGGGTTCAGGCCGAGTTTGCGCATCCGGCCGAAACCGTAGCCGAGATTGAGAATGGTTCCTTCCATGACCGAGCGGGCCATATGGGATGGATCAAAGTTCCGCCGGTTGAGCCCGAAGAAGGTCCCCGAAGCTTCGGGGAGGGCGGGCACTCGTTCGCCGTCAACAAAGGGAAGAAACAGAAGCCCGGCCGAGCCGGCCGGCGCTTGGGCGGCCAGAATTTCGAGAGCGGCATTGTCGAGCTTGAAAAGGTCTTTCATGAATTCCGTAGGGCCGGTCGCGTTCATCGTGCAAAGCAGAGGAAGCCAGCCTCCCGTGCTGTCGCAGAACGCGGCGATCTCGCCTTGGGGGTCGGAAAAGGGCTTGTCGAAAAAGCCATAGATCGTCCCTGATGTCCCAAGGCTCAGCGTACAAGCGCCGGAGGCGACGTTCCCCGTTCCGATAGCGGCCATCATGTTGTCGCCGCCGCCGCTGGAAACGAGGATCTTTTTGAGGCCGAATTTTGAAGCGATGGACTCCTTCATAACCCCGACAGGATCCCGGGGATGGCGGAGGCCCGGCAGTTTCGCTCTGAGCCCGGCATCGATCGCCTCGACCGCTTCGGCCTGCCATTCGCGTCGGCGGATATCCATAAGACCCGTGCCCGAAGCATCTCCGTATTCCATATGAGGAATTCCGGTTATGCAGAAATTGAGGTAGTTATGAGGAAGAAGGACGGTTGCCAGGTTTTTATAATTCTTAGGCTCTTTTTTCTTCATCCATAAGATTTTAGAGGCCGTATAGCCGACGGCGAGGCTGATACCGAGCTTTTCTATATATTTTTTGGGGCCGCCCAATCTTTCGACGATCGCCTCGGTCTCTTCAATCGTGGATGTGTCGTTCCAAAGCTTGGCCGGCCGGATGGGCCGGCCTTCTTTGTCCAAAGGGACAAAGCCGTGCTGCTGGCCGGATACACCCAGAGAGACGATCCTGGTCGCGTCGATCCCGGCATCTTTTAGAGCTTCTTCGAGTGCTTCTTCGAAAGCCCGGATCCAAGCGGCAGGATCCTGTTCGTTCTCTCCAGGCTTCAGGCCAGGGACCATCGCATGGGGAGAATGCCCTCTCCCTATGATGTTCCCCGTATCAATGTCGACGACCAGAACTTTTGTTCCCTGCGTTCCGGAATCGATACCGATGGCATACATGAAAAACCTCTCTGACTATGGAATAATTCCCTTTCTTCCCCCTTTCGCAAGGGGGATGGGGGGATCATGTCTTTCTACACTGCAGGGGCTTCGTCTCAGAGATGAAAAATCAATGAATTCCATTAGAACACGCGGAGCGGGTTTTTGAGCTTTTTCGCCAGCTCGTCCAACACGGCCGGCGTCTTATCGTCCATGGGGAGGAGGATATAAGCGTTCTTCTCGTAGAAGAAACTCCCTTGAGGCAGGAACGTCAGGAGATTGTTCGTCGTATATTCCGCCCACGTATAGAGATACGGCCGGACCCAGAATACGTATTCACCGTCGGAGGGAGCGTAAAAATATGTTCCGGCCTTATGGGAAAAGTCGCCCGCCGCGTCCAGATTGGCGCTGGCTTCCTGGATTCGGATGCTGAAGAAGCCGTACCTGTTGAAGGTATTAACGAGCCCGACCCACTCGATGTCCGCCGGCGCGATGTGGACCAGCCCGTTGGGGAGACCGGGCAGCTCGAGCAGAGGCAGCTCGACGAAGCCTCCCTTTTTGTCTTTGTAGATTAAAGTGTCGAATAGCCTTTTGTAAAGGACCATCTCATCGTTCCGGAGGGCGATGACGCCGAGGTCCTTGTCCACGGTCATTCGTGTCTCGACAATGAAATAGGGGGCTTCCTTTTCGAGCGTGTATTTCACCTCGAGGCCGATGTCCTTGATGCGCGGCAGCGGCCCTTTCCGGGCGTTGATGTAAACGAACGGGCCATCCTTTTCGGCGAGAGACTGGGGCGGATCCCAGTCGAAGGAGTGATCCCAGGCGATGCCGGGGATGTAAACGTCCGGGTTCCAATGAATGACGCCGGCCTTTTCGTTGTGGAGCTTGATCTTTTCTTTCAGGAATTCAATGGTGTTGATCTGGCCGCTCTTAGGATGGAGCTCGAGAGCGATCCGCGATGACTTGACCGTCTTGCCGAAGCCTTCGCCGCTCAGGGCAAAGCCTTTTTCGGCCGACGCGCTTCCTTCGCCTTTCACGGCGATGAGGAGCTTTTTTCCCAAGGGCGCGACATCGAGCGGGAGAGCCAGCTTGTAGGTCAGGGTTACGGGATGCGTTTTAGCCTGGCTTTCCGGAGGAACGGACTCTCTCGCGTCGATGATCTGATAGGGGACAGGTTTAGCCCCGTCATAAAAACAAAAATTTGGCTTCTCGATCTCGCTCTTCGGGGCCGTGAGCGTCAGGGAGACGACCTCGGCCTTTCGTTCGAGCCCGGCTCCTTCCTCGACCTTGAAGACACGGAAAAATCCTTCTTC
>JALHTW010000022.1 GCA_022866045.1 Candidatus Aminicenantota bacterium | reverse complement strand
GAAGCCCAGGCCACGCTTGTCACCGTTTCGGTGGGCGGGGCGAACGAGGACCTGGCCAGAGCGGCCGTCAATGCCCTAGCCGACATAGAGGAACTGGACAAGGCCGCTGTTCTCGGCGACGTTTTCCGGCGGGCCAAGTTCTCCGAAGCCCGGGAGGCGGCGCTCGACCAACTCGCCGACAAGAGAGACCCGGCCGCGCTCAAATCCCTGGGCAAGATCCTCAAAGAGGAAAAAGACCCCGAGTGGCGGGAAAAGATCGTCGATGCCCTGGGATCGTCCGAGAGTGACGAAGCCGTCCCTATTCTTCTCGAAGCGGCCAAAACCGATCCCGAGGTCGACGTGCGGACCGCAGCCGTCTCGGCGCTTGGCGAGCTCAAGACGCCCAAAGCCCGGCAGGCACTTTTAGACCTGCTAAAGAGCAAGAAAGACGCGGTCGAGCGGTGCGCGTGAGATCGGTTATGGTTTCCCGAAGATGGTCCGCGGGCGCCCTGGCGGGCGTCTGCTTTATCGTGGGTGCGGCATCGGTATCGATCCATGGTCTGGAAGCGGCCCGCGGGGCGGCGCCCGGCCAGGTCCTTCTCCATCCCGGCCCATCGGGCCCAATGGCCGAACGGATCGCTTGGGCCCGCGGCGAGGCGAAGGCGAACGGCTGGACCAGGGGATTCTGGGTCGGCTTCGGCATCCGCCGCCTTATGGGGGAAAGGTCGACCATGGGCTGGTACCCGGGCGACCAGGCTGGGAGACTTCTTACGCTGGATGACCTTATTAACGGCCGGAAAACTCCGCTCGAGAAGAGGGTCAATCAGGACCAGGCGGTCCGCGGGACCGCGGCAGTGATGCCGTCGGCAGCACGGGCCCAGGCTGCGGCTCGGATCGCGGAGGAGCCCGAGCGGCGTGTGATCAAGGACATCGCGATTCTACTTCGGACGACGTCGTCGGAAACGGCTTTCCCGTCGGATATCCGGATAAGCAACCTCTCGTGTCCGTTCGATTTCGACGACCTCCCGTTCATTTGGGTCGGGATGGCCGCGGATACGGAGAGCCTCGGTTATCTCATACCGCTCTATGGCAAGGCCGGGACGCAAGAAGACAAGCTCTCCGTCCTCCGGGCTATCGGGCTTCACCGGAATGTCCCCATCGTCGTGCCGTTTGCCGAGCGGATTATGGCCGGCAAAGAGTCCGAAGAGATCCGGGCCGAGGCCGCCGAGTGCCTGGGTGAGCAGAGCGACCTCAAGGCGCTGGAAATCCTATTGAAGGCGATCAAAGGCGACCTCTCCAGAGACGTCCGGGAGCGGGCCGTCTCGGGCTTGGTCGAGATGGAGCTCCCGGCGGCCGTCGATGCCCTGATCTTGCTCGCCCTGAACGGTGCAGACCCTGAAATCCGGATCGAAGCCATCCAAGGGTTAGCCGACAAAGCGACGGGCGAAACGATCAAGGCCCTCGAAAAGCTCTCCGCAGCGGATAAGGATGCCAAGGTTCAGAAGGAGGCCATCCACGCCCTCGCGGACCTGCCGCGGAAAAGCGGGCTTCCTTACCTCATCACCCTGGTCAAAACCCACGCCGACCCCAGGGTCCGAAAGGAAGCCGTCGAAGCGATCGGAGACATCGGTGGCGATGAGGCGGTTAGAGTCCTGACTGAGCTGGCGAGGGGGAAAATCCGCTAGCCGCTCCATCCTCTCAAGAATGGGAACGCTTCGGTTCGCCGGTTGTCCAGAGCGGACGGCCGGGGATTAAGCCCCTTGTAATCTTCACAATAGCCCCGGAAAGCCGCAGTGACGCTTATCAAATTTCCCAATTCTGATATTATATTAGGGAAATTGACTAAGCGTCACCGATTTATTCGAGGAGGCCTTATGAGAAATCGTTTAAAGGAAATGTCGATGTTCTTGGCTTTCTTTATGCTCCACGCCCTTTTATCTAGCGCCAGCTTGGCAGCAGGATCACCGCCGTCATCAGAGCAACCCACCTTGTATAAAACCACATTTGTCCGGGCAGCGCCGGGAAAGCTTCTTGATCTGATCGCTCTCTATAAAAGCCGGATGGCTGCATATGATGCATCGGGAGACGAACGTCCTCTCTGGTGGCGTCACACGCAAGGCGACCAATGGGACCTCATGCTTCTTTTCCCCATGGGGAGCTACACCGAATATTATTCGAAAGAAAGGGTTTCTCGGCGAAAGAAAGCCGCCGAGGTTTCTTTTCCTTCTCAAAACGAATTCACTCAAAAAATCAACGCCTGTTCAGCCTGGCGGGAAGATATCTTCGTGATGGGGCCTCTGCTCGAAACAGTGAAAAAAGCATTCGCCGGCACAGCCTACTACCATATCGAAATCTTCATCGCGCTTCCGGGAAAGCAAGAGGAACTGTACAAGGAACGCGAGATGGAAAACGCCTACCAGGTCGGCACGGGTCGGCCGGAGAACATGATTTTTGTCCGCGATCAAGGAGCAACCTGGGATCTGTTTACACTCGGATGCTACCGTGATCTGAAACACTGGGCTGAGAGCGCCGACATTCCCAAAGAAAAACGGGATTCTGCCGCGCGTCAAGCCGGCTTCAACAGTCCCGACGAAATCGGACCCTACTTGAGAACGCTGATCGATATCCATCGAGACACGATGGGTGTCGCGATAAAGTAGGTTTAGGCAACGGCCGTGCAATGGCCGCGGATACAAAGGCAGAATCCCAGAGGTGCGGAATGGTTGTTAGTCTGAATTATTCCTAAATTACGTTATCTCTCCCGGTCGTGGATTTGCAGACGGGCGCTGAATTCGGGGACATGACCCAAATTCTCCGGAATTTGGGATCGTGTCCCCCTCGTCTTGAATTCGGCGCCATCTGCGAATTCTCTTCTCGAGGAAACGGCTCAATTTATGAATAATTCAGGGCAGCTAAATTTTGAAAGTGGACTGTCGTAAACTTTAAATCCTCTAAAAACAGTCCACTTTCAAACTTTAAATGACACCCCGGCGTCTTTTGATTGACTTAGAGGGAGTAAGACGGTAGAATTCGGCGAAGGGATGAACGCATGTCGATCGCGCCTGAACGAACAGACACTCCGGCCTTAGCGCCTCAGGGACCGCTCTATCCTACATTGATCTTCGATTTCGACGGCACGATCGCCGACACGCTCTCCGCCGTCATCAGGCTCATCAACGAGCACGCGGACGAATTCAAGATCCAGCCCCTGGCGGATAAAGACGTCGAAAACCTGCGCGGCATGTCCAATCGGGAAATCATGAAAAAGTACCAGATTCCCCTGGTGAAAATGCCCTCGCTGGTGTTGCGGACGCAAAAAGAGCTCCATCAAAGGATCGACCAGGTGGAATTGTTTCCGGGAATCCGGGATTTGATTCTCGGCCTTAAGAACCGGGGATTTCGCCTTGGAATTCTGACCTCGAACTCAAGAGAGAACGTCCTGAAGTTCCTCCGGGCGCGCCATCTGGATATTTTTGACTTCATCCATGCCGAATCCAACTTTTTCGGCAAGACCCGGGCTTTGCTTCATCTCTTGAAGAAATACGATCTGAGGAAGGGTGAGGTGATCTACATCGGCGACGAAACGCGAGACATCGAAGCCTGTCAGAATGCCGACATCTCCGTGATCGCGGTGAGCTGGGGGTTCCATCGGAAAGAACTTCTGCGGAGAAAGAACCCGACCTATTTGGTGGATTCGCCCAAAGAGATCGAAAACATCATCTTTGCCTGATTTTTTTATAAATCTCGATCGTGCCTTGAAAGAACGTCACGGTGCGGCCGCCGATCAAGACGCGCTCTCCGAGGTATTCAAGGAAAAGCTCGGCGCGGCGCTTGGAAACCTGGATGGCATGCTAACAGAGGATCAGCAAGCCCGCTCAGCGGATGTGAAGCTCGAAAGTCTCTTTGGCGTCGTTGTAGGCAAACCAGACAAACTTGTTGCCCTCGACATCGTAGCTGAGGCTAAAGGACTCGGGAACTTCGAAATTCGGTTTGATCGGGAACCGAAAACTTTTCTCGAGGATTTGGCCCTTGAAGTCCATGACGATAACTTCGTACAGGCCGCCCTTTTGAGCCGGAGTAATGACGTAGATCCGGCCGCCGTCAATCTTGAAACCGACGAAATCAGGAAAAAAGTCCGGCACGACGGGATTTTGATGGGCGTAAATGGAATCCCAATATTTGGACGCCTTGCGCTCTTTGATCAAGGCTTCGAGATAGCTCTTGGGAACCTTGACTTTCTCGACGGAATGGTGGATTTCAGAGAGGAGATCTCCGTTCTCATTGAAAATGGCGATGAATAGGCCTTTCCTGGAATCGGCGACAAAGATCTTGTTCCCATACACGGCATAGTCCGCATAATCCCGGAATATAAGCTTGACCGTTTTCTTGGCGGGGGGCTGGCTCCCGCGCGGGGGCGGCGGCGGCGGGGCCATGGGGAGTTCGCCATAGAACTTTTTCTTGAGCTTGAGGTCCTTATCATAAATGCAACCAGCCGCCGGAGATAGAGAGCCATCGTCCCGCCTCTCCATGGGGAATCCGACATAATTCTTCCCGATGGGAAGAAAAGGGTAAAATCCCATGAAACCCGGCTCCTTGATTTCGCTGGTGTACTCTCCGTCAAGAGTGAAGAACTTGATTTTACGGAAGTCACTGATCACCAGCCGGTCGGAAAGCACGGTCAAGCGACCTG
>JALHTW010000174.1 GCA_022866045.1 Candidatus Aminicenantota bacterium | reverse complement strand
TCGGGGCGTGTATCCGACGGTCCAGTTGTCCCGGAAATCTTTGGAGGTTCCCGTTTTGGCGGCCACGGGAAAAGGAAAATTGAGCGGGGAATGATAGCCGAACGTGGGGATACGGGCGTCCTTATCCGCGAGGATGTCTGTGATGACGTATGACACTTCCGGAGAGAAGATGCGGACGAACGCGGATTCCGGTGCGGCCGGCATGTCCCGGCCGTCTTTCAGGATGACCGTCCGGACAGCCCGGTCTTTGATGAACGTCCCACCGCGAGCGAACACCGCATAGCCGCGAACCAGCTCGAGGAGCGTCACTTCGCCGTTTCCGAGCGTCAGGCCCACGCCGTAAAATCCGGGGGTTTTTTGAAGGCTCGTGAATTCGATGTCTTTGAGCCGCCTGTAGAGAAGATCCGGTCCCAGGGTTTGTAAGACAGAGACAGCAGGGATATTGTAGGAACTCGCCAGGGCGCTTCGCAGCCGGGTCGGGCCGTGATATTTTTCATCGTAGTTTTCAGGCATGAAACTGCCCTCGAGCGTCGCGAACTCCGTCGGAACGTCTTCCAGGATCGTGGCGGCCGTCATGCCTTTTTCCAAGGCAAGGGCATAGGTCAGGGGTTTCATGGTCGATCCGGGCTGCCGGAGTGAAAGAGCGCCGTTGACCTGGCCGTCGTGCCGCTCATCAAAAAAATCACCGGACCCGGCCATGCTCAGGATCTCGCCCGTCCGGTTGTCCAGGACGAGGACGGCACCATTCGTGATCCCCTTTTTTTCAAGAGCGGAGAGGCGGTTTTTGAGAAGAGTTTCGATCTTGTCCTGGAGGGCATAATCCAGAGTCGAACGGACCACGGACATCGTCCTCCGCTCCTCGGGCGCGATCCGGCCCAAGATAAAATCACAAAAATGCGGGGCGCGGAATTTCCCTTTGGAGGAAATAAGGTTCAGGGGTTCTTTAAGGGCGCGGTTCATTTCGTCTTTCGCGATAAAGCCAAGATCGCCCATCCTTCGCAGAAGATCGTTCTGTCGTCTTTCGACGCCTACGAAATTCTTGTAGGGGTTGAATTCCGAGGGAGAGCGGGGAAGGGCCGCCAGAAAGGCCGCTTCGGCCAGGCTCAAGTCCGCGGCGGGCTTGTCGAAATAAAGACGGGAGGCCGCTTCGATGCCGTAAGCCTGGTTCCCGTAAGAAATACGGTTGAGGTACTGGACGAGGATCTCGTTCTTGGAGAGCGTGTGTTCGAGACGCACGGCCAGCCAGGCTTCGAGGGCCTTTGTCAGCAAGGTCCGGCGGAAATGGAAGATGTTGCGGATGACCTGTTGGGTGATGGTCGACGCTCCGGATACGACACGCTGGCTTTTGAGGTTCTGAAAAAAGGCCCGAACGACGGCGTACGGGTTCACGCCGGGATGGACGAAATAATGCCTGTCTTCGGAAGCGATCGTCGCTTTGAGAAGAAGAGGAGAGATGTCCGCAAGCTGGACCCAGCGGCAAAGTCCGCCTTCGTCGGAGAGGACTTCGCGGAGGAGAATGCCGTTCCGGTCCTCGAGGCGAAGAGAGATCACGGGCTTCGGGTCGAGCCGAAGCCTCGGCACGGGCCAATAAAAGGAACCGCAGACGAGAATGACGACGCCCAAACAGGCGATAAAAACGGCCCGCTTCCTTTTCGGGAGTTTCACTTCGCGATCCTCACTATCTGTTCGGCGCTGCGGCCGAAGACTTCAGGCGCGTACATCTCTTCCACTTTCGTGCCGGGCATCGTGAACTGGCCAAAGGTCAGAGCCCGGGCCAGGTAGCGGTGAGTATGGATGCCCGCTCTGAGCGAATCGGCGAAGAGGAGGACGCGGTTGTCGTGCATTTCGACGTGGTTGAAGCCCTCCCACCAATGCCCTTCATCAGACTCTTCGAACTTCTCTAGTTTCCGCTGCGCGTCCTCGCTTTCTGTCAGAAAACTCGGGTTGACGGCTTCGAATCCCGCCGGCAACGGATCATGAACGACGATAAACAAACTTTCTTTAGGAACAGCGACCTGGAGGGTCACGACGACGAGGGTCCCGGCTTTGATGGATTCGAGCGGTTTGCCGTCGAGGGATTCGATCTTTTTGTATACGGCAAATCCTTCGTCCCGCGGTTCCAGCTTTTGCTTCGGGGCGTAGGTTAAACGAGCGCCATAGTAAAGGATTCCTTCGCCCGTCTTTTCAATCTTCAACGACAGCTCTTTTCCCGGCTTGAATTCGGTCAAGGGCAGGGAGGCTTTTGCCGTCTTCGTCGCGGCTTTGAAGGTTTCTTGAAGGATCAATCTTCTCGCCAGCGTGATCTCGGCCTTGAAATCCGGCTTCGTCTTCTCATACGCCTGATAAAAATCATTCAGGGCATAAAAGACGAAGAAATTTTCTTGCGTAGACTGCCAACAGCCGCTTTTTCTTTTTTCGATGAGCCATTTCGCCACGGCCGGAAGCGAAGGATTTTCGGAACCGATCTCGACGAGCGCCTGAAGGATGATCGCCGACGTGCGGGCGTTCGAGGTGTAAATCCAGCGGAGACCGCTTTCGTCATCCTCTTCAAAATGGGCGTTCGAGGGCGTGATTTTGATCTTGTTGAGCAGTTCCTCGAGGAGCGTCGTTTGGGCCGCCAACGTCCCATTTCCGAAGTGAAGGGCCTTAAGGAGATAGGCGCGGCCGAACAAAGACAGGTTTTCCCTCTCCCGGTACAGTTTTTCAGCATAGGCGGGTTCTGGCCGCCCAGCCAAGGCTAGATCGTAAAGGGCGAAAGCCTGAGTGGTTTTCCAGCTCGGCAGGCTATAGGGGCTGGAGGCGTCCGGCTGGAGCTTCAAAATATTCCGGAGATACATCAGCGCTCTGTCAAGACGGATTCCATCAACCTCATAGCCCGCGCTCTGGGCTTTCATCAGGGCGAAGACCGCATAACAAGAGACAAAAGGAGATTCGAACGAGGCATCCGGCCAGAGTCCAAACCCACCGCTCTCTTTCTGACAGCCATAGATCTCCTTAAGAGTGTTTTGGACCAGCCGTTCAATATCCCTAGCCTCAAGCAGGCTGAGCTTGAAATCTCGGATGACCTGCGGAGCGACAAGATAGGGGAGGATCGAGGACAGCCGCTGTTCCAGGCATAAATACGGGTAATTTGTCAGATAATCGACCGAACCGCTTAAACCGGCAAGCGCTGAAGCCGCGGCCTGGACCTCGACGAGGCTTTGATCGGCATAGATTGTTTCCGGGATCGTCACTTTTTCTTCCTTGGACTCTTCCGTGACCCGGTCGAACGTCGCGACGGACTCGGTCGGACGGGGCAATTCGACGGGGATCGTCAGCTCGAGCCCGTCCGTGTCGTCGCCCATTTTCGCCCGGAAGGCAAAAACGGCCCGTCCGGGGCTGTCCGCTTCCATGGAATAAAGGACCTCCTGGCTTTCGCCCGGGTTCAAGACGATCTCGCGAGCGTTCTTTTTATCGGATAAAACGATGCCTTTCGTTTCGAGCACGACCGAGACGCTCCCTTTCCTGTCCGAAAAATTATTGACGACAACGCCGGCCTGGAATTGATCGCCGACGCGGGCGAAACGCGGGAGCGAGGGCAGAAGCAGGAGCGGTTTGGAGACCTTGAATGTCGCTTCGCTTTGTCCGAAACGGGAATCTTTCGTCTGGGCGACGGCCATGATACGAAATGTCGTCAGGTTGTCAGGCAGCGGGAATTGGACCGTCGCTTCTCCTTTCTCATCGGTCATGACCGCAGGATTCCAAAAGGCCGTGGATTTGAAATCGCCGCGGAGCTCGACCTCTCCAAGGCCAGCCATTGCCATGGCTTCCATGCCCCCCCCTCCTCCGACGTTCTCGCCTTTTTCGCTGAATTTCCTCTGGCCGATGACGTGAAGCCTCGTTTCCGAGGTCTGGACAGAGAGCGGTTTTTCTCCGTAGAACCGGGCAAAGGGGTCGGGAGTCTGGAAGCCGATGAGGTTTAAGACCCCGACGTCGACGACCGCCAGCGCAAGCGAAGCCGGAGCGGCATTGTTTTTCGCGTCTTTAACTTTCAGACGAAGCGTCACCCGATCTTTCGGCTTGTAGCTTTTCTTATCGGCCATCACCTCGACGGCAAGACGCTTTTCCGATGGATCCACCGTTAGATTGATATAGCCGAGCTTGAACGAGGGTTTCCCGACATCTTGAGTCTCGGCAGCCGTAGCCATGGAGGTCCGTCCCTGGACGAGAAGCACAGAAATGAAGATGTTGGGAATATGGTCAGACGTGACCGGGATCTCGATTTCGCTCGTGCTTCCCTGGATCTCGAGGACCTGGGTCTGAAGGATGAATTCGCGCTCGATGGTCACCAGGGCTTTAGCCCTCTCGTAAGGCGATTTGACGAGGATCCTGGCCTTGTCGCCGGGTTTGTAGCCGTCGCTGTCGGCGACAAGCTCGAGCGAATCATCGTCTTTCCGCCGCCAGGGGACATAGTCTTTTCCGGTGACATAAACATAGGCCGTCGCATTGATCGTGTTCTTCCGCTTGTCCTGGCTGATGGCGGAGAGAAGATAGAGGCCAGCCCTATCGGGTTGGAAGACGACTTCGACGGGCTCGTTTTTCGTCCGCGCCTCTTTGGAGGCGATTTCGGTATCGGCCTTTTCCGAGATCCATTGGAACCGCCCGCCAACGCCGGCCCTGCGCACAGAGCGCCATTCGCGCTTGATGAGCTTGACTGTGACATTTTTCTCGGGCGCTATGGAGCCGTCCGGGTTCGCAGTGATGACTTGCGCAGTCATCGTTTCTCCCTTTTTTAGGAAGGATGTGCTCGGCTTCAAGCCGATATAGAATTCCCCCTGATGGACAAATGTCTGGATCCGGTTCGAGATCGAGCGTCGGCTGGGGCCTTCGACCGTGGCTTCCAAAGCGGCGCTCACCGTCATGTGTTCTTTTTCTGGGAGGAGAGGAGCCTTGATCTCGATTTTTCCATCCGGGCCGAGAGTCCCTTCGGCCGAGGCGAGGAGGCGGCTCTTCTCGGCCATGGTCTCTTCTTCGTCCCAAAACTCGAGGTCGTTGCCGAAGATGTAGCCTTTGTGGCCAGGAGGCATGTAAGACGCCGGGTTCAACCGGAGCGTCCAGCTCGCTTTCTGCCCGGCCATGGCGCCGCCGAAAAGATAGCTGCCGCGGACCTCGGCCTGATACTGGTCGCCGAATACGTAGCTCTCTTTAAGAGAGCGGAGATGGACTTCGAATTCGGTCGGCCGGAACGCCTCGACGCGGAATGTCTCGAAGACCTTGATTTCTTTTTCGCCGGGAGCTTCCGGCGGGACCTTGACCGCGATATTATAAGAGCCGAGCGAGGCGTCTTCCCGCGTCTCGAGATCGATCGCGAGCGAGCCGAAAGGATCGAGCTCGGCCTTTCCCTTGTAAACGGCCTTCTGGAAGGGATCCCGGATCTCACATTCGACAGCCTTGACCTCCGGAATCTGCCATTGGCCTTTTTCTCTCTTGCGGATAATGCCTTTGATATGGACTGTCTCGCCGGCGCGGTAGATGCCGCGCTCAGTGAAGACGTAGCCGAGGAATTTTTCCGGCTCCGGGTTCCAGTCATAGGAGAGGCCGAAGCGATAAGGATCGAGGTCCGTGCCCCATTCCGAGGACGTGAAGGCGATGTCGTTTCCGCGGCTGGCGAAGACCCACTGCCGGGGCTTGGTCCACTGGTCCTTGCTTCGGAAGCCGAGCCGTTTCCAGCCGGGCGCCTGGACTTTTCCTTCTTTGTCCGTCCTGCCTTTCCAGCGTAAGGCGTTCGCCTCGTCCCGGATCTCGACGTCGGCATCAGCGACGGGCTGCCCCGTTTTCAGTTCGGTCACCCAGATGATATTATTATCCGAAGAAAATTTGCCTGTAATTCCGAGGTCCGTCACTTGGAGGAAGGCTTTTGGATAGCGGCTCCATTTATCCTGGGCGAATGTGTCCAGTTGGAAAAGAACGAATCCGTATTTATTGTTGAGAATGTCTTTGATGTTGAGCGGAACGATCTGTCTTTTGTTCCTGGGGAATGAGAAATTCAATGGTTTATCGACCTGGTAGAAATCCGGTCTTGGATTGAAGGATTCGCTCGGCCAGAAGACCTTGTCGCTGATCAATGTGGGGATGACCTCGTCTTTCGTCAGGCGGGCCGCTTGGAGCCTGACCTGGGCCGCATTCAAGATATACAGGGGGTATGTGAGATCGCTGTAAGCTTCAAGGACGCCGTGCCCGGTCGTCATCCCAACAGACGGCTTATAGGCCGATGTCGACAGCCCGATTTTGATATCCTTGCCGAGTGAATTCCCAAATTCGTCCTTCAGGTCGGCCGCGATCCGGCACGTATATTCGGTTTCGGGTTGGAGCGGGAGAGAGATCCACAAGACCTCGCTCCCATAGTTCCATTCCGCGTAATAATCCGGGATTTCGACCTTGGGCTCGAACTGGACCTTGGCGATGAAGTCCTTGTAAATGACGCGGTTCGAAAACCGGAATTGAAGGGGCTCGGCAGGATCATGGCCTCCGCCGCCTAAGCCTATAAACTGAAATAGCTTGAATGTTTCAAAGCTGAAAAAAACGCTCTTTTCCATGCCCAGCGGTCCTTCTTTTCCTCGAAGTCCCGCTCGGAGCTCGACAACGTAGGTCAGACCGGGCTTGAGTT
Source organism: Candidatus Aminicenantota bacterium (assembly GCA_022866045.1). Taxonomy (GTDB): domain Bacteria; phylum Acidobacteriota; class Aminicenantia; order Aminicenantales; family UBA4085; genus JALHTW01. Next base: position 11,594 of record JALHTW010000174.1, on the reverse strand, counting down.
TTTCTTCCGGCTTGAGGTAGAGAACGTTATTAGGCGGGTATGGAATATTGGCTTCTTTGAGTTTATCGGAGGACAGATGCTCGACGAAAAAACCGACCGGTCGTTCATTATTGTCGGTATCAACGCCCGTGAAGGCGGTGAACTCCTTGACTTTGTTTTCATCGACGGGCTGATTGAAAACGAGAATGATTCCCGTGTCCAATTTCTGCTGTTTCTCTTTATCCTGGGGATAATGGTTGATTAAACGGGGTCGGATGGTGCTGAAGCTCCAGGAAAAATCCTGTTTCAGAACATAGCCGTCGATCGATCTTGTCCCTGATGGAACGGTCAGTTTTATATCTGTCGCATAGGGAAATCGTTCTCGGGGAGTAAAGGCCAGAGTTTTCGTCCCCATCCAGCGGTATTTTCCGGAGAAGGGCGGGTCGAACTTCAGGAACTGCACCCTTTCCTCAAGGGGAAGCGGTTCGAGGGCGGCCATTGGATGATCGAAGATCACGACGAGCTCATCGGCTTCGCGGACAGCCTGCGTTTGCCCTTTCGGGGAAACATGGAGAACTTCGAGGTCGCCTCTCATCTCGGACGATGAGGACGGAGGCACACGGGAGGGCTCTTTCTTTTTACAGCCTATAAAAGAATAAGCTATCAGAATGAAGCTGACGGCAACAAAGCCAACAAGACATTTTTTTCCCATAGCACATCCTTTCCTGTAGTCTTTCCTTAATCCTAAAAAAAATAGGGTAAAAAGGCAAGGAAAGGAAAAAGGGTAATCTCCCTTTTCAAAAACGGGGGACAAGATTGGGGTCAAGTCGACACGATCAAAATTCTTGCCAAAGGTGAAGGTTTAGCTCTGCCAGGGTCAAGATTAGGCTAATTCTTGAAGCGCCGCCGTCAGTAACTTCCAGAAATTCTCCACAGAATCGATCTCGACTCCTTCTTCAGGGGAATGAGGGTGGGTGATCGTCGGGCCGAAAGAGATCATGTCCATGCCCGGGAATTTTTCGCCGATAATCCCGCATTCCAGGCCGGCATGGATGGCGACGATATGCGCTTCTTTGCTGAAGGTTTTTTGATAGACGTTCTTGAGCGTTGCCATAAGCTGGGACTGCAGGTTCGGCGCCCAGCCGGGATAGCCCTCGGGCTGTTTGACTTTGGCGCCCGAGAGCTCGACCAGAGATTGGAGCATTTGACGGGTGGCCTCGACCGCGGGGCCGACCGAGCTGCGGCTGCTGCAGATGATCTGCGCTTTGGCCTTGGCCGTTCGGATAATAGCCAGGTTTGTGGATGTTTCCACCAAGCCGGCAATCTCCGGATGCATCCGGAGGACGCCATGGGGGCAAGAAAATAGGAAATCGATCAAGGCTTTCTGGGAGCCGACGGCCAAAGGATCATCTTTTCCGCGCTCGATCTCTTCGAGCGAATATTGAAAATCCTTCTCGACCGAGCCGAATTCTGTCTTTATCTTATCGCCGGCTTTCTCGAGAAACGTCTTGAAAGATCTTATCTTGACCGGGTCTAGAAGCAATTCCGCCCAGGCCTCGCGGGGAATGGCATTATGCTTGTTGCCGCCTTCGATGCGGAGGAGCTCAAGCCGGAATTGAGGACCGGCTGGCCACAGGACTCTTGCCAGAAGCTTGATCGCATTCCCCCGGCCTTGATTGATATCGAGCCCGGAATGTCCGCCGCGCAGGCCGCTGATCTTGAGCCGATAAGCGCGTTTCAATTTGGACTTCTTTCTTTTGAGCGGGAACGCGATCTCGGATTCGGCGCCGCCGGCGCACCCGATCGTGAACGTTCCTTCCTCTTCGCTGTCCAAGTTGATCAGCCTGTTCCCTTTAAGGAACCCCGGTTCGATCTTTCGGGCCCCATTCAAACCTGTCTCTTCGTCCACGGTGAACAGGAATTCGAGGGGACCGTGGACGAGCGAAACATCCTCCATGATGGCCAGGCTGGCCGCGACGCCGATGCCGTTGTCCGCGCCCAGCGTCGTCCCCTTAGCCCGGACCCATCCGTTCCCGACCTCAGCCTCTATGGGTTCTTTGGCGAAGTCATGCTTCACGTCGGAATTCTTCTCGCAGACCATGTCTAGATGGCCCTGGAGAATGACCGTCTTGCCGTTTTCATGGCCGGCTGTCCCCGGTTTTCGGACGAGAACGTTGCCCGCTTCGTTTTTCTTAAAGGCCAGATTCAGGCTTTTGGCCTGGGAAACGATGTAGTCCCCCAGAGCTTTTTCGCAGCCCGAGCAATGCGGGATCTTTAAAATATTCTCAAAATGCTTCCACAGATGTGATGGTTTTAATCCGGATAAGGCTAAAGACATCTCAAACCCTCCAAAAAAGATTTAGTTGAAATAAAATCATGCCATAAACGGTCCGCTCGTTCAAGTGTTTATGAAGGATTCTTCCCATGAGCAATTCTTTTTCCAGTGTCAGGCCAATTTCGGGCGGGGTCCTGTCGCGGCTCTTCCCCGGCCGTGCTCGCGGCCAAGCCGCTGCGCGCGGGGAGCCCCTTCGCCGCGCCACCCCTGTTCGATTTTCCGGCGCCCCGGAAAAAGAATTGCTTATATTCTTTCCCTCCGAGTTGACTTTTCTCTCAGGCTTTCTTTAAAATGCCTTTGCTACGGCCCTTGATCACTTATCCATGAAAAGACCGAACGAGCGGCTTGCATTTTTCAATTTTTGCCTAGTTGTGACGACCGTCCTTATGGCGGTTCAGATCGCCTCGGCAACCTCCAGGCCGAAAATCAGGATTCTGACCACGGTATTTCCCCTCTTGGAGTTTGCCCGCGAAGTGGCCGGAGACAGGGGAGACGTCCGCATGCTTCTCCCGCCGGGCTCCGACGTCCATACCTGGCAGCCCCGGTTCAGCGATATCGAAAAACTCACCTCGGCGGATATGTTCATATATATCGGCCCGGCCCTTGAACCCTGGGCTCAGGACATCCTGCGGAGCATGGCCAGACCCGGCTTAAGGATCCTCGAAGCCAGCCGGGGTCTCCAGGTGCTTCGATCAGAACATGAAGAGCCGGGGCACGTTCAGGGAAAGGAAACCGCTGACCCCCACATCTGGCTTGATTTCGGTCTCGACCAAGTCGTCGTGGACCGGATCCTTGGCGTCATAAAGGAAATCGAACCGGAAAATGGGGCTGCCTTCGAACGGGCCGCCGCGCTCTATAAGGAAAGGCTTCGAGAACTGGACGATGAATATCGAGAGGTTTTCAAGAACTGCCTTCATAGAACATTCATTTTCGGAGGGCATTCCGCATTCGGCTACCTCGCTCGCCGCTACGGCCTTCAAATGATCTCCGTTTACGGCCTGAGCCCTGACGCCTCGCCGACGCCGAAAGAGCTGGTCGGGATCATCGACAAGGCCAAAAAAGGGAAGATCAAAACGATCTTTTTCGAGCCAAGCGTCGGCGATAAGCTGGCCCGTATCATCGCCTCCGAGATCGGGGCCGATATCCGTCTTCTGAACCCCGGCCATAGCGTGGCGAAAGAGACATTAGAATCCCGTGCCGCGTTCATCGACTTGATGAGGAAAAATCTGGAGAGTTTTAAGCATGGACTCATCTGCCGCTGAGAAAAAACCCTTGATCTCCGTCGAGAACGTCTCCTTCAACGACGGATATGGGCCTGTTCTTTTGGACATCACCCTGCCCATCCATGAGGGAGACTTCCTCTCGATCATCGGTCCCATCGGCTCGGGAAAGACGACCCACCTGAATATCATCCTTGGGCTTTTGAAACCCACCCGGGGGAGGGTTCGGATCATGGGCAAAGACCTTGAAGAATTCGCGGACTGGCCGAAGATTGGATATATCCCTCAGAAGGCGACGCATTTCGACCCTCTCTTCCCGGCCTCCGCGAAAGAGGTCGTGGCCATGGCCTTGGGGCCGTCACGGCTATTGTCCCGCGGGACACGCCGGCGGGAGGAATCGGCCATCCGCCACGCCCTTCAGGTCGTCGGCATGGAAGAGTTCAAGAACAGGCGCATCGGCCGCCTGTCCGGAGGACAGCAGCAACGAATTTTCATCGCCCGGGCCATCGTCAATGGACCTCGGATCCTTTTTCTCGATGAGCCGACGACTGGCGTAGACGCCGAAACGCAGGGGTATTTTTATGACCTCCTCGATCGGCTCAACACACAGGAAGGCATCACGATCGTCCTGGTCACCCATGACATCGGGATTGTAGACAAGCACATTTCCCAGGTCGCTTGCCTGAATCAGAGGCTTGTCTATCACGGAAGCCACGGGGAGTTCTGCCGTTCGGAAACTTTTAAGGACATTCTGGCCGGCGGACATCTCGTTTCCCATCGGCATTAGGACGCCCAGCACGAACATGGACGCGTTTTTCACATACGGATTCCTCCAGCGAGCTTTGCTCGCAGGAATATTCATTGCCGTAGCCTGCGCCGTCCTGGGCGTCTTTCTTCTCTTGAGAAAGGACGCTATGATCGGCCACGGCCTTTCGCACATCACCTTTGCCGGCGTGGCTCTCGGCCTCTTTCTCCACATGATGCCGCTCGCCGTGGCTTTGGCCTTTTCTGTCCTGGCCTCTCTCGGCATCATGAAGCTTAAGGAGAGCGCCGGGCTCTACGGAGACACGGCCATCGCCATCGTCAGCAGCCTCGGGATGGCCCTGGGCATCATCCTGGCGACGCTCTCCCAAAACTTCGGTGTTGCGCTCCTGAATTACTTGTTCGGCGAGATCCTGGCCATCGAGCCCGTTGAGGTCTGGCTGTCCATGGCGCTCGCCACCGTGGTCGTCGTCCTCGTCGTCGGCAACTACAGGAAGTTCATGTCCCTGACGTTCGACCGGGAATCCGCCCGGGTCTCCGGTATCCGCGTCCGCCGGCTTGACACGCTGATCACGATCCTGGCTTCGGTCACGATCGTCCTGGGCATGAAAGTTGTGGGGATCCTTCTCGTGTCGGCGTTGATCGTGATCCCCGCCGCAGCCGGGCTTCAACTGGCGTCGAACTTCAAAGCGGCGATCGTCCTGTCCTGCGGTGTCGGCCTCGTTTCGGTAATCGCTGGCCTAGCCCTTGCCTTTGTCCTGGATCTCCCGGCTTCAGGCATGATTGTCCTTGTCGGCTTTTCGATATTCGGGTTGTTTTTTCTGCTCAGGAAGGGAAAGATATAGGAGAATAATCCTTCTCTTTGACAAAGCCGACGATCCGTAGGCGACGGCAACGACGATGATCGTCCACGGCCTTCTTTTCAGGTTTCAGGTGACGACAGAAATCTTCGAGAACACGGCCTAATGCTTTACAATTTAGCGAATTCTCTTTCAATGAATTTATGGACGCCTTCGCTCAGACGGCGGGCTTTTTTCCTGAGCGCCGTGGACCGTCTTCTCGTCTTGGCTTTGAATTTTTCATCGTGGATGCCGGGGAGGTTAATCCGGACGTTATAATAGGCCCCTTCCGCAGCGGTCATCGCGGCAAGGGCTGCGACCCCGGCGTCGCTCAGCGCGCTGCGGATCCCTTTCTGGGCGGTCCATTGGGCCAGATTCAAGAGTTCCACGCTCTTCTCGAGAACCTGGTACGGCACGAGCGTGGCCTCTTTCGTCGCCGCCTCCACGGCGGAGTCCCTCTCCTTTTTCTGGTCCTCGGTCGCTTTAGGAAGGCGGAGCGCATCCATCAGCCTATTAAAAGCCACGGTGTCCTGGTCCACCAGTCTCAGGAAGTCGTCCTTGAGCAGCTGGGCGCGCATTGCCGTCCGTTTCATCTCCTTGAAGGTTTTTTCATATCCTTTCTTTCCGAACGTCAGGTTGGCGACCATGGACGACAGGGCCGCCGACAGTGCGCCGCACAAAGCGGCGGCACTCCCGCCTCCGGGAGCTGGGGAATCCATGGAAAGCTCGTTGACGAACTCCCGGAGACTCTTCCGGACAAGCAGGTTCGCCGGCTCCTCGAAATGATACTCGATGATTTTTTTCTTTATTTCGAACGGCACGACATCGCTCAGCCCGAGCGAGAGAACGGCTGTCCGGATGAGTGCCTCATCGGGACAGCCCGGGCTCTTTCCCTGTTTTTCGAGGTAATAGCGTCCGGCGGCCAAAAGCGCCTCTTTCGGGATCAAACCGACGAGCTCGCTGCCCGTGACCCGAAGTCCCAATTTTTCGGCCTGCTGGACGACCTCGTCGAAGACGATGTGGATCGGCGAGACCTTATAGTTCGTGAAATTGACCGAGATCTGGGCGATGCCGTAATCTTCGATGTACCAGCCCACGGCCTTGATATGTTCGAATTTCCCAGGAAGCTTAAGGGCATTTCCACTGTCATCGCGGAGGATGTTGCCGTCTTTGTCCCGCATTGCCCGGCCGCTCTCCCGGATGTTGAGGGCGATCTCGCTGGCCAGCTTTCGGTCGCGGGTGTTCAGATTGATGTTATAAGCAATGAGAAACTCTCTCGCGCCGATGACCGTTGCCCCGGATTTAGCGTTGAAAACAGGTTTTCCACAGTCGGGCGCCCATTCGGGGTCCTTCAATTTTTCAGGCAGCCCCTCGTATTCGCCGGCGCGGATATTGGCCAGGTTCCGCCGCTCGGGCTTCATAGCCGCTTCCTCATAGAAATAGACGGGAATGCCGAGCTCAGACGCAACGATGCGGCCGAGGTCATGGGCCAGTTTCACGCAGTCAGCCATCGTGACCCCGGAGAGAGGCACGAACGGGCAGACATCGGTCGCGCCGATCCGGCTGTGGGCGCCTTTGTGCTGGCGCATATCGAGGACTTCGGCGGCTTTCTTGATAGCCTTGAAAGCGGCTTCGCGGGCCGCTTCGGGAGGCCCGATAAACGTCACGACGGTGCGGTTGGTCGATTCACCGGGGTCCACGTCAAGGAGTTTCACTCCCGGTGTCGATTCGATTTCCCGGGTGATCGCCAGGATCTTGTTCTTGTCCCGGCCTTCGCTGAAATTGGGGACGCACTCAACGAGCTTCATGGGCGGCTCCTTTCTTATCTTTGTTCACGAGATATTGGAATTGGCCTTTGCTGTCGAAAACATCGAACGAGTCTAATTCCAACAGCCGTTCGCTGAGGACACTCTTATCACCGGCGACAACGACGATAAACGGCTGGAGAAGATATTTCTGAGCTGCCCCAAAGACGCGTTCGCCATTGACAAGCATGACCTGTTCATAATATTTGTTCCAGCATTCATCGCCGCCGCTCCGGGCTTTGATGTCGGCCACTTTTTCGGAAAAGGCGTCGAGACGCTCGATCTTGACGGGAAAATGATAGATGAGATAGGACTTCGCCTGTTCGATCTCCTGAGAAGAAATCGGGCTCGTGGTCAGAGCCTTGATCTCCTTTTGGATCTCCCGGATGGAGGGCGCGATGAACTCGGGGGTGACCCTAGCCTGGGCGCAGAAAACGCCCCCCGCGTTGAAAAAATCGATTTCGCTTAAGGCATTATAAGCGAACGCTTTGGATTCCCTCAAGTTCATGAACAGGCGGGACGTGGGAGTTCCTCCCAGAACCTGGTTTAAGACCATCAGGGCAAAGCGATCCTGAGTCCCGGGAGAAGGAAAGGCCGTACCGAAATAGATCACGCAGTCCTTGGCCTGAGGGACGTCGATCAGACAGAGTCTGTCTTTATCCGGGGGCTTGACCGTCTGGAGAGGCATGGGCGGAAGCTCCCGAGGCTGCCATGTATTCAGGTAATGGCTGACTTTCCGTGTCACCGTATTCAGGTTCAAGTTTCCGGTGATGATAAGGTGGGCATTGTTGGGCCGGTAATAGCGGTCGAAGAAGTCAAGAAGGGCGTTCAAATTCCAGTTCTTGATCACGTCGCTCGAAAACGCGAACTTTTCATACGGGTGATTTTTGAACAGCAGGCGGAACAAATGGCGGTTGGCCACGAATTCCAGATTCCTCTCTCTTCCCAGAAGGTCGTATGTGGTCGCAAACTTGACGTAGTCGATCTCGCTCTTGGTGAAATTCGGCTGAAGGAGCATCTGGCTGATGAGGTCGAGGACTTGGTCGAGATATTCTGGAAAAAAATGGAAGGACACGAGGACATAGTCCTGGTTCGTGGAAACGGAAAATGTTCCGCCGATGGACTCCACGATCCCCTCGATGTCTGCGGCTGTCCGGGATTGGGTGCCGCGGCCGAGCATGCCGGCGACAAAGGTGGCAGTCCCGGGTATCTTATCGGGGGAGAGCGCTTCTCCGGCAAAGATGACGATCTCAAGGCTCATGAAAGGCACATTATCCCGGAGAACGAAGGAGATATTGAGCTTGTTCGATAACGGAGCGGACTCGATCGGGGGAAGCTTCAACTCTTGGAGTGGTTCAGAGGGCGGCGCCGACTTGCGAAATTTTTCCTGCTGGGAAAAGAGGGCTGTCCCCGAAAACACGGCCCAGATCCCCAAGCTCACCCAGATCTTTTTCATTTGGTTTTTATGTTTAGAACGATGCTGTTGTCGGCCGTGAAATACCTGTTGATGATGCCGACGATGTCGTTTTTTGTGACATTCAGATATCTGTCGAGCTCAAGCGGCAGGTCATCGAAATTCCTGATCGTCAGATACGATTCGCAGAGAAAAATGGCTTTCTCCATCGAGCTCGAAAAGCGGCCGAGATAATCCTGTTTGAACATATTTTTGTAACGGGCCAGTTCATCCTCCGAAAGGAAGGCCGTTTTCAGCCGGTCAAGCTCCGAAAATATCGCCTCCAAGCACTGGTCGGCCATCATCGGCGTGTTGACCACACCGAATATTTTGTAGACGGCCCGGTCTTTCTTCTTTTCGATCCCGCCCGAAAGCTGATAGGCAATTTTGTTGTTCCGGTTCATGAGCCGCCGCGTGAGCCGTGAGCTCTGGCCCCGAAGGAGGATGTAATCGATGATGGACAGCACATAAAAATCATTGGAGGAGGGGGAGCCGATCCGGAAGCCCAGATGAAAGGCCGGCGCCGAGGCCAGGACGTTCTCGAACGATTTAAGGACTTGTTTTTTCGTGTAAATCCAGGGTTCGAGAGAGGGACTGACGGTCTTTCCGGCGGGGATCGTTTCGAAATACCGGGCCACGAGTTCCGTGGCTTTCAGCTTATTGAAATTTCCGGTGATGCAGAGAACGGCATTATTGGGGACATAATAAGTGGAATAAAAGCTCTTCACGTCATCGAGCGTGAGGTTGCGAACATCGTCTTCCGTTCCGAGCAGGGGATGGCTGTAGGCGAAATCCGAATACAGCAGTTGGTCGAAAGACAGGGAGCTCTCAAGATAGGGATCGGCCATTTTTCTCTGGCGGAGGTCGTCGAGGTGATCATTCCTGGCTTTTTCGAACTCGGCCTCACTGAGCTCGAGCGATTTCATCCGGTCCGATTCAAGCCAGAGGACCAGGGCGAGCTGGTTCGAAGGTACAGTCTGATAAAACAGGGTCATATCTTCCGAAGCGGCGGCATTGAATTGGCCGCCGGCCCGGTTGATGTAATTGATGTGCGCGCGGGGGGAGACATTGGCCGATCCGGAGAACATCAGGTTTTCCATGAGATAAGCCAGGCCTGTTTTCCCCGACACTTCGTAAACCGAGCCGACATCATAGGCGACGGCCACAGACACCAGAGGCAAAGAAAAGTCCTCTGAAAGTATGACCTGCAGCCCGTTCCTCAGTTTGAAATGGGTCAGCGGAAAGGATGGCCTCTGTTGGGCAAGGACAGAGCATCCGAGGGCAAGGCTCCCCAATAAAAACAAGCCGAAACCCGATAATGGACGTCCCTCCTTAGGCATGGTTCTCTTCGGATCGAATATCCTCCGCCACATCTTAAAATATCACAACCGAGGAAAATGAAAAAGTCTTCTCATGGATCCTTCATCCGACGGCGCTGTCGGAAAAATGAACGAAGGAGAAACATTCCGGGATGTGCGAATCATAGACCCCGTGTCGATTCAGCGCCCATCCCGGGTCGGGTTCGACCCGCGACCCGCAGCAATGGAGCGCTTCGAACCTCGAAAAATCCATGCGCCACACGTCGCCGTTGTTCGGAGGAAGAGGACGGCCCTGGGCCAGAGCCTCCATGCTTTTCCAAGGAAAAGAGAGCTCCACGGTCCATCCCCGGTCGATATCGCGGTCATCGTTCAGCGTCCCATCGACGCCGACGGCCCATGTCAGCCCGGGAAAATCCCAATCCATGAACGCCCAGCGCCTGCCGCGCGGATGTTTTCCATAGCGGCTCGCATCTTGAAAGCCGCCGAGAACATCGACCCGATGGGAAGCAAGGTCGAATTCCGGACGATCGAAATTGCCGCCTTTTTTATAAGCGTCCTGCCAGATATAGAAAACTTCGTAGATCGTGCCCGCGGCGTTGATCTGGAACTCGTAATAGCCATCGGGTCCAGCGATGAAAAGCTCGACGTCATTTTCGGTCCAGATAAAGGAATCGCGTTCGGTGAGCCGGGCTTGGACGTTGGGTTCTTCGATCCAATAAGCGACATAGAAATTCCGGTTGTCCCAGAGCGCCGCCATGCGGGTATCGAGGAATCCGGGGATTCCCGTGACGAGATCGACGAACCTTTGGGACTTGGGCGCCTTCTGCCAGCAGGGATCGTCCAGCTTGCCGTCGATTTTCGGGGCACGGTGAGTCTTATGACAGATATAATGGGTGAGATCTTCTTCCGAGCATCCGTATTTCGGCTTCATCGGGTCTCCCTAAGTTTTAGCCGCCTTTTGAACGGCCTCGAAGACGCGCAGGAAATTTCCGCCGAGGATCTTGCGGATGTCGTCTTCTTTGTATCCCCGTGCCTGGAGTTCCGTGGTGATGTTCATAAGCTGGCCGATGTTTTCAAGCCCGGCAGGCGTCTCGGAAATGCCGTCGAAGTCCGAGCCCAGCCCGACGTGATTAGTGCTCCCCGTGACCTTAACCACATGGTCGATATGATCGACGAGCGTTTTGACGTCCACGGGGGGCAGCGTTTTCTTCAGCTCGGCCAATTTGGCCTTGAATTCGGCCCTGAACTTGTCCCTCTTTTCGGGCACGGCCTTCATGATCTCCTGTTCGTTAAAAGGAAGGTCATATTTTTTAGCAAGCTCGGCCCCAAGTTCGTTTTGCTTCTTTTCGTTTTCCGCATTGAGAAACCCGGGCAGGAAATTGATCCCGATGACGCCTCCGTTCGCGGCCAGCGCTTTGAGCATCTCATCGCTCATGTTGCGGTGGTGGACCGATAGCTCCCGGCAGCAGGAATGGGAAGCGACAATCGGAGCGCTTGAAACGCGGATGACGTCCCAGAACGTCTCATCGTGGGCATGGGAGATATCGATGACCATGCCCAGCCGGTTCATTTCCTTGACGACTTTTTCTCCGAATTCTGTCAGGCCGCCGGACTCGGCTTTCGTGTCGCCCGATGCGTCCGCCCAGTCTGTCCGGGTCCAGTGGGTGAGCGTCATAAGCCGGACACCAGCTCTGTAAAACGACTGCAACAAGCTCAGGTCGTTTTCGATGGCATAGCCTCCTTCGATGCCGATGAGAATGCCCGACTTGCCGTTGTTCCGTATCTTCTGGAAATCCGCGTATGTTTTGACGATCTCCAGGTCTTCCGGGTTTTCGGCGGCGAGCTTATAAACAGCTTCAATCTGGTCAAAAGCTTTCTTAGC
>JALHTW010000173.1 GCA_022866045.1 Candidatus Aminicenantota bacterium | reverse complement strand
GAAATCAGCGGAACACGATATTCTTCACCCCGTTCCGAGTGATGCCGGCGGACTATCCCCTGCTCCGGTGTGTGGGCCGTCGGTCCGCATTGTAAAGCCCGGAGCGATTCTTTATAATCGAACCAAAGGATGGAACCGAAATGATCATCAATATCGTCCTCCTGGTCTTGGCGGCGGCGGCGATCGTCCTTATCCTCATCCTGGCACTGTCGGTCAGGCGCAACTCAGAGCGGATCGAGGACCTGAAGAACGAGCACAAGGACAACCAGGCCCTGTCCCTGATGCAGCAGCAGATCGGCCAGCTCACGGGCCAGCTCAGCCAACAGCTGCAGCACATGAGCTCCCAGTTCCAAAGCACGACCGGCAACATCGGCCAGAGCCTGTCCAACGTCAAGGAGGGCCTGGTCAAGATGGAGGGCGTGACGCGCGAGATCCTGGACAAGGCCAAAAGCATCGCCACCCTCGAGGACCTGCTCCGGGCGCCAAAGTTCCGGGGCGGCCTGGGAGAGCTGTTTCTCCAGGACCTCCTGGTTCAAGTCCTGCCTCCGTCGCACTACAGCCTCCAGCACAAATTCCGGAGCGGCGAAAAAGTGGACGCGGCGGTCAGGATCGGCAGCAACCTGGTGCCCATCGACGCCAAGTTCCCCCTGGAAAACTTCAAGAAATACGTCCAGGAGGAGCCCGGCAAAGAAAAGGACAGCCTGCGCAAGAAGTTCATCGTCGATATCAAAAAACATCTCGACGATATCGCGTCCAAGTACATCCTTCCTGACGAGGGCACATACGACTTCGCCCTCATGTACATCCCCGCCGAGAATATCTACTACGAAAGCATCATCAAGGACGAAAGCTTCGGCGGGGAACGGAGTATCTTTTCCTACGCCACGCAAAAGCGAGTCATCCCCGTCTCTCCGAACTCGTTCTATGCCTACCTGGAAGTCATCGTTTTGGGGCTGAAAGGCCTGCAGATCGAGAAGTCGGCCCAGGACATTTTCCGCAGTTTATCGCAGCTCGAGGGCGACCTGGGGCGGTTCCGGAACGAATTCCAGGTTCTGGGCGCGCATCTAGGGAACGCCAGGACCAAGTACGACGAGGCCGAGAGACGGCTGGAGAAAGTTACGAACAGAATGGAGCTGATGCAGGGCGATATGACGGAAAAACTGCCGGAAGGCGAAGTCAAGAACGAAAATTGAGATCGCCGCGTCGTCCCGCGGGGCGGGACTCCTCGCGATGACAAAAAAGCAATGAGAATCAGCCGCGGCCGGCGATTTTTCCGACCGCGGCGCGCATTTCGGGCCGGGCGATAAGAATCAAAACGTCGTTTTCCTGAAGGCGGTGGTCCCCGGGCGGGTTGAACTCGTATCCGGCCTGGCCGGCCCGGCGCACGGCCACGAGCAGGGCTCCGGTCTTGTCCCCTATCCGGGCCTCCTCCACGGTCTTGCCCACGAGCGAAGAGCCCCGCTCCACCGTCACTTCATCCACTCGGAAGGCCTTGTCCCGGTCACGGAGCATCATGTCCAGGAAGTTCGTGGCCGACGGCCGAACCATCTCCGAGACCATGCGCATCCCGCCGATGAACGTCGGCGAAATAACGATGTCCGCACCCGCCTTGGCGATTTTTTTATCGGCGCCGAGTTCGATGGCCTTGGCGATGATGCGCAGTTTAGGGTTGACGCTCCGGGCCGATATGGCGACGAACAGATTCTCCTCGTCCGTGGGCAGGGACAGGAAAATCCCTTTGGCCCGGGCGATGCCGGCCCGCTCGAGCACGTCGTCTTCGGAGGCGTCGCCCTGGACAAAAAGGACGGCGCCCTGGGAAGCCAGTTTATCGACCATGTCTCGCGAGCGCTCGACCACCACGAATTTCCGCCTGGTCAGGTGAAGCTCGCGGACGATGGTCTGGGCGGTCTCATCGCTGCCGCAGACGATATAATGATCTTTGAGCCGCGCGATTTTCTTGTCCATGCG
>JALHTW010000172.1 GCA_022866045.1 Candidatus Aminicenantota bacterium | reverse complement strand
CGCCGTGTATTCTCGTGAGCCAGGCCGAAAAGCTTGTCCAGGCAATAATGGACGATGTCCGGATTCTCGATCAGGTCGATGAAGGCTTGTTCCTGACCGCGGAGGTTTTTGTAGATCAGGAACGGTTCCGAGCCGCCTCCACGGACCGGATACATCTCGCCGCCCTGAAGCTGACGAGCGATCGAATCATAATCCCACCAGTCCGGATCCGGCCAGGAGTAATTCTTCTCGATCCCCCCGACGGATTTGAAATCCGCAAGCGGAAAATGGACACATTCGTCATAAGCGCCCGTCCCATAATCCACCCGGCTGAACCGGCAGCCGAAGACATCGGCGAGCGGCGGCAGCTTGGGACCTTTGTATTCCGGCTTGACTTCGACGGCGAAATCCACGTGGAGCTTTTCGAGCATCTCGCGCTTCGTCGGGCAGCCAAGGTGTTTCATGAGCTTGAGCGTCGTCTCATCCGTAGCCCAATAATCCATGGGAACACGATCGGGTTTCTGACGTTGGAAAACGGCCAGCCACCGCTCCAGGGGAGTCATGGATTCAATGGGCATCAGAAAAAATCTTAATGTCTGTGGAGGTCCTTGTGCATGATCTTCCGCGTTTCGTGCAGCCGGTCATCGGCGGGAAGGTCGGCGAGTGTTTTGTTCATGAATTCGTCGTTCTCCGCCTGAAGAAGCCGGGCGACGTAATCGATGACGCTCGGAGGAAAGATGCCATCGCGTTCGTAGAGTTCTCGTTTCTGAAGGAGGATCCGGCTCGATTCGACGCAGCTCGCCGGAAGTACGGGCAGCTTTTTCAGCAATTCCTTGTCCGCAAAAATATTGCCTTTGACGTAAAGCTTCTCGGCCAGCCCGAGCGGCGTGTCTTCCTTGAACAGAAGGCTGGAGTCTTTACGGAACGCCCAGTCCGCGGCCATCGTGATACCCGCCAGCAGGAGATGGACGAGGGCGCTGCCATCCGGGCTGCGGAGCTCCACGGTCTGCCGGCTGCCTTCGCTCTGGAATTCCTCGGCGTCCTGCGGATTTAAAACCTTGGAGAGGCGGCGGACATTGGACCAGCCCAAAGGAACGCGGATCAAAGCGCTCCGGTTGAGGTCGCTCCAGCAGATGCTCGTCGGCGCTTCCTGGTGGGGGACGAGCCGCAAATAGGCCGACGAGACCGTATTCCCGAACGCGGTCAGGGAATCGGCGTATTCGCAGAGCCCGCCGATCAGCCGCCGGGCCGCAACGGTCAGCTTGTTATCCGGCCCGGTTATGATATTCTTCCCGTTTTTGAGCAGGGCCAAATGGAAGTGCAGCCCGTTGCCGGCAATGCCTTCCTCGAGTTTCGGGGTGAACGTCGCCACGCAGCCGTATTTATGGGCGATGTTCCGGATGATCCATCGGCCGAGGACGACGTCGTCGGCCATGTCCGCGATCGGACAGGGCAGGTACTCGATCTCGAGCTGCTCGGCCCGCTTGCCCTGGATCTCTTCCATATCGCTGCCGATGCTGTCCACATAGCCGACCTCGCTGTGGGCGTATTTGACCGCACCCGTGATCTGGGCAATGTGGTGGACCATCTCATTGAGGATCTGTCCGCTCTTGATGAACGGCGCGGCCCCGTGATAGCCTTGTTGTTTTTGGACGGGATAAAGATTTTGCGTCCGTTCACTGAGCACGAAAAATTCGAGCTCGCCGAGGGCCTGAAGCTCAAGCCCTGTGTTCTTCTTGAAGAGAGCGGCGGAGCGGGCCAGGATGTTGTCCAGGGCGAACGGAGCGAGCTCCCCGTCCCCCGTCAAGTAGCGGCAGATGAAGTCCAGGCTGTGATCGTCGAAGGGATTCAGGAAAGCCGTCTTGAAGACCGGAACGACATAGAGGTCGGACAATCCCATATCGACCATGCCCTTGAAGAGCGACGAGCCGTCCACCCGTTCGCCCTCGGCCAGGATACTTTCGGCCTGGTCATTGTTCGTGACGGGGATCTTAAGCTCCTTGAGCTTTCCGTCCAGCGCTGTGTAATGGAAGGTGATGCGTTCGATCCGTTTCTCGTCGATGACCTTGAGAAAGTCACTTCGCTTGAAATCCTGCGGCGGCTTGTTCAGGAGAACCGAAAGCGGATTGGACAGGGCGTAGTTATAATTCTTTGATAAGGCCATGCGTCTAACTCCTTACGGGAGATGATAACATCATCGGAAAGATACCTATTTTAAAAGAAACATCTAGTTATTTTCAATACAATCCGCTCTGAGGCAGTGAGATTCGATCAGTAGAGCAGGTAAGGCTTGCGGAGCTCGGCAAACTTCGCCAGGCCGTCCGCCCAGCCCGCGACGATCTCCGGAATGCCCTTTCCGGCCTCAATGGCCTTTCGGACGGTGGCCGTTCCCATGATCTTGTCAAAATATTTCTCATGAAACCGGAATTTATCGGG
>JALHTW010000171.1 GCA_022866045.1 Candidatus Aminicenantota bacterium | reverse complement strand
CAAGGCTGACCACCCCCGCGTAATTCAGCTTGATGAGCGTCCCCAAGAACTTGGGGATATCGATCACGCCCCGCCCGATCTCGACAGGGCCGCCTTCAACAGCCGCGGCCGTCATATCTTTGATGTGCACGTCGAGCAGCCGCTCGAACAGGCGCTCAACCGAATCAGCCGGGTCAATCCGGCATCGGATCGTGTGTCCGATATCGATGCAAAGTCCCACATGTTTATCGAGATTCCTGACTTTCTCAACGACGCTTTCGGGGGTCGGATACAGCTTGTCCGTGGGGCCATGGTTGTGGATGGCGAGCCTGATGTCGAATTCCTGCGCGCATTTTTCGGCCAGCCCCAACAGCTCATGGTTGGGAACGCCGACGATGATCTTCATCCCGGCCGCTTTCGCGTATTCGAAGGCCTGTTTGACCTCCGCCTCGGTTCTCATGTAGACCACGCCGCCCGCGTAAAGGTCCAGCCCCGCGTCCTTCACTTTCGCCACAACGGCCTGGATCTCGTCCGGAGTGCTCTCTAATGGAAGATGCATGCTCTTGAATCCGATCTTTCGCAGTCCGAGTTTCTTCGTCATGGCCAGGGTGTCATCGAGGCCAAAGGCACGGAAGGTGTAGGAGGCCATCCCGAGCTCGAAGCGATATTTTTGCAGGATTAAAAGTGAATCGGGATGCGTTTGTTGAGCGGAAAAGAGACGATCTCGTATCACGGGCGCGGCCAGTCCCGCGCCCGCGGCTTTCAGGAAATTCCTGCGGGTCGTCTTTCGCATGTTATTCCTCATCTTTTATGGTTTTAATCCCCCTCTCCCTCTTTATTACAGCGGGGCTTGGGGGGGGGATACGTTCTCTTGGCTTTCAATCTATTTCGGCAGGACCCAGGGACTCCGGTAAGGCCGCCCGACGAGGGCCTGGGCCTCTGCGTCAGCGACGATCTGCTCGTTCCGAGCATCCCATTTCACATACCGCTTCAGCCGGACCGCGATATTGCCCAGATGGCAAGCGAGGACGGACTTATGCCCGATCTCGACGTCCGCTGTAGGGACCTGCCGCGATTTAACGCAGGCGATGAAATTCTTGACATGCTCGAAATGAAAATCGCCCGAGCCCGGCTGCCTGGGCGTGGGCATCATCCGGAACACGCGCTCCCTCTGCATAAATTGGTCGGTTTCCGAATAAACCTCCCAGCCTCCCCTGTCGACCACCAGGATCCCGTTCTCTCCGTGGAACGCACAGCCGTGCTCCCTCTGCCACGGCCCGACGCCGCAGCCGATCATGTGCTCCCAGAGAAGTGAAAAACTCGGAAATTCGATGACGGACAGCTGGGTATCCGGCGTTTCACGGATGTCGTTGGGAAAACCATATTTCCCGCCGATGGCCATGGCCCCGAGGGGCTCCTCGCCCATGGTCCACATAACCACGTCGATCATGTGGGCACCCCAGTCCGTGGCCAAGCCGCCCGAATAATCCCAGAACCAGCGGAAGTTGTGGTGGAACCGCATCGGGTTGAAGGGCCGCTTTGGCGCTGGACCGAGCCACATGTCGTAATCGACGCCTTCCGGGACCGGCTCGTCGGGAGGGCTGCCGAGGCTGCTTTTCCAATCGAGATAGGCCCACGCGCGCGTCATCCGGATCTTGCCGAGCTTGCCGGATTTGACGAACTCACGGGCATCCTGGAAATGCTTCGAGCTCCGCTGCTGGGTGCCGACCTGAACGATGCGGTTGTATTTGCGGGCCGCCGTCACCATGGCCCGCCCCTCTTCGACGGTCGTCGCGAGAGGCTTCTCAACATAGACATCTTTTCCGGCCTGGCAGGCGTAGATCGTCGCCAGGGCATGCCAGTGGTCGGGCGTGCCGACGATCACGGCATCGACGTCTTTGCGGTCGAGGATCTTGCGGAAATCTTTATAACCTTCGGCCGCCTTGCCGCGGGCGTCGGCGACCATCTTCACGCCTTCGGCGATGCGCTTGTCGTCGATATCGGCGACGGCCGGACAATCGACTTCCGGGATTCTTAGAAACGCCGACAGGTCGGCTTTCCCCTGTCCGCCGCTGCCGATCAACGCGACTCGGATCTTATCGCTGGCCGCGGCCTCCTTCTGAGGCCCGGCAAAGGCCACGGCCGTCGGAGCCAGGCCTGCGGCCGCTAGGGCTGTCGCTGAAAGAGACGCCTTGGTCGTTTTCCCCATGAATTCCCTGCGCGTGATTTTCCTCATGCCCTCTCCTTTTTAAGTCCACATACTTCTGCGGACCTATCAATTTATATATACACAGAATTCCTTTGTTTTGCTATAGTAAATTTTGTCATGAAAAGGAGGACAGCCATGACTCGAATAAAACATCAAAGGAAACTTCTCCTGCTCCTTTTTCTCGTCGGATCTTGGAATCTTGCCGTCTATGCGGCCCAGAGAGAAAAGGCGCCGGCCCAAGCCCCCAACACCCTGACCGGGCAGGAAAAAGCCCAAGGCTGGATCCTTCTCTTTGATGGAAAGACGTTCAACGGTTGGCGGGGCCTGGGCTATGACCGTGTTCCCGAAGCTCATTGGGTCATCGAAAACGGCGCTATCAAAAAAGTGCCGAGCAAGGACGTCCCCCTCCAGAAAGATGGCCAGCCGCTCGAGGGCGGCGACCTCATGACGATCGACGAGTTCGAGGATTTCGAGCTTTCATTCGAATGGAAGATCAGCCCGGCCGGAAATTCGGGCCTGAAATACAACGTCTCTGAGGAAATGTCCACGGCCAACCCCCCGACGCACGCCGCGCTGGGCTTCGAATATCAGATCTTGGACGATGACAAGCATCCGGACGCCAAAAACGGCCCGAACAGGACGGCGGCCGCCCTTTATGATCTGATCGGCCCGCAAAACAAAAAATTGAAGCCGGTCGGCGAATTTAACTCGGCCAGGATCGTCTTCATCGGAAAACATGGTGAACACTGGCTCAATGGAGTCAAGGTCCTGGAATTCGATGTGGGCACGCCGCTCTTCGACGGCCTTCTCGCCAAAAGCAAGTATAAAGATATCGCCCATTTTGCCGACAAACGGAAAGGACATATCGTTCTCCAGGACCACACGGATGCGGCTTGGTATAGGAATCTTAAGATTCGGCCCGTGAAGAGATAAAAGGGATGACACAATGAGGATTACCCCCAGAGGGGCGAGGGGTACATCCCTGCGCTCACGAGCTGGTGAATCGCTTGGACAACCCGAGGCCTGTCCTCCTTATAGGTCACGCCGAACCATCTCTCGCCGCATTCAAGCACCTTCACTCTGGCCTTCCCGGTTTTGATAAGCTTGTTGATGACAAAAGGGATGTAGAGCTCGGCTTTGGGATTGTTGAT
>JALHTW010000170.1 GCA_022866045.1 Candidatus Aminicenantota bacterium | reverse complement strand
TTGATGGCCGCCGAGGCCGGCAGTGAATATTTCTCATGATCTTCTCTTTCCCCGGGAGGAGAGGTCTGTCGGATTTCCGGCGCTTTTGAAGGAAATCGGGACGCCTCTGACCAACTTGCGCTACACGAGCAACTATCGCGGAGCCATCTATGGCTGGGACCAGACCCTGGACAATTCCATGCCGCGACGGCTCGCTCACAAGACGCCAGTCGAGAATCTTTATCTGGCCGGAGCCTGGACGCAGCCGGGCCACGGCTACAGCGCCGTCATCCCCAGCGGACTCGAATGCTTCGGCGAAATCATGAAGGAGTGGAAGTAGCGCGGTTCGCGCGGCGAGAATATTAGCCTCAACGATGGCGCCGCAGAACCTATTCGGGCGAAAACCCTTCCCCCGCCGGCTTCTCCTCGGCCGCCTCGAGCATCACTTATTTATGGCCTTTTTAGGCTCACTTCTCACCGAAAAAGAAACCGCGAAGAGGACAATGCCGACGACACAGACAACACCCGCCACGGCCACGACGGGGGACAGCAGCCCGTCGATGATGCGTGTCGAAATCCAGCCCAGTTTGTCAAAAACCAGGTCATGGAATTCTCCGGACCATCTCTCGCCCCAGGAAAAAGAGCCATATTTGACGGCCCAGAGAGATAGCTGCTTGGCAAATAGGGACATCAGAAGAACCGGCAGGCCGCCGACGAAAACGGAGACGCCGGACCATTTCAAGAAGCTGGACGGTGACGAGGCGGCGATGAGGGCTCCCAGGAAGATGAAGACGGCGGGGATGAGGAAGAGTAAATAGCTGAAGAAATGGACCGTCCCGACAATGCCAAAAGGGAAATATCGAAATGCCCGGACATCCCCGAAGACCTCGACTTCGTTCGGCATCTCATTCACCGCTTTCATCCGCTCCGCGCGCAGCACGTCGTCGACCGACATGAGAGAAGGCCGGCAGGCGGGTAATTGCCGATGACCGGAAGTTTTCGAGGCGAACTGCCGCCAACTCTCGTCTCCCTGCTCGTTACACGGCGGCAGGTTTTGGAGTGTCGCCCGCAGGAAGCCGTCGACCTCGGGATGCAGGAGGCCCCTTTTTAAGGGCTGAAGGTCGATCCAAATTTCCCTCGGCCTTCTCTCTCCCCTGAGAACCTGGCCAATTTCCTTGAGGGAGGTCGACAATTCGTTCTCCAGCCAATCGAGAAGCCCCGTCTTGGCCAGCAGGTCCCGGGGGGATATGCCCGTCTTGGCCGCCGCTTGGAACCAGGTTCGCGTGTTTTCATCGCTGATCACTTCTTTGTCCTGGGCCGCTTTGAATATCTCATCTGTGAGCTGGGGTACTTCAGTGATGATTTCACGGGGCAGGTCGGACAGGAATTCAGGCGAGACGGAGGCCCGGATGAAGCCGACCACCCAAGTGATGCCGAAGAGCGCCGGGAGACCGAAAAAGACGATGATAAACACCCCGATGATCTTCCTAACCGTATTCATGTGACCCCTCCTTTTTTAGTATTCAGGGTTTATTCATCATGAGTATACGATAAGAATGAAGAAAAGTTCCCATCAATCCAGATGGAACACCTCCGCCATGCTTGCCCACCACTCACCCGAGGCGCGGTTCTCGAGGGGCTTCTGGCACGGCATGCAGACAGACCGCCACTTCTGGGTCGTCGAGGGATAGGAGTTTCCTTTTCGTCGTCGGACCGTCTTTCCTGCCCCAAAGCCCCGAATCTATACCGCCCATCACGAAATGACTATATCTCCGGCCGCGGACCTTTTCAAGATTACGAAAATGGCCGCGATCACCGCCAGCGTGACGCGCATCAGCGGTCGTGCAGATTCACGTACGCGTCGGCGTCGAAGCCGAGGCGCTTGTTGCCGTAGGGGCCCGATGTGTAGAAGTGCCCCTTGACGCGCGCCTTCACCCGGTCCTGGCGCAGCACGTCCTTGACGACGCCGGGCAGGCTCAGGAAGTTGACGTCGAAGCGGCTCTGCACCTTCCCCTCACCGAAGCCCGCCAGCTGCAACCCCGAAGACTCGAAGCCCCGCCCCATCCGGTTGCCGTTGACGAACAGCTCGTACTCGAACCGGTCGATGTTGAGCGGCTCCGGGTTGGGGTTCCGGACGCGGAATCGCACGTCGAGGGCGACTCCCGTGATGCCCATGTCCCCGACCCTCAGGCCGTCCACGACCAGGATGGGGGCCTTCACGCCGCAGGCCGACGTCACGAGCGTCAACAGGGCGAGGCCCGCCGCCGCCCACAGTCCCGAACGAAGATTCCTCATGATTCCACTCCTGAAAGATAGGATTTTCCTTTTTTCGTGGCGCGGTGAATTTCCGCCCTGGGCGATGAATCTCCCCTCTTAACCACGCTGGTAATATACTTCCGGCCGCGCGGCGATGTCAATCGCCGCAATAAGCGGCGGCGGAAGAGCATGTTGGGGCAAAAAACCCTCTCGCACCGATGCCCGGAGCATGATCGAAGCCGTCCGGCTGGCCGGCGAGCTATCGCCTCGCGTGTTTTAGCACCGCGCGCAGTTCCCGGTTCCTGTCCCGCTCCTTGATGGCCTCTTTCTTTTCGTAGGCCTTCTTGCCTTTGGCCAGAGAGACCTCGACCTTGATTCGGCCCTTTTCATTGAGGATGACCTTGGTCGGCACGAGCGTCAGACCTTTTTCTTTGATCTTCCCGGTCAGGCGCTTGATCTCCCGCCGATGGAGGAGGAGCCTTTTCGGCCTTATCGGGTCGTGATTGAACCGGCTGGCCGGCTCATAAGGGCTGATGTGGCAGTTGAGGAGGAAGGCTTCGCCGTTCTTGATCTCGGCAAAGCTCTCTTTCAGGCTGATCCGGCCTTCTTTGAGGGATTTCACTTCGCTACCCTGGAGTTCGATCCCGGCCTCGAGGGTCTCGACGATGTCGTAATTGAAGAACGCCGACTTGTTGACCGAAATCGTTCTCATCCGGCCGGGTTCACGCATTTTGGATCTCCACCCGGACGAGGCTGATATGCCTCTTGTTCATCTTCTCCACGATGAAACGGTGTCCTTTGTATATCAAGACGTCCTTTTCGTGGGGGATCCGCCCGAATTCGTAGAGAAAAAAACCGGCCAGCGTCGTGTATTCGCCGCTCTCGGGAAGTTTGAGAGGATGCTTCCGGTTGATGTCCTTAATGCTCACCGCGCCCTTGATAAAGAACGCGTTCTCTCCGGCCGGGGTGGACCACTCTTCCTCTTTCGCGTCGTATTCATCCTGGATATCGCCGACGATCTCTTCGATGATGTCCTCAAAGGTGACGATCCCTTCCATGTTGCCGAATTCATCGACGATAAAGGCCAAGTGGACGGCGTTCTCCTGCATCTGGATCAGGACCTTTTCAACCGAGGCCGATTCGGGGACGAAGAATGGTTTTCGGAGGAATTTCGTCAGGTCGAGGTCCTTGTTGTCGATGAGATAGGGAATGATATCCTTGGTGTGAATGAGCCCCTCGATGTGATCGAGCCGTCCCCGGTAAACAGGGAACCGAGAGAATTCCTCGCTGAGGACCGTGTCGAGAATCTGTTGTCGCGATGACCCAATTTCGATGGCCTTGATTTGAGGCCGGGGTGTCATAATCTCCTTCACTGGACGGGAGGCGATGTCCAGGATCTCGGCGATCATCTTTTTCCGGAAGGCCGACATGCCCTTGATGCCCGACGTCAACAGGGCTTTCGTCTCGTCGACGGTGATGCTCCGCGATATGCCTAGAGCCTGTTTTTCCGTCGAGGGGAAGATCAAACTGGAGAGGAAGGTGAAGGCCTTGACGAAGGGGTAAAAGAGGAGCATGAACCCGCGGATCGGCCGGGCGAAGAGGAACGATAGCTTCAAGGGATTATAGGCCGCGTAGATCTTGGGGTTGATCTCGGAGAAAAAAAGAAGAAAGAGCGTCGTGGCGGCCGTGGCGAGCAAAACGGCTGTCTTTTTATTCGGGACAAAAGAAACGAAGACATACGTGGCCACGGAGGCTGAGGCGACATTGACGAGTGTGTTCCCGATAAGAACGGTCGCCAGGAAATCATCGACCCGGGCCAGGATCTTCTTCACGTCGCCGGCCCGTTTCGAGCCTTTTTTCTCCAGATATTCCAGCATGTAGGGGTTGGAGCCGATGAAGGCGGTCTCTGAGGACGAGAAGAAAGCGCTGAAGATGATAAAGAGCAAGAAGAGAAGGATCGACGGTAATAGCATGACCGTGAAGATCAGATGTCCAAGGCGGACTTGACGTCTTTAAAACAGGCCGAGAGAGTGTGGATAATCTTCCGTTCGATCTGGGTCGAGGGGAGCGAGGACGCCTCGGAGATCTCGCTGACGACCAGCTCCTTGGCTTTCTCCATCATCTTCTTTTCGCGGAACGACAGAGGTTTGATCAGGCTGAGATAGTACAGGCTTTTCAACACCGCCACCATGTCCAGGATCGTGCCCGATTTCATGAGGTTTACGTGCTCCTTGTAGCGGCCCTTCCAGTTCATGCTCACTTCGACTTCACCGGTCTTCATGTAGTCGAAGATCTCCTTCACGGCCCGTTCGGAAATGAGCTTGCGGATGCCGATCTCTTCGGCGGAGGAGGAAGGGACAAGGACCAGCGTGTTGTTGGCCAGGATCCTCAGATGGAGGATTTTAAAGCTTTCCCCGTTGAAGGCCTCTTGCTGGATGTCTTCGATGACGCCAAGGCCCTGATTGGGATATATGACTCTCTCACCAATCTTGAATGGATTCATGGAAACTAGCATTATACTAATTTTCCATGGAAGAGTCAATAAGGAAACTCGCTGACCGTATATCACTTTCAAATGCAAGGGGGACACGATACCCTGTCCCTGTCTGGTCGGCAGCGCCCCAAAGGACGATACCGTAGAAAACCGCCAGGGACAGGGAATCATGTCCCCGAAAGTCAACTCGGAGGGGAAGACCCCCTTCCGACGGTCGGCCGACTCTACGTCGGCCTCCCTGCATGCCAGTGCCGAAACCCGTAAATTTTTAGCCCCTCCTAATTGGCCAGGCAGGAGGGGTTGGGGAGGTTAATACCCATAATTCACAGTCTTGAACGGGTTTCGGAACATTATTCTCGGGCGGGGCATGAAACCCCGCCCTGCATGCCATACCAGAGACGCATACATTTTTCGGGGCTCCCCTTGATTCGTCAAGGGGAGTTGAGGGGATTAATACAGATAATTGAAAATCTTAAATGCGTCTCTGATCGCTTTTGGGGGCGACTCCCCCCTTGGAACTCTCTCGAGCGGCTCCCCGTGGCAAGCCACGGGGCATGTCCGCCGCTCGTGATATACGGTCAGGGAAACTCGGATAATTTTTGCCGCCAAATGATCCTCGCCCTGGGCAACGATGAGAATCGCATTTTGGAAAAGCGATCGGCAAGCGCGGCGGAAATAGAATATTTTCGGGAGATTCATGTTGCGGCCGACATATAGTCCAGACAGTGAACACAGAGCCGCATGATAATCTATAATTATAATGAATAGAACAAGTTAAATAGTCACAGCGGGCGGTTCAAAAAAAATGCATCGTTTGAAGATCCGAGAAAGAGGTGAAATCCAGCTTGACAGAAAAGGGGAGGTTTATTAACATACTTTCCTTAAAGGAAAGCAGACGATGAAGCCGACATTCCATCCGAACAACAGAAAAAGAAAAAAGGACCACGGATTCCTGGTCCGCATGAGCACTAAGGGCGGACAAAGAGTCATCAAAAGACGAAGACAGAAAGGCCGGAAGCGCCTCGCTGTTTGATGATAGAAAGCTATGGTCCTCGCGAGAGGATCCGCAAGAAAAAAGATTTTACGAATCTTTATAAAAAAGGCAGTTGCGCCCGAGGTAAATATTTTAATCTGATCTTTCTTCCTAACAACCTCAGCCATTCCCGGATGGCCGTTGTCACGAGCCGAAAAGTCGGGAATGCCGTTCAGCGGAATAAGATCAGACGCCGAGCGAGAGCGTTGTTCAGAAGAAACAAAGATTTGTTGACGCTTCCGTTGGATATTCTTTTCATTGCCAAGAAAGATATACAGACAGCGACGTGGCCGGACATGCGCGAGCGATGCCTGTCGGCCCTTCGAGCGATCAGCGGGAAGCCCTGATCTCATGAAACGCGTCTTATTATTTTTGATCAGAGTGTACAAGAGAATCGTATCGCCTTTTCTCGGGACGCATTGCCGCTTTTATCCGACCTGTTCAGAATACATGTACCAGGCTGTTGAAAAATACGGGTTGGGCAAAGGATTCCGGCTCGGACTGAAAAGGCTGCTTAGGTGCCATCCTTTTCACGAGGGAGGGCTTGATCCTGTCCGCTGAGAGGTTATAGCATGGAGGGAAAAAGAATACTGCTTGCGATCGTTCTCTCATTTTTGCTTTTATTTGCCTGGCAGCTCATTGTGGTCAAGAAGAGTCCGGAACTTCAAGCGCCGGCCGAACAAACAGCTAAACTTGAAACTGGACCAACTCAGCCGGCGCCGGAACAAAAAAAGGTTGAGGGCAGGGCCCCGGTACAGGTCCCGAAGACTGAGGCTAACCAGCTGAATATAAAACAAATAGCGGCTCAGGGCGAAGAGCAGGTGACAGTCTCGACATCGCTCTATCAAGCCCTTTGGAGCAATAAGGGCGGCGTCCTGAGCAGCTGGAAATTACATAATCATAAGAACGAAAAGAACGAGGATCTGGACTTAATTCCCGCATTTGTGAAAAATGCCGGCGTCTTTCCGTTTTCTCTTTTCGACGATAGCCCGGAAGCGGCCAAAGCTGGTTTGGCCGGGATTCGTTCGAGCGTTTATAACAGTGCCTTTTATAAAGTCACGGGCATGAGCCGTAATATCAAAGACGGCGAGAAAGCCGAACTCCGGTTTGAATATTCTGACGGAAAAGAGCTTGAGATCGAAAAAATATTCACGTTTTATGGAGGGAAATACGATTTCGACATCTCCATCCTCATCCGTAAGAACGGACAGCCTGTCGAGCCGCGGCTTCTTTGGGGACCGGGGATTGGAAATCCTTCTGAAGCCGAGCTCAAACAGAGCTTCAGCGCTGGCAGCGGGGTCACAGTCTTAGCCTCGAACAAGGTCTATCGGCTTGCGGAAGACGCAAAAAAATACAACCCGGAAGGAAGCGCTTTCAATTTCGTCAACTGGGCGGCCTATGATGACAACTATTTCGCCGCGCTTTTCGTCCCGGCCGCAGGCAGCGGAACGGCCGCTTTTCTTAAGGAAGATGATGTTGAGAATAAGGTTGCATATTTCTTTTTAGCCGTGAACAATCCCGGAAAAGCATATGTCGGACCGAAAGAGCTCGAAACGCTGGCCGCCTTCGGGCATGACGCCAAAAAAATCATCCGATTCGGCTTTTTCGGGGTTATCGCCGAGGCCTTCCTCGCCTCCCTTAAGTTCATCCATAAATTCATTCCGAATTGGGGTTTGGTCATCATCGTCTTCACTGTCATCATCAAGATCCTTTTATTTCCCCTGACCTACAGTAGCACAAAGTCTATGGCAAAAATGGCCGAGCTCCAACCGAAGGTCAAAGCGCTGAGGTCGAAGTACAAAAAGTCCAAGACGGACATCGCCCAGCGCCGCCAAATGAACGAAGAGATGATGAAGCTCTATAAAGAGCAAGGCGTCAATCCGGCCGGAGGCTGCCTGCCTACCGTCCTCCAAATTCCGATTTTCTTCGCCCTGTGGCCTTTATTTCGATTGGCCATTGAGCTTCGACACAGCCCTTTTATCCTTTGGGTACAAGATCTTTCTCTCCGAGAAACCGTCTTTTGGCCTCACCTTCCGATTCTCGCCGTATTGATGGGAGTGGCGCAGTACATCCAACAAAAGATGACCCCGACGTCCGCCGATCCAGGCCAGGCCCGGATGATGATGCTGCTCATGCCCGTCTTTATGACGTTCATCTTCATGAGTGTTCAGAGCGGGCTCGTGCTTTTCTGGATGACGTCCAATATCATTCAGATCGGACAACAATATGTCATGAACCGCATGATGAAAAAGAAAAAGGTTGAATCCCATGGAAAACCAAGAAAAAAATGATCAAAGCGGCGATCGGCTTCAGGAATTCAAGGGCAAGAACCTAGAAGAAGCCATCGGTCACGCCGAGCATATACTCAAGATCCCTCGGTCCGAGCTCAATTACGAGATCGTCACAGAGAAGACGAAGCTCTTTGGGCTGAGCAAAGAGATCGTCATTCGTGCCTGGGCGAAGATCGAGGCCGAGGAAAACGCCGTTTCCAATTTTCTTGAAAAGCTTCTGCCGGTCTTTCCGCTCGAGATCAGCTACCAGATCAAGAAGAAGAACGGATTTGTCTTCGTCATCTTCGACGGCGAAGATAAGCAACTCCTCCTCTGGAAAGACGGAGCGCTGCTCCTAGCCCTGCAGCATGTCCTGAACAAGATCTCCTCCCAGAAAGTCCAGGTGGACTGCGAATTTTTCCGCAAGAGGAAAGAGAAGAGATTACGCGACTACGCCCAACAAGTGGCCCGTCAGGTCTATGAAACCGGCCGGAACGAGATCCTGGACCTCATGAATCCCTATGAACGCCGGATCGTCCACATCGCTGTCAACCAGGTCCCCGGCATCACGAGCGAAAGCCTTGGCGATGGTTTCTTGAAGCGAGTCAAGATTTTTCCCGTGGGGAAAACCGGAAAGTCCTGAGAGAGCATTGGAAAAGATTTCCTCCTCCAAAAGAGCTCGGATCGCTCTTTTCGACCTTTAATCGAGAATCCGGGCCAGCTCCGGCTCGAGCAGGTCCTTCTCCGGGTCTATCCCTAGCCCGATGATCTCTTTACTAATCATTCCTGCTCGGCTAAAATCTGCTTAATATGCTTGACTATACGCTCGAGGATACGATTATTGCCGCTTCGACGCCGCCCGGATATGGGGGAATCGGCATCATTCGGCTGAGCGGAAAAGATGCCCTCAAGATAGCGAAAAGACTATTTAAGCCAAAACGAGCCAGAGCCAGGATTTTGCCCCGCCAGGCCCTTTTCGGAAATCTTATCGATCTTGAGAAAAACGAAGCTTTTGACGAAGCCTATCTTCTCTATTTCCCGGCGCCTCATTCTTATACTCGAGAAAACGTCGTCGAGATCAGCTGCCACGGCAGTCCAGTGGTGGAGGGAGAGGTTCTGCGCCTGGGCATTTTGGCCGGGGCACGGCATGCCCGGCCTGGAGAATTCACTTTGAGAGCCTATCTAAACGGCCGTTTAGACATCATTCGGGCAGAGGCCGTCGATAACCTCATTCGAGCGGCCTCGATAAAAACTGCCAAAATGGCCTTCAGCCAGCTCGATGGGAATCTGTCCAAGAAGATATCTGGGCTCCGAGCCCGGAATATCGACCTTCTTTCCCAGATCGAAGCTTCCCTTGAATTTCCGGATGAGAAACTTCAAATCACGCCCGAAAAAATCGCCGGTTCTCTCGAGAAAACGATTGAATATTTAGATGACCTTGTTTCAAGTTATAGGGCGGGAAAGGCGCTTTTAGAGGGCGTCACCCTAGCGATCATGGGCAGGACAAACGTCGGAAAATCGACTCTCTTCAACACAATCCTAGAGGAGGAGCGGGCGATCGTCACGCCTTTTCCCGGAACGACACGGGATTATTTGAAGGAAAAAATCAAGATTAAAGATACATTTTTCAACCTGGTAGATATGGCCGGACTCGGAAAACCGTCTTCGGCCATCGAAAAGGAGGGGATCAGGCGGGGGAAAAAGATCGCTTCTGAGGCGGATGGATTGCTTATAATGTTAGACGCTTCTCGCAAAGAAAATTCCGAAGACTTGGCGCTTATTGAGGAATTTCCGGACAAAAAAGCCCTTCTTGTTTTCAACAAGATCGATCTTGCGCGGAAGATGGATGTCAGGGGGATCAAAAAACGCTTCCATCGCCTCTCTGCCCTCGAAATCTCGGCCTTGAAGGGAACAAACCTGAGTAAATTGAAGGAAAAACTTTTTGAGGTTTTCTCCCCCAAATTCGAGGACAGAGAGGAAGTCATCTTTCATCAGAGACAAAAACTTTTGCTCGAAGAGGCTCTCGGTCATTTTAGGAAGGGTTTAAAGCTTCTCTTAGATGGGCATCCCGAGGAATTCTGTGCCGAGGAGATCCGTAAAACTATCCCCATTATCGGGCAACTTACCGGCGATATCAGGGTGGATGAGGTCATAGAAAAGATTTTCAGCCGTTTTTGCGTGGGGAAGTGAGATGATGATAGCGTCAACAAATGCCTATGATGTCATCGTCGTCGGAGCCGGACATGCCGGATGCGAAGCGGCTTATGCGGCGAGCGCTATGGGGTTGAAGACTTGCCTGCTTACGATCCATTTAGATACGATCGCCCAGATGTCCTGCAACCCAGCCATCGGCGGCCTAGCCAAAGGGCACCTTGTCCGGGAAATTGACGCTCTCGGCGGGATCATGGGATTGCTGGCCGACGAAACCGGTATTCAGTTCAGGCTTTTGAATCGAAGCCGTGGCGGTGCTGTCCAGGCGCCGAGAGCCCAATGCGATAAGGCGCTTTATCGCCTGACCATGAAAAAATGGCTCGAAGTCATTCCTAACCTAACGGTTTTCCAGGGTATCGCGACCGATTTACTCGTCGAGAACGGAAAGGTCAGGGGAGTGGCCACCCTGGATGGACATTGCCACAAGGCCAGATCTGTCATCGTCACGCCGGGGACGTTCTTGAACGGGCTTATCCATATCGGCCTAAAGAGCTATCCGGCAGGAAGAGCGAACGAACCAGCTTCACATGAGCTCAGCGAGAGCCTTACAAAATTGGGATTAAAGACATTTCGGCTGAAGACAGGAACGCCTATGAGGCTCGATAAGCATACGATCGACTGGTCGAGATTCGATCCTCAACCTGGGGATGAGGAGCCTGTTTCGTTCTCCTTCCGGACGCAGAAAAAGCTTGAAAACAAAGTCGTTTGCTATGTCGGGTACACGAACTCGAAGACACACGAAATCATCAGGAAAAACCTAGATAAATCACCGCTCTATAGCGGGAAAATCACGGGAATCGGGACAAGGTATTGTCCTTCGATCGAAGACAAGGTCGTGAAATTTCCGGACCACGCACGCCATCAGTTCTTCCTTGAGCCGGAAGGCCTGGACACGGCAGAAATTTATGTCAACGGCGTTTCTTCGAGCCTTCCATTTGAGACTCAAAAAGCCATATTGAAGAGCATCCCCGGGCTGGATCAGGCAAAGATCTTGAGGCCTGCCTACGGGATCGAGTATGATGCTGTCGTCCCCACCCAGCTCTACCCTACCCTGGAAACAAAGGTGATCCAAAATTTATATCTGGCCGGCCAAATAAACGGCACTTCGGGCTATGAAGAGGCAGCAGCCCAGGGATTGATGGCCGGCATAAATGCCGCCTTGAAGATCAAAAAGAAGAAACCTTTTATTCTTGGACGGGAGGAAGCCTATGTGGGAGTCTTGATCGATGACCTGATCTCCAAAGGTGTCGAAGAACCTTATCGCCTTTTCACTTCGCGCGCTGAATACCGGCTTCTGCTCCGAATCGACAATGCCGACAAGCGCCTCATAAAATATGGCCATGAACTGGGGCTTATCCCTGACAAAGATTTTGAGGCTTACAGGGAGAAACAAGAACGGGTAAAATCCGTCATGCTATTCCTGGAAAAAAGAAAAATTACCCTGGAAAACAAGGAAAAAATCTCCTTGAGGGACTATCTAAAAAAACCTGATATTCATTTTAAAAATGTGCTAGAATACGAAAAGATCCCTGCCGCTTTGACCGATGAAGAGGTCAGGCACATAGAAGCCGAAGTCAAGTATGAAGGGTATTTGAAAAAGCAGGAAAAAGAGATCGCGAAGATCCTAAGGATCGACGGCCTGAAAATACCAGAGACCATGGATTTAAGGAAAGTTCATGGGCTGACCAGAGAGGCCACTGAGAAAATGGAAAAACACAAGCCCCGGACGATCCGGGAAATGAAAAAGATCCCAGGGATCACGCCTTCGGATGTCTTCAGCGTATATGTTCACTTGGCCGTCCAAAAGAAAAAACGTGGCTCCAGGGTAAGTGTTCCACGTGGAACAGTGGACGATGGCGAATAGAATTATCGCGGTAGCTAATCAAAAAGGCGGTGTGGGTAAAACCACGACGGCTATTAACCTATCGGCTTCCCTGGCCGTAAAGAAAATGCGGGTGCTCCTCGTCGACCTGGATCCCCAAGGGATGGCGACGACGGGTCTCGGCAAAGCCAAAGAAACCACTAAGGGCATCTATCAGGCGATGATGAATGGCCAGGACGCTATGGAATGTGTTCAAGGGACGGAACTCGACAATCTCTATATTTGCCCCTGTTCTCCGGAATTGTCCGGTGCCGAAGTCGAACTCTATTCCAAGGAAAGCCGGGAAAGAATGCTCCGCAAGGTTTTGGATAAGATCCGGCTGAAATTCAATTTCATCATCATCGATTGCCCCCCATCCCTTGGCTATTTGACGATCAATGCTCTCTCGGCGGCAGATTCGGCCCTGATTCCTGTTCAAACAGAATTTTTTTGTATGGAAGGTATCCCCGACTTTTTTCGCATTTTGAACGAAGTCCGCACCTACTTTAACCCGACTCTTAAGATCGAAGGAATTCTTTTGACGATGTATGACGATCGAACAAACCTCTCTCGCCAGGTGGCGGAGGAAGTTCGAAAATCTCTTAAAGAAATCGTTTACCAAGTGGTCATCCCCAGGAGCATCAGGCTTGCGGAAGCCCCCAGTTTCGGGAAACCGATTTTTCTCTATGATATTAGATCAAGGGGGACCGAGGCTTATCTCAATTTAGCGCAGGAGATATTGCAGAAATGAAAAAGGCGTTAGGAAAAGGAATCAAAGCGTTCATCCCTGAAGAATATGGCATTCTCAAGGAAGAGTCCTATACCGAGCTCGAAGTCGACGAGCTCAGGCCAAGCCCTTTACAGCCGAGGATGAGGTTCGATGAAAAGGGCATCGAGGAACTCGCCCAATCCATCAGGAAAGCGGGCGTGCTGCAGCCGATCATCGTCATCCCGGAAGGAGAACAGTTCAGGATCCTGATCGGGGAAAGGAGATGGCGCGCAGCGCAAAAAGCTGGCCTCAGAAAAGTCCCCGTTCTCATCCGGAATATTCCCAAGGAGCAACAGCTTGAAGTTTCGTTGGTCGAAAATTTGCAGCGGGAGGAGCTAAACCCGATCGAAATCGCCCGGGCCTATGAAAGACTGACCGAGGAGCTTGGATACACTCAGGAAGAAGTCGGGGAAAAGGTTGGAAAAGACAGGGCATCGGTGGCAAACTTCTTGAGGCTTCTCAAGCTTCCGAGTGAAATCCAGGAAAGTATTCAAGATGGGAAAATTTCGATGGGCCACGCCAAGATTCTGCTCTCCGTCGAAGATAGCAAAGCCCAGCTCGACCTCGTAAAAAGGATAGTTCAGAAAGGCTTGTCTGTCCGGGCGACCGAAAATCTGGTGGCAAAGTTCAATAAACAGCTTTCGCCTTCCAGGAAAAGAAACCCGGATCCAAACCTTGAGGCCGTTCAGGAAGAGCTGTTAAGAGCTTTAGGAACAAAGGTCGCTATTTCGGGAAACCAGAAAAAGGGGATCATCAACATATTTTATTATTCGCTGGATGAACTCAACCGGATCTCTGAGTTCATAAAAGGAGCGCGTTCATGAAAGGCAAAAAAATAGATGATGACAAGATCATGGGTTTTTTTGATGAAGGAACGGAATTCAACGGGACCTTGAAATTCGTAGGGTCGTTCCGGATCGACGGATATTATAAAGGCAAGATCGAATCCGAATCCGTATTAATCATCGGCAATAAAGGCAAAGTCGAGGCGGAGCTCTTAGTGAACCACGTCGTCATCAATGGAGAATTCATCGGAAACATTAAGGCCGCGGAAAAAGTCGAGATCAACAGCCAAGGCCGGGTCACGGGAACAATCATCTCGCCCAAATTGATCGTAGAGGAAGGCGCCTTCCTTGAAGCCCACTGCCAGACATCCGGACAGCTTGCTCATCCGGGCTCGCCGGCACAGGAATAAAGAGAGCTATGGCCTTGGATAAAGCCGCAGGAATCATTCCGGTCCGCTATCAATCGACCCGGTTCCCGGGTAAACCGCTGGCTTTGATTCTCGGCAAGCCCATGATCCAATGGGTCTACGAGGGAGCGCTGCAGGCGAAATTATTAGACCGGATCATCATCGCCACGGATGACAAAAGGATTTTTCAAGCCGCAAATAAGATCGGGGCTGAAGCCGTCATGACGTCGGCCGATCATTCGTCGGGAACCGAGCGGGTTGCCGAGGCGGCGACGCGCGTTGACGCTTCGATTATCGTTAATATTCAAGGGGATGAACCGCTCGTCAACGGAGCCATGCTTGACGCCCTCGTTAAAGTCCTCCTGGATCCGTCGATCTCGATGGCGACGCTCATGGCCAGGGTTGACGATATAGCGCTGCTCCAAGAAAGGGACATCGTCAAAGTCGTTGCGGATAAAGAAGGAAATGCTCTCTATTTTTCCCGGTCTCCTCTCCCCTTCCGGGCTCCGGATTATTTTTTTCAGCACATCGGCATTTACAGCTACCGGAAAGATTTTTTGTTGAATTTTCACCTTCTGCCGGCTTCGAGGCTTGAAAAGATCGAAAGACTAGAACAATTACGGGTTCTGGAAAACGGGCTGAGAATCAAGATGGTCGAAATTTCCCGTCCCACATTGAGCGTGGATACGCCGCAGGATATAATCAAAGTTGAAAAATTTTTAAAATCGAGGGCTTATGAGTAAATATATCTTTGTGACCGGGGGAGTGCTGTCCGGACTTGGCAAAGGAATCGCCGCCGCATCGATCGGCAGACTTCTCGAAAGCCATGGTTTCAAGATCACGATCCAGAAGTTCGACCCCTATCTCAACGTCGATCCAGGGACGATGAATCCTTTCCAGCACGGCGAGGTCTATGTCACGGACGACGGGGCGGAAACAGACCTGGATCTTGGCCATTATGAACGATTTACATCTACGCGGACAACGAAATATCACAATTGGACAGCGGGCAAGATCTACGATTTGATCATTCGGAAAGAGAGAAGGGGAGAGTACCTCGGAAAAACGGTCCAAGTCATCCCCCATGTGACGGACGAGATTAAAAACGCGTTCCGGGCGGTTCAGAGCGACAATGACATCATCATTATCGAGATTGGCGGCACGGTCGGCGACATCGAGAGCCAGCCTTTTCTCGAAGCGACACGCCAGATGCGGCTGACGCTCGGCCCTGAAAATACGCTGTTCGTTCATCTGACCCTTGTCCCCTACGTCGGCACTTCGGGAGAGCTCAAGACAAAGCCCACCCAGCACACCGTCAAAGAGTTGCGCGCCATCGGCATCCAGCCCGACATTCTTCTCTGCCGCACAGACAGGTTTCTCACCCAGGATTTGAAGGCAAAAATCTCCCTATTCACAAACGTTCCCGTCGAAGCCGTCATCACGGCCAAGGACGTGAGCAATATCTATGAAGTCCCGCTGATCTTCGGCAGAGAAGGCCTGGACACGATCATTCTCAAACAGCTGAAGCTCGAGTCCAAGACAGAGAATATGGGGCAATGGAAGTCATTGGTGAACAGGATGAAGCATCCCAAGGGCGAGGTGAATATTGCCCTTGTCGGAAAATACGCGGGCCTCAAGGATTCTTATCTGAGCCTCAAGCAGGCGCTCGATCACGGCGGTTTGGCCAACCGGGTGAAAGTGAACATCTCCTGGATCGAAGCCGAAGACCTCGAAAAAGGAAAGATCGAGAAGGTCCTGAACGACAAAGACGGCATTTTGGTGCCCGGCGGCTTCGGGCACCGCGGCATCGAAGGAAAGATCCGGGCTGTCACCTACGCTCGGGAACATGAAGTCCCGTTCTTTGGCATCTGCCTCGGCATGCAGTGCGCGACCATCGAGTTCGCCCGGAACGTGGGACGGCTGGACAGAGCGAACAGCACGGAATTCGACGAAGACGCCCCGCATAAAATCTTTTTCAAATGGAGGGAGCTTAAAGGCATCCAGGATTTGGGCGGGACGATGAGGCTGGGCCAGTACCTGTGCCGCATCGCAAAGAATTCCTTCGCCTATAAAGCCTACCGAACCTCCGAGATCTACGAGCGCCATCGCCACCGCTTTGAATTCAATCCTGAATATGAAAAGCCGCTGGTCGAGGCCGGCCTTTTCATCTCGGGCAAAAATCCAGACTACGGCCTGGTCGAGCTCATCGAAATCAAGGACCATCCGTGGTTCCTGGGATGCCAGTTCCATCCCGAATTCAAATCCAAGCCTTTGAAGCCGCATCCTTTGTTCAAGGCTTTCATCGGAGCCAGCTATGCGAACCGCCTCAAAAAAAATAAGAATTAGACCCGGCCTCAGGATCGGCGGGCCCGGAACTTTTTTCCTTATCGCCGGGCCGTGCGTCATCGAAAGCCGCGAGCATTCGTTGGCCCTCGCGAGGAGGATCAAGAATATCTGCGATAAGCGCGGCGTCCCGTTCATTTTCAAAGCGTCCTTTGATAAGGCCAATCGCTCTTCTATAAGATCGTTCCGGGGGCCGGGGTTGGAGAGAGGGCTCGAGATTCTCAATGAGATCAAGCACAAAATCGGAGTTGCGGTCCTGTCCGACGTCCACGAAATATCCCAGGTGGAGAAGGCAGCCGAGGTCCTCGATGTCATCCAGATCCCGGCGTTTCTCTGCCGCCAAACGGATCTCATTTTAGCCGCCGCGAAAACGCAGAAGCCGGTCAACATCAAAAAGGGCCAGTTCCTTTCGCCGGATGACATGAAGAATGCGGTCGAGAAGATTGAGAGCGTAGGAAACAGGAAGATCATTTTGACTGAGCGCGGGACGATGTTCGGCTATAACAACCTCGTCGTGGACTTCCGCTCTATCCCGATCATGAAGAGGTGGGGCTATCCCGTTGTCATCGACGCTTCGCACAGCGTTCAAAAGCCCGGCGGGAAGGGAAGAGTCTCGGGCGGCGACCAGGAATTCATCCCATATATCGCCAAAGCCGGGCTGAGCGTCGGCGCCGACGGCGTGTTCCTCGAAGTCCATGACGATCCTGCCGCGGCCCTCTCGGATAGACATAATTCATTGATAATAAAAGAGTTAGACAAATTGCTCGGAAACCTGCTGCGGTTAAAAAAAGTTGTCTAAAGGAATTTTCATGACGAAAAAAGAGGTCATTCAAATAGGGAAAGAGGTTCTCGAGATCGAGGCCCGGGCCGTCGAGATCCTGAAAGGCCGGCTGAATGAAAAATTCGCAAAGGCCGTTGACCTTCTTTATAAGACAAAGTCCCGGATCATCGTCATCGGCATGGGGAAGTCCGGATTGGTGGGACGAAAGATCGCGGCGACTCTGGCGAGTTGCGGGACGCCGGCGATGTTTATCCATCCGGCCGAGGCCGGACACGGCGACCTCGGGATGATCTTGAAGGGAGACGTCATCATTGCCGTATCCTACAGCGGGGAGACACGCGAGATCATCGACCTCCTGGATTTCATCAAGCGGATCGGCGTGAAGCTCATCTCGATCACGGGGAGCAAGAATTCGAAGATCGCGAGATACAGCGACATTGTCCTGGACGCGAGGGTCGAGAAGGAGGCCGGTCCGAGCGGGATCGTCCCGACGGCCAGCTCCACCGCCGCGCTCGCCCTCGGCGACGCACTGGCTATCGCCCTGATGAAAAAGAAGGGCTTCAGCGAGAAGGATTTCGCTTTCGTCCATCCCAAAGGTGCGATCGGCAAGAAACTCCTCCGGATCGAGAGCCTCATGCACAAAGGCCGCGATATCCCGAGAGTCAAGCCGGAGACGCCGATGAGCGATGTGATCGAGGAAATGACGCAGAAGAAGCTGGGCATGACCTGCGTGGTGAACGAGGACGGCACGCTCGCGGGCATCATCACGGACGGGGACCTGCGCCGGATGGTCGGCAAATACCGGGAAGGCCTGCTTCAGAAGGTCGCCCGGGACAGCATGACGGCGAACCCGGTCACGATTGACAAGTCAGACCTGGCGACCGAAGCTCTCAACATCATGGAGAAGAAAAAGATCACGTCCCTGGTCATCAAGAACAAGGACGGGAAGATCGATGGGATCATCCACCTCCATGACCTGTGGCGGACGGAGATGTTTTGATAGGGAAGAAAGCGCGGGCCCGACGGATCAAGATGGTCCTCATGGACGTCGATGGTACGCTCACGGACGGGACCCTGGCCGTGCTTCCCAATGGCGAGGAAGTCAAACTCTATAACGTGAGGGACGGGATGGGAGTCATGCTTGCCCAGCTCGCCGGCCTCAAGCTGGGCATCATCACCGGAAAAAATTCGAGGGGACTTGAGAAGAGAGCGGAAAGGCTGAAAATTACAGAGCTTCACCAGGGCGTTATCGACAAAAAACTGGTGTTCGATGATATCTTGAAACGATATCAGCTTAAACCCGAGGAAGTCGCATATATCGGCGACGACCTGGGCGACCTTGAAGTCATGAAGTCCGTGGGACTGGCGGCGGCCGTCGGGGATGCCCATCGGCTCATCAAGAAACACGCTCATCACGTCTGCAAAAAAGACGGCGGCCGGGGAGCTTTCCGCGAGTTCATCGAATTCATTATCGGCGCGCAGAAGAAGTGGGACGTGATCATGTCCGGATTTAAAAACATCCTTA
This sequence comes from Candidatus Aminicenantota bacterium, assembly GCA_022866045.1. Classification (GTDB taxonomy): domain Bacteria; phylum Acidobacteriota; class Aminicenantia; order Aminicenantales; family UBA4085; genus JALHTW01. The sequence continues at coordinate 2,722 of JALHTW010000170.1, read as the reverse complement.
ACCGAAAATTATAGGACGACCAAAAAGGAGAGAAGGCGTGAAGATCAACCCGAACATTTTCCGAGAATATGACATCCGGGGCATCGTCGACAAGGATCTGACGCCGGACATTATCGAAACTCTGGGGAGGGGAATGGGCACCTATTTCCGCCGGCAGGGAAAAGGCGAGGTGGCCGTGGGCCGCGACTGCCGCCTGAGCTCGCCGTCCTATGCCCAGGCCCTCATGAAAGGCCTCCGGGCGGCGGGGTGCGACGGCGTGGACCTGGGCACGATCCCCACGCCCCTTCTCTATTTCGCGATCTTTTATAAGAACAAGGAAGCCGGCGTCATGATCACGGGCTCGCATAATCCGCCCGAATACAACGGCTTCAAGATGATGTCGGGAAAAGATACGCTCTACGGAGAGACGATCCAGGCGATCTATCACATCATCAAGAACGACGAGATCGCCATCAAAAAGATGGGAGCGCTGAGCACTTATGACATCATCCCCGAATACATGGATTATGTCACGAACAACATCAAGCTCCAACGGAGGCTCAAGGTCGTCGTCGACGCCGGCAACGGAACGGGCGGAGCGGTGGCCGTGCCCATCTTCAAGAAGCTGGGCTGCGATGTCGTGGAGCTCTATTGCGATATGGACGGGAACTTCCCGAACCATCATCCCGATCCGACGCTTCCCGAAGCCATGGAGGATATGATCAGGAAGGTGGGCGAAACGAAGGCCGACCTCGGCATCGCTTACGACGGCGATGCCGATAGGATCGGCGTGGCTGACGACGAAGGCCATTTGATCTGGGGCGACCAGCTCATGATCTTATTCTCACGCGACATTTTGCCCTCGAATCCCGGAGCGACGATCATTTCCGAGGTCAAAGCGACCAAGGTGCTCTACGATGAGATCGCCAGGCTGGGCGGAAAGCCGATCATGTGGAAGACGGGACACTCCCTCATCAAGAAAAAGATCAGGGAGGAAAAAGCGCTGCTGGCCGGCGAGATGAGCGGCCACATCTTCTTCGCCGACCGGTTCTTCGGGTTCGATGACGCGATCTATTCCTCAGCCCGGCTCCTCGAGCTCGTCTCCCGTTCAGACATGAAGCTGTCGGAGATGCTGGCCGGGCTGCCGAAGACCTTCAGCACGCCCGAGATCCGGATCTACGCTTCCGAAGAAGTCAAGTTCAAGATCGTCGATGACGTGAAAAACGAGCTGTCAAAAAAGTACCCGGTGATCGACATCGACGGCGTGCGGGCCATCTATCCGAAGGGCTGGGGCCTGGTCCGGGCCTCGAACACCCAGGCCGCCCTGGTTCTGCGGTTCGAAGCTGAGACCGAAGCGGACCTCGAAGCCATCAAAAAGGAAGTGAAAGGGGCCGTGGAAAGGGCCATCCAAAAACTGGAGCCGTCATGAAGAAACGACCCGACATTCATGCCGTCATCATGGCCGGCGGCAGCGGCACGCGTTTCTGGCCGCTCAGCCGCAAAAAGACGCCCAAACAGTTTCTTCCGATCGTAAGCTCCAAGACGATGCTCGAAGAGACCGCGCAAAGAATTCTTCCGCTCATCCCTCGCCGGAAGATCTATACCATCGCCAATGGCGAGCAGACTCGGGCTATCGGCCGCTTGTTGCCGGATGTCCCGCGGGAGAATTTTCTCGTCGAGCCGAAAGGAAAGAATACGGCGCCTTCGCTCATCCTGGCCACGGCGTGGATCTATTTGAAGAATCCGGATGCCGTCGTTGTCGTCCTGCCGTCCGACCACTTGATCGCCGATCATCCGACGTTCTTGAGGAAGTTGAAAGCGGCCGCGGAAGCGGCCGCCAGCGAAGAGGCTTTGATCACGTTCGGCATTCCGGCGGCGTTTCCTTCAACGGGATACGGCTATATCCATTATCAAAAAGAGAATGCCAAGCGGTATTCGGGAGATTCTTTTTACGAAGTCAAAGCGTTCAAAGAAAAACCGTCATACGATACGGCCGTCGAATTCTTGCGGTCCGGCGAATATTATTGGAACTCCGGAATGTTCATCTGGCGGGCGGATGTCTTTGCCCGGAAGATGGAACGGTTCGCGCCGGATTATTATCCATATTGGGAGCCGATGCTCGACGCCCTTAAAGCGGGATCCAAGACCAGGCTTGGCGCCACTTTTAAGGCCCTCCCGGCCATGTCCATCGACTATGCCTTGATGGAAAAAGCCAGAGGCGTGCTCGTCTGCGAAGGAAATTTCGGATGGTCGGACGTCGGGGCATGGTCGTCGCTTGCCGACATATGGGAAAAGGACGAAGCCGGAAATGCCGTGAAAGGAGAATCCGTGATTGTGGATTCCCAAAACGCGATTTGTTACAACCCGGAAAAGCTTACGGCCTTGATCGGCGTCAAAGACCTTATCGTCGTCAACACAAAGGATGCCCTTCTGGTCTGTCGAAAGGACCTGGATCAAAAAGTGAAAGAGGTTCTCGAGGCCCTTAAAAAGAAGGGCAAAGCCCGATATCTATAGTTAGAAAAGCCTGCCGAAATAATGCTCATGGTTTGAGCCCTTCCTCCGAAGATTTGATATTGATATAAATCTGAATTATTCATGAATGACGTTATCTCTCCCGGTCGTGGATTTGCAGACGGGCGCTGAATTCGGGGACATGACCCAAATTCTCCGGAATTTGGGATCGTGTCCCCCTCGTCTTGAATTCGGCGCCATCTGCGAATTCTTTTCTCGAGGAAACGACTCA
>JALHTW010000169.1 GCA_022866045.1 Candidatus Aminicenantota bacterium | reverse complement strand
GCCGTCGCGGAGCGTGATCGTCCGGCCGGCGAACTTCGCCAGCATAGGATTGTGCGTGACCAAGAGAACGGTCAGGCCTTCCTTTTCATTCAGCGTTTTCAAAACCTCCCCGATCTCTTCGCTCCGCTTCGTATCCAGGTTCCCCGTCGGCTCGTCGGCCAGGAGAATTTCGGGCTTATTGACCAGCGCCCGGGCGATAGCGACGCGCTGCATCTCGCCGCCCGAAAGTTCGGAGGGACGGTGATGGATCCTTTTATCCAATCCGAGAAATTTCAAGATTTCCATAGGGTCCGCGTTCGCCTCGGGCTTTTGGAAAAAGGCGAACGGCAAAAGAACATTTTCATACACGTTGAGCGTCGGGATGAGATAGAATTTTTGAAAGATATAGCCGAAGACCCGGCGCCGGATCTTCGTCAATTCGGTTTCTGAAAGGCCTTGATTGTCGGCGAAGACCGTCCGGCCGCCGATCTTGAGGCTGCCCGATGTGGCGTTGTCCAGGCAGCCGAGGATGTTGATCAGGGTCGTTTTTCCCGAGCCGGACGGACCGATGAAGGACATGAACTCTCCTTTTTGGATCGTGAGTGAGACATCGTCGATAGCCAGAATTTCTTCGGCTCCGCGCTTATAGCTCTTTTTCAAGTGATGGGCTTCGAGGGCGATATTGTCGAGGGTCATGTCAGTCTCCTTCGCTCCGGATCGATTCGAGGGGCCTGACTCGGGCCGCCCGCCAGGCCGGATACACGCCGCTCACGAGCCCGATCCCGAGGACAACGGCCAGGGTGATAAGCCCGAGCTGAGCGTTGATGGCGATGAGGCTCCCTGTCGGTGTGTAGGGGAGAAGCCTTCGGATGAGAATGTCCGTGATCTTGGACAGGGCGAAAGAAAAACCGATTCCGATCGCCCCGCCGAGCAGACACAAAATGATCGTCTCGGTCCAGATCATGCGGAACACATCCCAGGGCATGGCTCCCATGCTCTTGATGATGCCGATCTCCTGAAAGCGTTCCAGGACGGACATCAAGATCGTATTGACGACGCCCAGCATGGCGATGAGGATGGCGATCAGGGCGATGGAGAAGACCATGACCTTAGCCGTCGAGACGAGGCTCATGATCGTCGTCTTCACCTGGGCCATGGAGACGACCTGCACGTCGGGCAGGTCGTAGAGCTTGTTCTCGAGCTCGGTCATATTGGCGTTCTTGTCCACTTTGATGCCCGCGGCCGTGATCTGGCCTTCCTTATCGAAGATCTTCTGAACGGCCCGGAGGGGGACGAAGATCGTCCCGTCGTCCGCGGTTCCCGAGCGGGCCAGGATGCCGACGACCTTGAGCTCGACGTTTTTTTCCGGGATCAGAAGCTTGTCCCCGACCTCGCGCTGCTCGAGCTCAGCCGCCTCGTAGCCGACCACGGCCTCAAAGGCGTTGGGGTCCGTGAACCAGGCGCCCTGCTTGAACTTCAGGTAGGACTTCATCGCGGGGAAGGTGGCGGGGTCGATGCCGAGGTAGGCGTTGATCCCGCCGCTCTCGCCTCTATTCGGGTCGAAGATCGCGGCCATGAGCTGGGGCGTGACTTGCTGCACTTCTTTGTGTTTGAGGATGTCGGCCAGGATCGACTCCTTCATGTAGCGCAGCCCCGTGCCGCCCTTGAGCATGAGCGTCGCTGCCTCGTAGGGGCAGCCCTTGGCGGTCACCAGGACCTGGAATCCCATGTTGTCGATGTCCTTGTTGAGCGCCGACTCGTAGCCGCGGTTGAAGCCGAGCAGGCTGATGAGCACCCAGGCCGAGAGCCCGATGCCCAGGATGGTCAGCGCGCTCCGCGTTTTTTTGCGGAGGAGATTTTTATACGCGATTTGGTAGATACTGATTTTTTTGGCCATGAATACTCCTTATCGTGAATGTCGCTCCGAGCAACTTGGCGCGGGTTCTGTCGCCGATCAGCCCCGTCGTCCTCGCTCCACGCATCCCCCAGGGGAGCCCTTCCGCTGCGGGCGACGGGGCGCCCCGATCGGCGCCACCCGCGTTTCGCTGTTCTCTAGATCATCACTTCATTATTTCTCTAAAATTTTTCATTATTTCAGGTATTTGTTTCCCAGCAAAAATTCATCGCACAATATCAGGTTCTTCTTCGCCGCCCGGAGCGCGGCGCGGAAGTCTTCCTCGGCTTTCGGGGCCGGATTCTTGATGGCCGCCATGCGGCTGCCGGCTTTGGCCTGGCCGGTCACGACGTCATAATCATTAAAATCTTTTAGGTTCAGCCCGATGAACTGCTTGCCGAATTCCCGGTCGAGGAGGAGTTTGGCGTACTGGTTGGTCAGCTTCTGAAAGTAAAAGGCCCGGATGTTGCCTTCGATATCGAGCGCCAGGACGACCTGGACGCCGCCGTATTGGCCTTTCTGGTTGACGCCGTGGATGTAGCCGATGATGTCCTTGCCCTTGAAGATCTGGTACATCGTGTAGGGAACGTCAGCGGTTTCGAACAATCCTTTGAATTTATCGCCGAGACGTTCCTCGACCCGTCGCAGGAGCGCGTCGCCGCCCTTTTCCGCGATCGTCACGTAGAGGGTCTTATATCCCGTGGAGTCGGGGAAAAGGCGCTTCACGTCGCGGTCCGGGTCGTTGAGATCGCAACCGACTGCGGCGAAAAGCGGCGCGGAGACAAGGGACATAATCAAAATTATTATCACCAAATACTTCATTCCGACTCCTTCAATAAATCCGGTCCGGGTGGCCGGCTGCTGCCCCCCAACGCCCGAAGCGCCTGAGTGGCGGGTGGGAGGGTCTTGGGCGAGGGCGTGAGAGGCGCGGCGGTGACAGGACCAGCACAGCATCTAAAACCTTATTCCTTTGTAACCATAAACCTGAAACACGATCCGCGAATCCTTTGTCTCTTTGTCATACATGACCATGGCCCGGAACGTCCAATCTCCACTGGCCAGATACGTCACGCCGGCCGAGAATTGGATGTTGGTCTTCTGGTTGGCGATCAAAAGAACGGGCTGGGCCTCGATCTTCAGCCGGCCCTCCTCGAGCAGGCCCATGCCCGTCCGCCAGAACAAAAGAAATGCCCCGAAGCTGCCCCGGTCACCCATCATGAATTCGAGGCGATGTTCCAGGTTGTTCCGGCGCCAGGTGATATCGATGCTGGACATGGCAAATTGGATCGGCTCATCGGATATCAAGTGATAGCCCATGACGTCCAGGATCTTTCCATATCCGGCCGAAAACCCGACATTATAGTTGTCCTGATCGAGAACTCCTTTGGAATACCGTCCCGCCAGGAAGAAATTCCCTTTGAAGTGAATCGGCATCCCCGAGCCCGTGGTCAGCGATAGCCCGGCGTTCCCGCTCGCGTAATCATGCTCGATGCCGATCCCCCAGTCGCGGTCGAAACCGAAGCCGTTCATCGAGAGCGGCTGGAGGAGCTGGGCGTGGTTATCGAAATAGGAAGCCAGACCGAACTTCGGGCGGTTGTGCCCGACCCAGATATCGAAAGCCCGGGTTTTGAACTTCAAGTAAGCATTATAGAGCTGAGGCTCCAGGGTTTTTTCGCCCTCGGCGTTGACGGCCAGCCGCGCCTGAACGGCCAGGACCGCGATATCCCTGGTATCGCCGGAAAACCTCTGGATATAATCGAACCCGAGGCTCGGCTTCTGCATCGCCTCCATTTGATTCATGGAGGAATAGACGGCTTTTTTTGCGGCAGAAGACCAGCCGGCGATCCCCTGGGCCTCGAGAAAAAATAAATAGCTCGATGAAAGAAGGGGACCGGCGGTTCCGGCGAGAACCAGAAACAATAAGATAAAGCCCTTTTTAAACATCAAACGTGATGCTGCCGTAGAAGAGGGGATTTCCGTCCTTAAGGAACGTCACCCGGACTTCCCAGCTGCCCGGCATGACGATGTTGACGGGCATAAGATAGTCGTTTTTTTTGTTCAGCTTGAACTCCACGTCGCCCGAATCGTGGGCGCCCCGCATCATGGGCATATCGGACCGGCCTTTGATGGCGTAGGGCGTGATTTTGTCGCCGTTCTTGTTGAAGATCTGGATCTTCAGGATGACCGTGCCCATTTTGGGCTTTTCGCTGAACTCATAAATAAGATAGGCGCCGTCGCCGATCTCGTATTTTTTCCCGGATTTCGGAAGGGGCTTATAGGCGATCTCCTGATTCCCGGAGGAGGCTTGGGCGAAGACGGAAACCGGGGAATTTCCGGCCGGAGCGGCAGCCAACTCCAGGGTTGCGGCGAAACCGAGGACAAGTCCGAGCCCCAGCGCCGCGTATATCGAACGCTTGATGGTCATGGGCGTCTCCTTTGAAGGCCAAAATACACAATTCCTCTCGAAATAATAGTATAAACCGCTAACCCCGTTCTGTCAAACAAAGCCGCGGGTCACGGATTCTCTTTTGGCTCCTTTAGAGGAGGCTTCGGCGCAGGGGCAATGGCCGGCGCCCGGAACAGACCGAAGTTCGAGAGCGTCGGGCAGACTCTCGACTTGGTGATGCGGACGCGCAGCCTGAGCGCGGTCAGCTCCGGAAACCGCAAAAGCCTCTTGTAGCCGACGGTCGTCGAGCGGACGATTTCTTTCCACGAGCTTCCTGTCCAGGCATCCAAGAAAAACTCTTC
>JALHTW010000168.1 GCA_022866045.1 Candidatus Aminicenantota bacterium | reverse complement strand
GTCATCGACGCCTCGGCTTTCGGCTATCCACTCCAAAGCATTGCTGAAATTCCGGCCGGAGAATATTACGTCCAGGCGCTCCTGAATAAATACGAGACTTTTCACCGCTCCGACGGACACACGGTGAAGCTCCCGCCCGATATGGGTGAAGGCCAGAGATGGAACGCCAAACCTGGAAACCTCTACAGCACGCCTCTGAAGGTCGCGATCGACCCCGCGAAAAAAGACATCATCAAAATAGCACTCGACCAGGAAATACCTCCCATCGAGCCTCCGAAGGACACGAAATATATCAAGCATGAGCGGATCCAGAGCAAGCTGCTGACCGATTTTTGGGGCAAACCGATGTCTATCGGCGCCTGCATCCTGCTGCCTGAAGGTTTCGATACGCATCCGAACGCCCATTACCCGCTCGTCATTTTTCACGGGCATTTTCCTTATACGTTTGGAGGATTTCGCGAGGAGCTGCCCGACCCAAACCTCAAGCCGGATTACAGCGAGCGGTTCAAGACCGAAGGCTACAACAAGATCCAGCAGGAATACGCCTATCAGTTTTACAAAGAATGGACGGGCAAGAATTTCCCTCGCGTCATTCTCATCGAGATCCAGCACGCCAACCCGTATTACGACGATTCCTATGCCGTCAACTCGGCCAACTGCGGCCCTTACGGCGATGCCATCGTCCGCGAGCTCATCCCCTACATCGAGAAAAAATACCGCGGCATCGGCCAAGGCTGGGCACGGTTCATGTACGGAGGCTCGACCGGCGGCTGGGAAGCGCTGGCCGCGCAAATCTTTTATCCCGACGAGTTCAACGGCTGCTGGGCGGCCTGTCCCGACCCGATCGATTTTAGGGCCTATACGATCGTCAATATCTATGAGCATAAGAATGCGTATTATCAGGACGCCGATTGGAAAAAGACGCCGCGGCCCGGAGTGCGCAATTACTTGGGCGAAGTGGGCACGACGCTCGAGCAGGCAAACCGCCGGGAGCTGGCCATCGCGACCCATGGCCGCTCGGGCGAGCAGTGGGACATCTGGCAGGCCGTATTCAGCCCGGTCGGCGAGGACGGCTATCCGAAGCCGATCTGGGACAAGATAACGGGCGAGATCGATCCGGCCGTGGCCCAATACTGGAAAGAGCACTACGACCCAAGCTATATCCTTCAGCGCGACTGGAAAACGCTCGGCCCGAAGCTGCAGGGTAAGATCCACATCTACTGCGGCGACATGGATAATTTCTATCTCAACAACGCCGTGTATTTAATGGAAGCGTTCCTCGAAAGCACGAAAGATCCGTATTACGCCGGAGAAGTCAAATATGGCGATAGGGCCGAGCACTGTTGGAACGGCGACCCGACGCGGCCCAATGCGATTTCGCGCCTGCGGTACCACCAAATGTACATTCCCAAGGCCGTCGAGAGGATTATAAAGACCGCACCGCTCGGCGCCGACCTGACGTCTTGGAGATACTAATTACCCGAATTTATCCATAAAAATATGGACCATAAAAGGATAGCCGTTCCCCAACCGGAAAACGATGGAGTTCGAGGCCAAAGCTAAGAAAGCGATCAAGGCGATCCCGCGCGGCAAGGTGGCGACCTATGCTCAGATCGCAGCTCTTGCGGGAAACGACCGGGCCGCCCGCCAGGTCGTCCGGGTCCTTCACGCATCATCTAAGAAGGATCGCCTCCCCTGGCACCGGGTCATTAACAGCCGCGGCGGTATCTCTCTTGCTCGGGGCCGGGGCTTCGAAGAGCAAAAGCGCCTCCTTCTCAATGAAGGCGTGGCCGTCAGCCGCCTCGGCCGCATCGACCTCGAGGAATTCCGGTGGGAACCGGCGGCCCCGCGATCCCGAGCCGCCAGACAATTCCTGCGCGCGCTCTCACGGACGAAACCTCCGCTGGACTAAGTGTTTCTTTCCTTCTCCGAGCAGAACATACCCATATGTCCTAATATATTTGATCAAATCTCGTCTTTTCATGAAAAAGAGACTTCCATTTTTTCCCGAATAACGCTTTACGGCTTGTTGAGATTTATCTCCAGGCTCGGACGTCTATTTTAGATGAAGAAACGACCCATGGAGTGCACAGAGTGCATTCGACCCGCCGAAAAACTTCTGTCTATTGACAGGGCGATCTGAATATGGCTATAGTAAGACATAGTAAGACTGATGTGGAGTATTCCATGGGCAGGACC
>JALHTW010000167.1 GCA_022866045.1 Candidatus Aminicenantota bacterium | reverse complement strand
ATTGGTCGTGTCCCCATTTAAAGGAGGAGAGATGTCTGATCGAAAAGCGCAAGCTCGTTTTTTTGTCCGGCTTTTATTTTTGTTGGTTGGCGTCTTGGCTTTCTCAGGCGGTTGGAATGTTCTGACGTTTGGCCAGCAGGCGGCCAAGAAGCCGCAAGGGGCGGCTCCGGCCTCATGGGTCCCACGCTCTGACGACCTCGGCGCTCTTGCCTGGCGGTTCGTCGGTCCACAGGGGAACCGTGTCAGCGCCGTCGTCTGCGACTCGAACGATCCCAACGTTTATTACGCCGGGGCCTGCGCCGGCGGCGTCTGGAAATCGAGCGACGGCGGCACGAATTGGGAGCCCGTCTTCGACGACCAGCCCGCCCAGTCGATAGGCTCTCTCGCCATCGCGCCCTCGGATTCCAATCAAATTTGGGCCGGGACGGGCGAAGCCTTCATCCGCTCCAACGTCCTCATCGGCGACGGCATCTACAAGTCCATGAACGCCGGGAAAACCTGGCGGAACATGGGCTTGGAAGCGACCGGCCGGATCGGCCGGATCATCGTCCATCCGCGCGATCCGAATATCGTCTTCGCCGCGGCCCTGGGCCATGGCTATGGCCCGCAGAAGGAGCGCGGGATCTACCGGACCAAGGACGGAGGCAAGACTTGGGAGCAGGTGCTGTTTGTGGATGAGAATACCGGCTGCTCCGGGCTGGTCATGGATCCCAACAACCCGCGCCTGCTGTTTGCCGGCATGTGGTCGATCGTCATCAAGACCTGGGGCAAGATAAGCGGGGGACCGGGAAGCGGCGTCTTTGTTTCCCGGGACGGGGGCGATACGTGGGCAAGGATCAAAGGACACGGGCTGCCGACTTTCGAGGTCGGGAAGATCGATGTGGCCGTCGCGCCGTCCAACTCCAACCGCGTTTATGCCCTCATCGAGACGGGCGATAACGGCTCGCTTTGGCGTTCCGACGACGGCGGAGAAAATTGGCGGGTCGCAAGCTACGAGCGCCGGATCAACGAGCGGCCGCATTATTACACGAGGATGTGCATTGCGCCCGACGATGAAAACACGGTCTATTTTCAGTCGAACAGCATGTATGTGACTTATGACGGCGGCGACTCGATCGAGAATTTTAGCGGCGGCGGCGACAACCACGACATGTGGGCCGACCCCAGGAACCCGAAGCGGATGATGATCGGCAACGACGCCGGCATCAGCCTCACCACGACGCGCGGCCGACAGTGGCGCTCCATCAAGCTTCCCATCGGCCAGATGTATCATTTGGCCGTGGACAACCGCATCCCGTACTGGGTGTACAGCAATATGCAGGACTCGACGTCAAAGCGCGGGCCTGCCTATCCGGGCTATGGCCCCGAGATGTCGGTCTGGAGTTCCATGGGCGGCTGTGAATCCGGGTTCTCTTATCCGGATCCCGTCGATCCAAACATTGTCTGGGGATCATGCTATTCAGGCACGGTCGAAATCTACGATCACCGGACAGGCCTGGTCCGCAACGTCAATCCCTGGCCGGAAAAATCCCTGGATTCGCCGGCCGGCGTCCTCAAATACCGCTGGAACTGGACCCACCCGATGGCCATTTCGCCCCACGACCACAATAGGGTTTATGTGGGGAGCCAGTATGTCCATATGACGACGAACGGAGGCCAGAGCTGGACGCTCATCAGCCCCGACCTCACGACGAATGACAAAACAAAGCAGGGGAGTTCGGGCGGCCTGAGCAAGGATAATCTCGGCGTCGAGTACGGCTGCACGCTCTTTGCCATCGCCGAGTCGCCGGCTGAGGCCGGCGTCATCTGGGCAGGGTCGAACGACGGGCTGCTGCATGTGACGCGCGACGGCGGAAAAACGTGGCAAAACGTCACACCGCCGGGCATGCCGGTGTGGGGCACGGTGAGCATGATCGATCCCTCCCGCTTTGAAGCGGGCCGCTGTTATGTCGCCGTAGACGGCCATCAGGAGAACGTCCGCGATCCCTATCTCTTCAAGACGACAGATTACGGCAAGACCTGGAAGCTCATCAGCTCGGACATCCCCAAATCCGTCTTGAGTTACACAAGCGCCATTAAGGAAGATCCGGTGCGAAAAGGACTTCTGTACGCGGGAACAGCCAACAGTCTCTACGTCTCTTTTAACGACGGAGAAAATTGGCTGCCTCTGCAGGCCAACCTGCCGCATGCCTGTATCACTTGGATAGCGGTCCAGGAGCGTTTCAGCGACCTCGTGGTGGGAACGAACGGACGCGGGATCTGGATCATGGACGACATCACCCCGCTCCGGGAGCTGGGTCCTGAGCTTCTCAAGTCCGAGGCCTGCCTTTTCAAGCCGCGTCCTGCCTATCGGTTCAAGGATCGTCAATCCATAGACAGTCCGGGGAACGACCAGATTCGCGCTCAGAGGGCGCCATACGGCGCGACGATCAATTACTATCTCAAGGATGTTCCAAAGGGCGGAGTGACGATCGAAATCTTTGACGAGAGCGGCCAGAAGGTCCGTGCGCTCCGCGGGACGGCTCATAAAGGCTTGAACAGGGTGCTCTGGAACCTGCGGCATGAGCCGCTCTTCCAGATCGAGCTCCGGACGACGCCCTCCTTCCATCCCCACGTCTGGGAAGAGAAACGTTTCAAGGGCAGGGAGACGCGTCCGATGCTTCACTGGGGCATTCAACAGCCACAGGCCGGAGTGCTTGCCGCGCCTGGATTGTACACGGTCAAGCTAATGGTAAATAGCAAAGAATTTGTGGAAAGGCTCGAAGTGAGCAAAGATCCGAACTCGAAGGGCACGGTTGAAAACATCAAGGAAATGGTCCATCTCTGGACGGCGGTCGTCCAGGATATCAACGAAGTTGTGACGATGATCAACCGGATCGAATGGGTCGGAAAGCAGATGGAAGACCTCGGCAAAGTTCTCGGCCGGGTCAAAAACGGACAACCGGTTCAAAACGCACTCGCCGACATTCAAAAGAAAGTCATGGCCGTTGAGGACAAGCTGTTGCAGCGCCAGCTCCATGCCTCCGATCCGAAGTCCTACCGGGCCGAGATGATGCTCTACTCAAAGCTCCTCTGGTTCTCGGGAGAGATCGGGACGGGCGCCGGCGACATCCGCAACACCGAAGATTATGGGCCTACCAGCCAGCAGCTCGAAGTTTACGAGATTTTGAAGAAGAAACTATCTGACGTCCGGATGGAGTATGACAAATTGTTCAGCGCCGAGATTCCCGCGTTTAACGACAGGCTGAAAGAAGCCGGCCTCGGGAGCCTCGTCACGAATTTGGATGTCAGAAGCGCTCCCCCGGACGAATCGATGTTCCGGCGGCGCTGAGAAAGCAGGGACAGGACTGAAGCAGCCAAGAATTCGATACCTGTCCCCGAATTTATCGCAAAAATAATAGAGGTCCAAAGTGGCAAGCGTCTTCGGTCCGGGTTGGCAATTCTTTTTCCGGTGTCAGGCCAATTTCGGGCGGGGTCCTGTCGCGGCTCTTCCCCGGCCGTGCTCGCGGCCAGGCCGCTGCGCGCGGGCGGGGAGCCCCTTCGCCGCGCCACCCTGGCTCGACTTTCCGGCGCCCCGGAAAAAGAATTGCTTACTCTGTTCGGTATCGACTTGACAAATAGATAAATATTAATTATCTAATATATTAGGAAGGGCTTTTGGGAGATTGAGGAATTAGCCATTGAAACGAGCCGTTTTCAAAACAAAGCCTGTTGGGGGTGAGACTATATGCCCAAAAGGAATTCTTTTGTCTGTGAGAGGAGGCGATAATGACGTAGCAAATCATGACACTCGGTTGAAAGGGGGTCAAACAGATTTATAACCAAAGGAGGGACGTATGAAATTTTACAAAATGCTACTTGTGATCTTCTTGTGCTTTGCTTTAGTCCCAGCACTCTTTGCCCAGGGCACCACCCAGGACACAGGGTTAATTAGAGGAACCATCAAGGACGCTCAAGGAAGTCCTATTCCCGGTGTCACCATCACGGTCACAAGCCCGTCCATTATGAAGAGTCAAAGCACGCAGACCAATGAAAACGGTGCTTTCCGCCTTCCTCTTCTTCGCCTCGGAGTTTTTACCTTAACTGCAGAGCTCCAAGGATTTCGGACCTATAAGAGAGAGAATATTTATGTCGGCCTGGACGCCACTGTAACCCTGAATATCACTCTAGAGCAGGCCGCGATTGCTGAGGAAGTGACTGTCACCGCCGCGTCTCCTGTTGTCGACGTGAAATCGTCCACCGTAGCCAAGTACTTCAAGTCCGAATTGCTTCAGAACCTTCCTATTAACCGGGACCTGGGGACTATTGTCACCTTGGCCCCCGGTGTCGTGAGTGCGGCCAGCGTCAAGGGAGGCACGGCCGCGAATACGATCTACCACGTCGACGGTCTCTACGCCAATGATCCCGATAACGCCCAGTTAGGGGCCAACATTGATTTCAACATGATGGAGGAAGTCGAGGTCACGACCGGCGGAATGCCGGCCGAAGTGGGGATCGCGACCGGCGGTTACATCAACGCCGTGACGAGGTCGGGCGGGAACAAATTCTCAGGCCTCTTCCAGGGCTTTTATAACAAGGAACCGTGGACGACCATTGTTGTCCCCGAGGACCAGCTCAGGGCCATGGGGCTGGCACGGCCGGCCGTGGCCGTCTTCAGCTACGACTTTAGCGGAAGCTTCGGCGGTCCGATTTTCAAAGACAAGCTCTGGTTCTTCACAAACGGACGCTACGGCGGTTCGGAAAACCGGAGCGGGTTTGTCCCGTGGACGTCTCCGCTGGGCCAGACATACGGTGACTTCAACCGCAAGAACTATAACTTGGGAGGCTTTGGCAAACTGACTTTCCAGCCGGCCAAGAACCTGAGAATCACCTTCAACGGCAATTATCGCGCCGCCTACGCCAACACCCGGGCCAACGGAATCTTTATGCCGTTCGACTGCACATATGCCGACGACCCGTGGGCCAACTACAACGCTTTCGGAGCGGTCACCTACATTGTCGATCCCAACACCTACCTCGAAGTCCGGGGCGGGTACCTCGAAGTTTCGGCTATGCTTAAGCTGCCCGATCCTTCGCAATCCGGGCTTGACCTGAATAAGGTCCCCCATAACTACGATAGGTACACGTATTACTGGTTCGGCACGGGAGACCGGACCAACGAGTGGATCGGACGTCCGAGCGTCCAGTCTTCGCTCCACCTGACCCGCTTCCAGGACAATTTCCTCGGCGGCGATCATGAATTCAAGGCCGGGTTGGAACTCAACACGGTCGCCTGCAATTGGTCCGACTGGCAGGAAACCCCCCTTGTCCAGTATTGGTACAACGGCAGTCCGTATTATTGGCGGGGCCTCTATGGCCTGAGCGGTCCCGATCCGACCCATGGCGACGGTCAAATCGCCCTGTACTTCATGGGAACGACCAAGGAAAACTCGATGGCGAAATCCAGGGGTATCCGCTATTCCGGATATCTTCAGGATTCCTGGACGATCAAGAACAGACTGACCATCAATTTCGGTATCCGCTACGACAATACGAGAGGCTGGATCCCCGATATGTACAAGGCCAAAACCGGAGGGATCGCTTATTCCGTCGGACAAACCACGATGTTGCCTGATTTCGGGGTAAATCTTTATGATGAGCTCAAGCAGACCGGCGTGGATCCTTTCGTGAAGTGGGATATCTTAGCCCCCCGCTTGGGCATCACCTATGACCTATTCGGCGACGGCAAGACCGCCCTTAAATTCCACGTCGGACGGTTCAGCGACTGGCTCTTCGCCTCCTTTATCGTCAGCTACAATCCCCTCCGGCTGAGCAGCTACACATTCGACTGGTGGGACACTAACAGCAACGGAAAGCCCGATGAAGCCGGCATAGATAGCTACAAGGGCGTGTGGTCGACCAGCCCTCTGGTCAAGCTCCGGGACTACTGGAGCCGATTGGCCGATAAGAACCTTAAGGCGACTTATGATGATCAGATCACCTTCGGCATTGACCACGAGCTCTTCCCCAACTTTAAGATCAGCCTCAGCTACCTGTACAAGAAAAAGAACAACATCATCGACGACGCTCTCTACGATTTCAATACGAACAAATTCTTCTACAAGCCCGACAGCGGCTACTGGGTGCCTTTCACGACCACGATCCCGGCCGTCGCCCAATTCCCGGCGCAAACCGTCACCATGTACTTCATGAAGTCCAGCGCTCCCCAATTGCTCAACATGCTGACCAACATCCCCGACGCCTACCGGAAGTATTCCGGCCTGGACATTGTCTTCGATAAGCGCTTCGCCCACGGCTGGCAGTTCGGCGGGTCCGTGACCATCTCCAAGTTATGGGGGAATATCGCCGGCGACTACAACAACATCTGGGGCTATGCCACGCCGGGGAACAATGCCAACTGGTACGTCAACCAGGAGGGACGGCTGGGCGAAGACCGGCCCCTGGTTATTAAACTCTACGGCACCTTCAACCTTCCTTACGGAATCCTTTCCTCGTTCTATTACAACTTCTACAACGGAACCCCGTGGCAGAGAAGCGCCACCGTCTATGCCCCCACGGCTTGGGCCAACGCCAACGGCATCGATCTCAGTCGCGCCCCTTCTTACGGCATTAACTTCGAACCTCTAGGCTCTCGGAGAAGTTATACCTTTCAGAACGTCGATGCCCGGCTGGAGAAAGATTTCAGCCTCGGTAAATTCGGCACCTTGTCAGCCTATCTCGACGTCTACAACCTGCTCGGCAACTTCTATCCCAACTACACCCTGAATCCCGGCGGAACCTGGAGGCCCACGGACAACAACGTGGCCACGGGCACTTACACTCCGGCCTCAACCTACACCAACAGGACGGTCTCGAGCATCAGCAACCTGACGAGAGTGTTCCGGTTCTCCTTGCGGTACGCTTTCTAAAGCTCGAGCTGAAGACACAAGGGAGGAGGCCATCCTCCTCCCCTTTTTTTATTTTTTTTCTATTTCTTTTCCAGCCTGTTCCAATCCGGAGGATCGATGCCGAGAAGATGATGGACGAAGAAATCCCGCTGCAGCCTCAGGAAAAAGTCTCCCCCTGACCCGTGCCCGCCTCCGGGAACGACCAGCAGATCGAACTTCTTTTCGGCTTTCATGAGGGCGTTCACCACCTGGAAGGTCGAGGACGGATCCACGTTCGTATCCAATTCTCCGACGCTCAGCAACAGGGCGCCCTTGAGACGGAAAGCGTTGTCCACATTGGACGAAGCCGCGTAATGGGGACCGAGCGGCCAGCCCATCCACTGTTCGTTCCACCACATCTTGTCCATCCGGTTGTCGTGGCAGCCGCAATTGGAGACGGCGGCTTTGTAAAACTCCGGATGAAAGAGGACGCCGCCCGTGGAGTTCTGACCTCCGGCGGAATTTCCATAGAGGCCGACGCGACTGATATCGTAGTAAGGATATTTCGCGGCCACGGCCTTGTGCCACAAAATTCTGTCGGGGAAGCCGGCGTCGCCCAGGTTCTTCCAGCAGACATCGTGGAAGGCCTTGGACCTGTTGGCCGTGCCCATGCCGTCGATCTGGGCGACGATGAAACCCAACTCGGCCAGGGACTGCTGGGGGTAGTAAGCGCTGAAGGTTTTCGGGACGAATGAACCCTGGGGACCCGCATAGATGCTCTCGATGACGGGATATTTCTTGGACGCGGCGAAGTTCGAGGGTCTGAAGATGACCCCCCAGATATCGGTCTTTCCATCGCGTCCCTTCGCTCGAAACACTTCGGGCGGCCGCCAGCCCGCGGCGACGAGCTCCTTGATATCGCCCCGCTCGAGCTCAAGGAGGAGCTTCCTGTCTTCCGTGCGGCGGAGCTCTGAAACAGAAGGGAGATCGACCCGCGACCAGGTATCGACGTAGTACTTCATGTCGGAGGAGAAGGTCACCGTGTGGCTCCCATCGGCTTCGGTGAAGGCCGCTAGACCGCTGCCGTCGAAATTGATCCGGTAAACGTGGCTGAAATACGGCTCCTGTCCGGGATTCATACCGCTCGCCTGGAACCAGATCTGCCGTTTTCCTTCATCGACCTTGTCCACGGCGCGGACCACCCAGTCTCCTTTGGTGATCCGATTCTTCACCTGGCCGGTCATGCCGTCATACAGATAAAGATGACGCCAGCCGTCTCGTTCCGAAGCCCAGATGATTTCCTTCCCGTCGCTCAGGTCATAGCGATACTTGGTTCCTGTCTCCCTGAGATTCCCCGTGAGCGGGCGGTAAGAGAAGAACGTTTGCGGTTCTTCACTGATCAGCGCCCGCGCCTTTTCGGAAGCGGCCTCCACCTCGATGACCCTGTACACCTGGTGTCCGCGCTGATTGTATTCAAACGTGAACGCCCGGCCGTCCTTCCACCAAACAGGATTCGACAAGCTGTAGGGATTTGGAAACAGGCTGTTGTCGATGACGACTTGCTTCTTGGCCTCGACGTCGAACAGCACCGGCTGGGCGATATCCAGCATGTCTCCCGGCTTGGCATAATCCCGCGTCGAGTGTTTCGGTTGAAGCTGGCCCGCCGGCGATGATTCGACGTAGTGGATTTGACGTTGATAGCCCGGCCGGGTGCGGTAGGCCGCCAAATGCTTTGAATCCGGAGACCAGCTTATGGACGACAGCGTGTAGTAATTTCCTTCCGAGCCGTCGAAGCTCAGCGGAGACGCCTCGGTCTTGCCTTTGGGACGGATAAAGACGTTATAATTCTGGATGAGCGCTTCCCATTTTCCGTCAGGGGAAGCCTTCTGATCCTGCCCTTGAGGAGCCGGGGCCTGACCCGGGAATTGAAAGCCGCCGCGAACCTGCTGAGCTTGCGGCGGGAGGGCCACCATGCCGTCATAGACGTCATTGCCGAATTCTTCCGGAAATTCTTCAAGGTTCTCTTCAGGTCCGCCCCTTCTTGGTGGACCCTGTGGCGCGGGTCCCGTCTTCTTGCAGGCATAATCCGAAAGGCTGCACTTCCAGCTCGAGCCCGCAGCGGCGAACTCAATGGCCTGTTCGTTGTCCGCGAAAGTGATACTCATAAAGGGAAGTGTTACGGCCGTATATTTCTCGCCCGCGGCGGCGGAGAGAGAAGCGGCCAGCTTCGCATGGTCAAAGGCCGGTTTCTTAGTCAGCGTCTCCGCATCGACCAGCACGAATTCGTTTCCGCCTTTGACGGATTTTCTGTACCAAAAGCGGTTCGTGTTTCCGACCCAAGTCGCTCGCTCAGGAACGTTGACGGCCAGCCCTTGAAATTTGTCGCGGAGCTTGTTGGCCCGTTCATAATCGGCCTGAGTCCCCTGGGCAAAAATGAAAACGGGAAGAAGAAAAAGGCTTAAAGTCAGGATGGTTTTCCAAAAAAGACGTTTTTGGATCATGCAATCTCTCCTTTTAAAATTTGTTACCGGCAATCTCTCCATGATGATGGGCGGCTGTCAATCTGGGTTGAAAAGACCTGGAACAGCCGGTCATCTTATCGCCTCAATATGTCCGTGCTTTAATCCGGAATTTTCTTCTCTTCCGACGCCTTCTCCGCCGGTTTATAGCGCTCCTTGTGGTTCCAGAAAGGGTCCATGGGGATATGGTGGGAGGTTGGATAAACGCGGCCCAGGAGCTCGTAAAGCCCTGGATCGTAGCTCCGCAGTTCAGCGGGGGAATAGACTTTCTTGTCCTCGTCCTTGTACTCGAAGTTCGACCAGAACCAGAACTGCGTCCCCTCGCACCAATATTCGCCGGAGTTGTTGGAGCCATATTGACCTTTCAGCAGGCCGAGGGCCATGGCGTCTGCATAGCGCTTCTCGATGTCGGCCGCGAGCTGAGGGTCGGCCGTCCGGATGGCCCTGTGGATGGCGTGGGCGAACTCGTGGACCAGAATCTGCTCTCCGAAGTAGCGCGTCCCGGGGATCCCGAGCAAGTTTTCCTCGCCGCAGGTCGTGTAGACGCCGCCCAGGCCCCGGGCCCGCCTGTTCCAGTACTCGGCATCCGTCTGCTGCCGGATCTTTTCATAGTTGGCGATCTCGCCCAGTGTCAGCCGCCTGTCGCCGAGCTCGGGCTTCTTGAGGTTCTTGTACTCGGGAATATCGGACATCTGCTGGTCTTTCCCGATGATTCCGACCTTCTGGCCCTCCGTGATCAGCGCTCTGCGGATGTCGGGCCGCTCGGACAGCATGTGAATGATGATGTCCCGGGCGATGAGGATGGCCAGGTCTGAGACCTTTCCCGAAGCGATGACCGGGATGCCCATGGCGTCGCAGTATTTTTCGTAAAAAGGATCGAGCATAAGCTTAAGCGGGGGCTTGCCGATCAGGGCGGCCGCGAAGTCGGTAAAGACCGGCGGCCCCGTCTGCTGAGGCGGCGTTGTTTGCGCGGTGAGAGCCGCTGCGCCTGCGATCAAGAAAAATGAAAACAGGAGGAATTTTTTTTTCCTATATCGCGACACGAAACACCTCCTTCTTGAATGATTTTTTCCATCTTAACAAAACGTCGATTCCCTGACAAGGATTCACAAGCGGCGATGATGCCCCGTGGCTTGGGGTGAGGAACCGCTGGCGAGGATTCGAAGGGGGAAGCGGAAAAGCCTTCTTATTCTAATTCGCCCTTATGGAACCTAATCTCAGTGATCAGATCGTTTCCTCCAGATTCTGCCGGGACGATGATCCTAAGGACATGCTCTCCGAGCGCAAGAGGGCTCAGGCCCAGTTGGCAGATGCCGCTCCAGATCTTGGTTTTGACGTTCCAGGATTCGACGATGATTTGCCCGACCAGATCTTGGGGGATTGCGCCCTCCCGGACAACCGCGAATTGAGGAGAGACGGAGCCCTTGTCTTTCTTCGAGGGAAGATACACTTGAAGAAAAACCCAGGCATCATCCTCGGCCGAGAACCAGTTTGTCACGCGAGGGTAGAATCTGAGCTCGTTGAAGTCCAGGGTTCCGCTTTTTTGATTAAGGGCCAAAGCCTCCGCCTTTCCCTGCGGGTTCGAGGCTGTGGAGCCCAGGACGCGGTTGACCACGAAACCGCGATCGTCGCCTCGGAGGTCCGGGACGGCGAGGGCCGAGCTCCAGCCTCCGATCTCTCCTGTCTGCGGGTCATGGAGGACGTAGACGACATCATAGCCCGTCTTTTTGAACGCGAGTTCCGGCCCCTTAAAGAACGACCAAATATGGGTCATGTTTGGAAGGACTTGGCGCAAGGCGTCCGTCATTTTCACGGGGATGTCGATGTTAAAGCCTAATCCTTTGCTCCCCTGTTCGCGCTCCCTGAGCCAGACAAAGAGAGAGAACGTCGTAACCGGAGACGAAGCCCGGGAACTGTCTATGAATAAGGGCTTCACCGGCAAAGCCAGGCTGATCCAGGACTCGAATTTTCCCGACTCGTTGACGAAAGGAATGAAAAGTCCTTCGAAGGGAAGGCCGTGGAAGAGATCCGGGCTGTAATAGGCGCTGACCAGGAGCATTTTCTTGGCTTCTTCCGGTTTATATTCGCGATAGCCCTTCCGGTAGCGGAGATCGACGTCTGTCCGGCTGGTTTTGACCGCGATCTTGTGGTATGTTCCGTCCGGCTTTTGCCCCTCGGACTTGAACGCCAGTTCGTAGTATCCCTCGAGGTCGGCCCCGAGATAGTTCTTCAAATCCTCGAATTTCTTCGCCCCCCGGAAGAGCAACCCGCTCGTGCCTTCGGCAACTTCTCTTAAGCTCTGGACTTCTTTGGCCCGCTCCTCGCTTTGGATCGAGTCGGACTCCGTCAGTTCCGGCCGGCCGAATTCCGAAGAGAGCATGAACACATTTTTTGTGAAGACCCCGGGGTCGAGGGCGTAGATCGAGATATTTTGAGCGTTGGAGAAATGGACCAGCCTGTCGAGAACCTGGTCGCTCCGCTCGAAGCTTTCCCCCTTGAGGAGGCCGAACGGGTCGAACAGTCGGCTCCTCGTCGGCGTCTGGCGCGCCCGCTCATGGATGGCGTCCAGCGTCGCACTCCTGTCCGTGCTGCGCGTAATGTCAATCTGGCTTGAGGACGAAAGATCGGGAATCCCGCCGCTCACGAAGAGGATGGATTTCCGGCCGGGGACGCCTTGCAGGAAGCAGCCGGCGGCCATCAGCCCGCCGACCATATTTTCGAACCTCAGGCGCTTTGTGTAATAATAAGACAGGAGCAGGTTCTGATTTTCGTTCCGAACGAGCGACTCCGCTCCTTGGACATCCATGAACCGCCCGCCTAAATCCTCGAAGGATTCGCTCATTCCCACCTTTGCCAGAGCCGAAGCTGTGACTTTGCGGATGAGCGCTTCGTCCCGGGTGAAAGGCTGAAGAACCTTCAGCCCTCCCGGCGAATCGAGACGCATGATCGCGAGCTCGATGCCCAGCTTGGCCAGACCGATGAGCTCTTCGGTGATATCGTCCCTATCCCGCTGAACGTTCTTGATCCAGAGGCTCATATCATGGAAGACGACGGCCAGCCGTTTATGGGACGCGGTTTGGACATACGACAGCGAGCGAAGCGGAATCTTCTTTCCGTCCTCATAGAGTTCGAAGTCGGCTTCCGTCAAATCTACGGCCGGTTTTCCGTCTTTCAGGGCGACGACATCAAGCGCGAATCTTTGAGGGGCGGCGGCGTCTTTTTGCATCGTGGCCGGGATTTTGGCGGCCGCAGTGACGGCCGGATGGCCGACCAGAACGAAAAGCCCGATGATACCGAAAATGTGCTTTCTCATAGGCTCGATCCTTTCCCGGCGATTCGCCCGATCTTAGGGATTTTCGGCTCGCGCGGACCTTTTTTGGACAATCGCGAAAGACGCCGAACCCTCTTTTTCCTCAATCATAATTCCCTGGGGATGATGATGTCAATTGGCGCCTGAAAAGCAGGGGAGGCGGGCTTCGAGATCGGCCAAGTATTATTCGCCATGGCGGCGAAAAGCGAATTCTTTCTATGCAGAAGCTCACGGCGCATCTATTGAGTCTTGAACGCATTTTTCATAAAATCAAGCAGCGATCTGAAATATCCCATTCGTGAAATGAGGAAAGGAGGAACATGAGTCTCCGAAGAAGGAATTTCCTGAAGCTTTCAGCCGGAGCCGCAGCCTCGGCCTGCCTATTGGCGTCCTGCGAAGGTCCCGAAAATGAGGGGAAGGAGGGGACGGAGAAAACGAAAATCCAAAGCCCGTTTGCCGCGCTCAAACCCATGACCGGGGGGATCGTCCCCATCACAGACGAAGAACGGCTGGCCCGGATCGAGAAGGCCCGGAAGCTGATGGCCGAAAACAAACTCGATGCCATTCTTCTTGAAGGCGGCACGAGCATGTTTTATTTCACCGGTATGAGCTGGGGCCTCAGCGAGAGGACGTTCGCCTGGGTCCTGCCGGCCAAGAGCGATATGGCCTGGGTCACGCCCAAGTTCGAGGAGGGACGGGCGCGGGAGCTCATCCGGTTCGGAACGGACGTCCGCACCTGGGAAGAAGACGAAAGCCCGTATAAGGTCATCGCCGGGATTTTTAAGGACAGGGGAATCCGGGCCGGAAAAATCGGCATCGAAGAACGGCTGCGTTTCTTCATCTATGACGGGGTGCGCAAGGAAGCTCCGGCCCACCAATACGTCAGCGCCGATCCTGTCACCATCGGGTGCCGCGTCATCAAGACTTCGGCCGAGCTGGCCCTGATGCAGTTGGCGAATGATATCACCGTTGAAGCTTATAAAGCCGCCATCCCGCAGTTCAGAGAGGGAATGGCCAAGGCGCAGTTCAGCGAGCTCGCCGCATCTGCGTTCAGGGCGCTCGGCGCCTCGGGCGGCATCGGAGCGAACTTCGGGGAGGCGACGTCGTTTCCGCACGGTTCGATCAAGCCGCGCAACTTGCGGGAAGGGGACGTCATCCTCATGGACGGAGGCTGCAACATCGAGGGCTATCGCTCTGACATTAGCCGGACCATCGTCTTCGGCAAGCCTACCCAGCGCCAGCTCGACATTTGGAACCTGGAGAAGGAAGCGCAGGCGGCAGCCTTCAAGGCGGCCAGGCCCGGTGTTCCGTGCGAAGACGTGGACGCTGCGGCGCGCAAGGTCATCGTCGAGGCCGGATTCGGACCGGATTACAAAGTGCCCGGGCTGCCGCACAGGACAGGCCACGGCATCGGCCTGGAAGGCCACGAGTGGATCAACCTCGTGCGCGGGAATAAAACGCTCATGCAGCCCGGCATGTGCTTCACCAACGAGCCCATGATCGTCATCCCGGGCGAGTTCGGGGTCCGGCTCGAAGACGACATGCAGATCACCGAGACCGGCGCTAAGTTCTTCTCCCAGCCGAGCCCGGCCATCGACCGGCCGTTCGCTTGAAAATCGACTTTCCCCTCCGACAGTCATGAGGGATCGCAAAGCACGAATTCGTTATAGCCCGAAGGGCAGCCTGCGAATCGTGAACATGGTCCCTTCGCTCTCCCTCTTTAGAGAAGGGCGTAGGGGGGATTTGAAAGGCTGTTTTAAGCGTATTTCAGACTGAGCGGCCAGGTTAGAATTTTATGGGAAGGAGTTCGTCATGAAGAAAGTTTGCATCTGTTTTTTGGGCCTTCTGCTGGCGTCGCTGGCCGCGCCGGCCTTTGCCGGCGTGCTGCCATTCGACACATCCGAGTATGCGGCGCGGCGGGCGCGGCTCATGGCTCAGATACCGGACGGCGTCGCCGTCATCTGGGGCTCGGTGACGGGGCCCCAGAACAACGAGTTCACCTATTTCTGCGGCGTGCAAGTGCCCCGAGCCATCCTGATCATCGACGGAATTCGCAAGGAAAACCTCCTTTTTTATACGACCAACGAGAATTATCTCAAGGGAGAAGGTTTGGGCGTAGAGCTGGCCCGCGACCCAAAAGCGGCCACGGGCGTCGAGCGGTACTATCCCGTCGAGCAATTCTCCGCGGTCCTGAGCCGGCTAGCGGCGCAGACGCGCGTCATCTACACCCCCTTCAAGGCCGAGGC
Source organism: Candidatus Aminicenantota bacterium (assembly GCA_022866045.1). Lineage (GTDB taxonomy): Bacteria > Acidobacteriota > Aminicenantia > Aminicenantales > UBA4085 > JALHTW01. The sequence goes on along the minus strand of JALHTW010000167.1, from coordinate 13,391 downwards.
AGCCTTCGCGGAATCCGTGTCCTTCAACGAGTGGGATGGCCGGCCGACCCGCGAGCTCCAATTCGTCAAGCTCCTTAAGGAGCGTTTCCCGCAGGTTGAGGTCCGGGACTGCAGCGAGACGATCTGGGAGATCCGCCGCATCAAAACGCCGGCCGAGATCGAGGTCCTGCGCAAGGCGGGACGGATCGGCGTCCAGGCCATGATCGAAGTCATGAAGGCCGGGCGGCCGGGCCAGTATGAATACGAGCTCAGCTCGCTTTTCGAGTACGTCTGCAAGAGGGAAGGCTGCCGCAACCTCGCCTTCGACGTTATCATCAGCTCGGCCGAAAATCATCCCTATCTCCACTATGCGCAGCACAACCGCAAGCTCGTCGACGGGGATTTCCTGGTGTTCGATGCCGGGCCTGAGTTCCAGGATTATGATGTAGACATCACAATTTCTTTCCCCATCAACGGGAAATTTTCTCCGCGGCAGCGCGAGATCTACGAAGCCTGCAATGAAGTCAGCAAGGCCTGCCTGTCCCTTTACAAGCCGGGGATTTCCGGCTACGAAATCGGAGAGAAGGTGAAGGAGATGCTTAAGGAGAAGGGATATGATTTGACCAAGGACGCCTTCACCCGGCTGCGCTTTTTCAAGGAGGGCGGCCTGACCCACCATGTCGGCCTCGCGACGCACGACGCCGGCGGCGCGGATCTGGTTTATGGTGCGCCGCTTAAGCCGGGCCAGGTATTCGCCAGCGACGTCTTCGCCGTGTTCGCCGGCGAAAACCTCGGCGTCCGGGTGGAGAACACAATCCTCGTTACGGAGACGGGCTGCGAGAACCTAACCCCCGGAATCCCCCGAGAGATTTCGGAGATCGAAGCCCTGATGAAAACCGGTCGGGCCGCTCAGCCCGGGAAAAAATAAGAGCGTCCGCCGGAGGCGCAAAACGGAAAAGGCCCAAGTAATCTAACCCGTCTCTTTCACGGAAGATAGCGGATGACCTGAGGGAAGGGGCCGATTGACCAACCTATCGTCTTTGTGATTTTGGCTTTCTGGGTAAATTTTTTATCACCTATTTCAAGGACGACCACGCATTCGCCCGGCGGAACCCATTGGCTCAGGACATCTCTTGACCTCGCTCCCAGACCGGCGCCCGGACCGGCGCCTTCCCGCCTCGGCCCAGCCGGCCGCATATCCCAAATCAGAGTATTGATTCCGGCATTCGTCGGGCCATTAAATGAGGCGAGTTCTTTGCCGTAAGGATCGGTGACCGTAAGCTTCACTTTGTCGGCCGCTTTGTTTTTCAGGTAATAGTTGATCACGACGCCGTTCGGCTCGTTGGGGGTCACGATGTGCCTATCGCCAAATAAATAATCGTTCGCTCCGAAAGCCCAGGCAACCCTCTGAACTTTGGGCTTGATCCCGAAGAGATGGATATCCTCGGCCAGCATCGATTCATTCATTTCCTGGAGTGGGGCGATGTTCGTCATAAAGATCCCGCGGCCGTAGGATCCAAAAATCAGGTCGCTTTCCCGGGGATGGATAAGCAGGTCATGAACCGCCACATTTGGCATATTGTTGTTCATTTTCACCCAATTCTTACCGCCGCTGATCGAGACAAAGACCCCGGTATCGTTGCCCAAAAAGAGAAGATTGGGATTCTTCGCGTCCTCGTAGATGACGTTGACCGGCTCATTCGGGAGGTTGCCGGCGAGAGATGTCCAGGTCGCCCCGAAATCTTCGGTCTTATAAATAAACGGCCGGAAATCGTCGTTTCGATAGCCGTTCTTGGCCACGTAGGCCGTGCCCTCCTTATAATAAGAGGCGCGAACGCGGCTCACGTAGCAGTCTTCCCGGCCTCCCGCGGCGGTGATTTTCGGCGTCAGGTCGGTCCATGTCGCGCCGTTGTCCTTTGTGACGTGCACTTTTCCGTCGCTCGTCCCGACCCAGATGATTCCCGGAGTGACGGGTGATTCCGAGATCGAGGAGATCGCAAAAAATGGAATGCCGCCCGGGATGCCGCCTTCCGAGGAGGGAAAGATCTTCGACGTATCGTTTGTGCTCAGGTCCGGACTGATTTCCTGCCAGTGGTCGCCGCGGTCGAGCGACCGGAGCAGAACCTGGCCGCCGGTATAAAGGATGCTGCTGTTGTGCGGGGAGAGGTGAAGGGGAGTGCACCAGATGAAGCGATAAGGGGGCTTGCCCCTTTCGCTCGTGGGCTGGATGCTCGTCCGGTATCCGAACTTCTGGTCCACCCGGAAATGCCCTCCGTACTGCATCGTCGTATACAGCCAGCGGCTGTCGTTCGGGTCCACCTGGGCAAACATTCCGTCGCCGTTGCCGACAGCCTTCCAATCCAAAAGAGTCACGCCCCGGCCGTCGGCGCTGTTCGACGGTCCCTTCCACAGCTCGTGGTCCTGGAGGCCGGCGTAGATGTTATAGGGGTCTTCCATGTCTGCCCCAATGGCATAGACCTCTCCCAAAGGCAGGTTGTAATAATGATCGCTTGTCTTGCCGCCGTCGTAAGAAATGAAAATTCCTCCGTCGCTGCCGAGGATGATGCGGTCGGAATTCTGGGGGTCGATCCACAACGTCCGGACGTCGCCGAACATCTTGGCGAACAGCCTCTTCGGGGGCCAATCGAGGTCGTTCCACGTCTTTCCGCCGTCCGTCGAGTTCGCCAGGGAGACGCCGGTCACGAAGATATTTTTGCCGTTATTGGGATCGACCCTGATCTGGCTGAAATAATAAGGCCCTTTGCTGCTCACGTTGTCTTCCGCAGAGTTCATCTTGGCCCACATCTTCCCGCTGTTCTCGGTTCGATAGAGCTCTCCGCCGATCATCCTGTCCCGCGGCTGAAGCCCGCGGGCCTGGTCCTGCTCGATCTCCTTTTTGGTCGGAGGACGCATGTTGGCATTTTCCACCACGGCGCAGACGATGTCAGGGTTTTTGAGACAGAGGTCGAGCCCGATGCGGCCGATCCTCCCGCCCGGGAGCCCTTCGCCGAGCCTGGCCCAGGTTTTTCCGGCGTCCGTGGTCTTGTAGATGCCGCTCTCGGGCCCGCCGTTGACATACATCCAGGGCAGCCTCTGCTTATCGTAAGTGGCGGCGTAGAGAATTTCGGGACGAGCGGGATTCATGGCCAAATCAATGACTCCCACTTTATCATTGACGTAAAGGACCTTTTCCCACGTTTGGCCGCCGTTTGTCGTCTTGAAGACGCCCCGCTCTTGGTTATCCGTAAAGAGATGGCCCATGGCCGCAACATAGACGACGTCCGGATTCTTGGGATGGATAACGATTCTAGCGATATGGTGGGAGTCTTTCAAACCCATATTCTTCCAGGTCTTTCCCCCGTCCAGAGATTTGTAAACGCCGTCTCCAGCATAAGAGCTGCGGGAGCAGAAAGCGTCTCCGGTGCCCACCCAGACGATATCGGGGTTTGACGGCGCCAGGGCGACATCTCCGATGGCCAGTCTGCTCTGGCCGTCAAACACTGGCTCGAACGTGGTGCCGTTGTTCGTCGTTTTCCAGAGGCCGCCGCTCCAGGTGGCCACATAGAACGTATACAAATGCTCTTGAGGCGGGGATTCAGGAACTGCGATGTCCGAGATCCGGGCCCCGACTCTGTGTGGGCCGAGGTTGCGGTAGGTAAAGCTTTTCAACAAGTTTTCATTGAATAAATCTTGTCCGTCGGCGTGGATTTCATAAACAAAGACAAAACAGACCAAAGCCAATAGGATTTCAAGAATCACTCTTTTAATTTTCATGGGTCCTCCCGTAGATGAAACATTTCCTACACTTTGAAAAAATCATAAACGGATTCAATAAGCAAATCTCAGGACAAAATTTTCTTTCTTTGCCAATATCGCTGTCGAATTTTTCTCTATGGTTAATGGAATAACGAGCTCGGGACTGCCGGTTCCGAAATCCAATTTTTCCGATGGCAGCTTTGAAAGATTCGTCACCAGGCATCCGCATCCCGGATCAAACGGTTTCAATTTCTCCGTTTTCCCTTTAGATATCATTTCTTCGAGTTCTGTAAGATAATTTATGTATGTCTCTCTTGAGACGGAGGGCATGGATTTTCTTATCTGAATGGCAATTTCTTTTGTCAGAGAATTTTGGAGATGCTCCTTTTTGAACTTTATTGTATGGAACATGATCGCGTTTCCAAAAAATCCGCGGCCATACTCCTTAATTTGTCGCCGAACATCGATGGGCATGGTCAGGTTCACTTCCTCTCCAAGTTGACTTTGTATTCCAACGAGTTTTTTGACAGCCATGGCCGTGAGAATATCATTCGTAGAAATCCGAAGATTATTGGAAATAGCAATTTCTTCGATGACAGATTGCATGTCTTTCCGGAGAATTTCATCAAATTCTACGGTGAATTTATCAATGGGGAGAACAGGTTTCAATTCCAGTCCCTTGAAAGAGAAATCTTTGAGTGTTGTTCTGCGGTGATGGGGTTTTGAAAATAAATTTATAAAAGACGATTTGAATGGAACAAAGGTGGGCTGTGATAGCGCCGCCAGGAGTGATAGAAAGTAAAAATAACTATATCCATCCCCAGCCAAGTGATTCATTTTAGGGATTAAAGCCAGGCCATTTTTCAATCGTATGACTTTTAAAAAGAATAGCTTTTTTAAATCTGGCAGGCGAAAGCGAGAATAAGCTTCGAATCCGCCTTCTTTGATCTCCGTGATGTGAAGCTCTTGGTCAACGACTTCTTCATCATAGCAATCCTCTTCGCGATATTTGTCAAAAACAATTAGGCCGTCTTTGTATTGACCGAACATCGGCCAGAAAATTGAAGAGAGTTTTCCTAAAGTCCTCCTCATTTTCTCTGTCTTAAATCCTTCTTTGTAATAAAAAAGAAATTCTATCGGATAGATCCCATTTGAGAAGAGGGCATCAACTTGGGAGATATGGACTTCTTTCATTATGATTCTCAATTAATGTACCACTTCGCCCGGCCAAAGGAAAGCAACGGATGCCATCGACTGCCTATAGACGCAAGGGACTTAAAATCCGACCAGGACGATTGAGGCTTTTCCCTGTTCTCCCCTGATAATTCAAAAAAATCAACAAGTTGCTTTTGTTTTTGTGTTCCGTTGTTTGCCTCTGTTTGCCGTTGTTTACCGCATGAATAAACACAAATTGAACACACCGGATGTGCCCAGAATAATAAAGAGAAAGAGGAAGTTTGTTCTCAGGTAGCTCACGAGGATAGATTAACTTATATATATTGTGCCCCTCTTTGTAGGGAGTGTCAGATATTCTGTGTAAACCTCTTTTCCCATTTAAGCCTGCTTCCCCAAACGATCACCGAAGAAGATCACGAGCGGTAGTTTTCATGTTGCCTTGACAAACAGTTTCGGGAGATTGACATTTCCCTTTGAACATGTTAACAAGTTTGAACACGCGGCTAAACCCTGACAGGAGATAAAAGGAATATGCTATTTCCCGAATTGAAGTCTAGGAAACCTTCTGTTTTTTTGTTTCCAACAATGCTGTTCATGATCGTTTTGGGAATGGCGCGGAATTTTGATCCTGTCCCAACTCCTGAGCATTCCATAAGTTTTGCTGCGTTCACGGATACTCACGTTGGCCAGCGGATTCAAAACAACAAATGGGGTTATGCGGATTATCTAGACCGTCTCGCCGAAGATATAATGGACAACACGCTTCCCTGCGAGTTTGTCGTCCATCTCGGAGACGGATCGAACGATAACACGGCGTTCGTCAACGGGGTCGGCTTGCCCCAATCCATCGACCCCGATAAGAATAATTTCAAGGCCTTTCTTGTGTCCCACCTCAACCTGCCCTTTCACTATGTTGGGGGGAACATTGACCTCACGGACTACAGCGATGGGCCGGGCTTGCCACAACACGACGATGATCCGTTTGTGCTATTGAGGACGTACGTCAATGAAACGGAACTCAATCACTATTCCTATGCGATGATGCGAAACGGCATCCTCTTTCTCGCGTTGCCGGAGACAGCTTATGAAATGTGGACGCGTCCGGCCATGTACGAATGGGTTCAATTCATGACAACGTATTATCATAACTCGACGACAATAATATTTTCGCATCAAGCTATTGAAGACACAACACCGCATGACGGCGACCCATTATCGACGTACCGGGGGAAACAGGATCAAGCCTGGTGGGCAAGTCTCTTCCAGAAAAATCCCCAAATCAAAATGTGGATTCATGGACACAATCACATGCCCGGATGGTATCAAGGCAGCCAAAGCAGCGGATGGAGCCGTCCCATTCAAAATTTTGGACACGAGATGGCTTTCTCGGCTCCGTATCCCCAGATGGATTGGGGCAACTACCTCGAGGAGGACACCATTGTCATTTACACGATCTCCTCGACCGGGGTGAAAACACGAGCTTGGGAGAACAATGGCGCCGGCGGACACTGGGTCTCCGGATACGATATTACCTGGAAGGTTCCGACTACCTATGACGCAAATGCCGAGGACTGGTACAGTTTCCCGGCTCTTATTCAAGACGGCGAAACCCAGCTTACGGATATGAAGGTTCTTGCTTCCAAAATCACTCTTCAACTCGTCGGAACAGAACCCGTGGAGCTTTTCTGCGATCCCCACATGGAAACGAAGGGATCTCACGTCAATGAAAACATCCTTGGATTTGATGATGATCTAACCTCCAGGGTGACGGCAAACACGCCGGGGATGACGGTTCATGGCGCTTGGAAGTTGACTTTTCCCCCAAAGCAGGAGTGGGATAAATATTGCCATGATGGCCGGGGCGGGCAGCCTTACCAATATTTCTCCGTAGGCACCTCTCCCGCTGCCGTGCCTGGGGCTTCTTACACTTTTACGATGACGGCAAAGTCTGCTTCTGGAAAAGGCAAGGTCAATGTGACGGCAAGCTGTAGTGATTGGGGCACCAAATCCCAGTACAGTACGCTCTCCGGGAGTTCAAGTCAGGTGTTTTCGCATGATTTCGGAAGCAGTTACGAAACAGTGTCAGGCACATACACGGTCCCTAACAACGCAAACGCCTGGTTTATACAGGGGATCCTGGATTTTGCCGACTCGACCGACTATAACGTATCATACTTTAGCATCAAACGGACAAGAACAACCGACACGACCGACGATTTCCACGTGTCCTTGAGCGGACAATCGTATAATGTTGCCGGAACTCTTAATCGATTTGAAACCAAGGACTTCTCCGTCAATCCCGTAGAACTGGCGAATCGTGACGGGGTTATCAAATTCACAGCTTCGATAAAAGGCAACCATTATGGAATGGCTCGCTTGATCTATCATGCCCCTCTCCTCATGGGCAGAAATGCCCGGTATAAGGTGAACAGTGTCAGGGGAAACACTTATGACATCACCCTGATGGCAAGATTATCCGGCTATTCAAACACCTTCAATATGTTTCCGTTCAGCACTAAATACGGTGGTGTTGAAATCCGGGCGGACGATGGCTCTGGCGAAAATCATACAAGCAAGAATAAGAACCAGTGGGTGGCTTGCGACTGTTCCAAAAGCGGAACAAAAGTCCTAATCACCTATCCAGCACAGACCCCACGCCGTTAGTGTCGAAATCAGGCTCAACCTAGACGCGCCCGGCGCTGTTCACTACGATTTCCCCAGACTGCGGGCCGAATATTTGCCGACGTTTTCCAACAAGACGCACGGGTTCTGCCTGTCATGCCAGGCCAAGCGCATCGAGATATGGGGCGAACGGGTGCGGGAACGGCTGCTTTGGGATATCCCGCATCGCCAGGTCGTCTTTACGATTCCCAAGATGCTGCGGGCGTTCTTCAAGTACGAGCGTCGGCTGTTGGGCGAACTTCGCCGCTCGGCCCTGCGGGCGTTCCCGCTTTCGTTCAATATGCGAGGCCTATAGCGATCCCGATATTGAAAAGCGAAGCTTTTCCGACCGAGACGTATGTCGAGGTTTTCAGAGCGGTCTTCAGGTCCCTGTCCAGGATCTGGCTCCATTCGACGTGGGGCCGGATGTAAACGGCATTCGAGATATCGCACGTCAATCCGAGTTCGAGGACGAATGCGTTGACCGCCGTTTTCTCCAAGGGGACGTAATACCCGTTGAACCTGGCACTGGCGAAGGTCAGCCGGGCGGCGGCGATGACGGTGAGGCTGGCGATCGGCTCGCGCTCGATCTCGACTCCGACTTCACCGATATAGCCCCCCCCCGATTATCCCACACGTCGAAGGCATGGGTCGTCACGAGCGTCAGCGGCCCGAGATCATAGGACGCCAGCAACTCCAATTCGGCCGTGGCCGGGTTTTCAATCCTATCTTTGTTCGGATAAGAATATATCAAAAATGCCGGTTCCACCGTGAGATGGCCGAATTCCTTCTTATAGGAAATCCGGTAATCGAATTCGTTGAACTGATGATAATTCGGCTCCTTATGGAGGACGAAATTGCTCCAGACTGAGAACGTCCATCCCGATATTCCCACCCAGACGCTCGGCTGCCAGACCGCGCCTTCGCTCAAGGCCAGCGAGCGCCACACATAGCGGGAGTTCAAATCGAATTCCGCGCCATACGTCCAAGGCGGTAGCGATTCGTTCACTTGTCCGAACACCCCGTAGGCCGCAAGCCACAGACACAACGTCGTGAACAGCAGGATCTTTTTTTCTATTGCCCCGAAATGGATATCTTTTGCCATCGCCCGAATATTATTCCACGGGGAAGACCTGAAATCAATTTTGGAGCGGATTCTTATTCCTCCATCACTCAATGACGATCAACATCAAGGGCAAGCTTCGCCAGCCGCTACCAGGTCATTAAAGAGCTGGGCAAAGGGGGGATGGGCAGAGTCTATAAGGTCTTTAACACAGATATCAAGGAAAAAGTGGTTTTGAAACTGTTGAAGCCTGAAATTGCCTCCAACAGAGAGACGATCGAACGGTTTTCGAATCTAAGAAATTCACGCGCCGGTTATTCTTAAGCCCTCGTTTTTGTGGCCTGAAAAAGCCGTTTTAAGATATAAATCTTGCCCGGTTTTGGTCTTAAATAATTAAATATCAATTAGTTATCTTGGCCCGTCCCCTCATCCATTAATTATCTTGGCCCGTCCCCTCATCCGACCCCCCTCATCCGACCCAAAGGAAAGCGGCCTTGTTTTGATGAACCGGATAGGGGCTCGAGGCGGCTAAAATTCGTTTCCGCCGCTAGGACGGCCGATTGACTTTGAACTCGGCTAAGGAGTATGTAAATGACGGATCATTTTTCGCCAGGAGGCCATAATGCGAATTCCAGAATTTATCAATCGTTTCCAGGCAATCTGTCTGTTCGTATTTCTTTTGATCGCGCTGGCGGCGTTTCCCGCAGAAGGAGCGGATATGGATGGACACCTCCTTCTTCAACGGCCCGCGCTTTCGCAGACGCACATTGTGTTTGTCTTCGCCGGCGACCTGTGGAGCGTGCCGCGCGCGGGCGGGGAGGCGAAGCGGCTGACATCGAGCCTCGGCTTCGAATCCAATCCTGTTTTCTCACCCGACGGCTCCCAGATCGCGTTCACGGGTGAGTATGATGGGAACGTGGACGTGTTCATCATGCCCGCCGGCGGGGGAGTCCCTCAGCGTCTCACCTGGCACCCCTCGCCCGACAGCGTGCTCGGTTGGACGCCCGATGGAAGGCGCGTCCTGTTCACGTCCGGGCGCAACGCCTACTCCCGGTTCAGTGAACTGTACACGGCCGGCCTTGACGGTGGCCTCGAGGAGAAGCTTCCCCTTCCCATGGGCTTTGAAGCCTCCTACTCCCCGGACGGAAGCCGCATCGCTTACGTCCCGCTCAGCCGGGCTTTCACCGCCTGGAAGAGGTACCGCGGCGGCCGGGCCACACCTATCTGGATCGCCAGCCTCGCCGACTCTCGCATCGAGAAGCTGCCGCGCGAGAATTCCAATGACTTCAACCCGATGTGGGTTGGGGACAAGGTCTACTTCCTCTCCGACCGCAACGGCGCCGTGACGCTCTTCGCCTATGACACGAAATCGAAGAAAGTCTCCCGGGTTATCGAGAACGGCGGCCTGGACCTCAAATCCGCCGCCGCCGGGCCGGGGGCCATCGTCTATGAGCAGTTCGGCAGCTTCAATCTTTACGATCTGAAGACCGGAAAAACGTCACCTGTCCCCGTCACTGTGCGCGGCGACATGCCGGATGTGCGCGAGAAGTTTGTGAGAGTGGGCGACCGCCTGACAAACGCCGGGCTCTCGCCCAATGCCGCCCGAGCCGTGTTCGAGGCCCGCGGCGAGATTATCACCGTCCCCGCCGAGAAGGGCGATGCCCGCAACCTCACCCAGACGACAGGCGTCATGGAGCGCGATCCGGCCTGGTCGCCCGATGGGAAGACGATCGCCTATTTCTCCGACGAGTCGGGCGAGTATATGCTTCACCTCAAGCCTCAGAGCGGAGCGGGGGAGACCGTCAAAATCACCCTCGGCGAGAAACCTTCATTCTACTTTTCTCCCCGCTGGTCGCCCGATTCAAAGAAAATCGCCTATATGGATTGCCACCTGACGCTCTGGTACGTCGATGTCGTCGAAAAGAAGCCCGTCCGCGTGGCTAAGGAGCGCTACTTGGGCGGGGCGGGGAACCTCGTCCCGGCCTGGTCGCCCGACTCCAAGTGGCTGGCCTACACGAGAAGCTTGCAGAACTACATGGGCGCCGTCTTCCTGTATTCGACGGAGAGCGGCAAAAGCCAACAGATTACTGACGGGATGAGCGACGCCGGGGCTCTGGAGTTCGATGCGGATGGGAAGTATTTGTACTTTGCGGCCAGCACCGATTCGGGCCAGTCGCTCCAACCCGACATCCACAGTCTCAGTCGGCCGGTGACAAGGGCCATCTACCTGGTGGTCCTGGCCAAGGACGAGCCCTCGCCCTTTGCCCCGGAAAGCGATGAGGAGAAGGGGACAGAGGAGAAGAAGGCGGCAGAGGGGAAAGCGGCCGATCAGAAGGTGGATATCAAGAAGGATGAGACGAAGAAGGCGGGCGAGTTGAAGGCCGAAGATAAAAAAGCCGAGGAAAAGAAAGCGGCTGAAGCCGCGAAGAGCCCGGCCAGCGGTGCCAAGGCCGTGACGGTCAAAATCGACTTCGACGGCATCCTCCAGCGTATTCTGGCCGTTCCTCTGCCGGCCCGGAATTATACCGGCCTGCTGGCGGGAAAAGGCGGCACACTCCTGGCCATCGAGTCCGCCGCTTTTCTCCCCGGCATCGCCGCCGCGCCCGGCAACACGGTCCATCGCTATGACCTTAAGGTCCGCCGCGCCGACGTCGTGATCAACGGCGTGGGCTTCTTCGGACTCGCCCGGAACGGGGAGAAATATCTCTACAGCCAAGGCGGCCGCTGGTACATCGCCGCCCTGCGGCCGATGCCCCCGGCCGGGGCGCCTGCGGGGCCGCCGTCCCCGCCTTCGGCGTCCGGCGCCAACGCCTTGGCCACGGACACGATCCAAATCCGGGTCAATCCGGGTGAGGAGTGGCGGCAGATGTACCATGAGGCCTGGCGCATCGAGCGCGAGTTCTTCTACGATCCCGGCGCCCACGGCTACGACCTGGCCGCCGCGGAAATAAGATACGCGCCCTACCTCGAGAACGTCGTCTCGCGCAGCGATCTGAACTACCTCTTCGCCGAGATGCTGGGCGGGCTGGAGGTCGGCCACCTGGGCGTGGGCGGCGGCGACATCCCCACCCTGAATCGCGTCCCGGCAGGCCTGCTCGGCGCGGACTATAAGATCGAGAACGGCCGCTACCGTTTCGCCCGCATCTACAATGGCGAGAACTGGAATCCAGGGTTGCGGGCGCCGTTGACCCAGCCCGGGATCAATATCGCGGCGGGGGATTATCTTCTTGCCGTGAACGGAAGGGATGTCACGGCTCGGGACAACATCTACAGCTTCTTTGAGAATACGGCCGGGAAGCAGGTGCTTCTCAAGGTGGGGCCGACAGCCGACGGAAAGGGCAGCCGTGAGGTGACCGTCGTGCCGGTGCCGAGTGAGACAGCCCTGCGAAACTACGCCTGGATCGAGGACAACCGCCGCTACGTGGACAAGATCACGGGCGGGCGGGTGGCGTATGTCTACATGCCCGACACGTCCATTGGAGGATACACTAATTTCAACCGCTATTTCTTTCCCCAGGTGGGGAAGGACGCGGTGATCGTCGACGAGCGGTTCAATGCCGGCGGAGCGCTGGCGACCGACATTATCGAATTTCTGCAACGCAAGCTGCTGAGCCTGGTGGGCACGCGCGACGGCGAGGACGAGGCCCAACCGCAGGGCGCCATCTTCGGCCCCAAGGTGATGCTCATCAACGAATTCGCGGGATCGGGCGGTGATGCCATGCCCTATTATTTCAAGGCAGCCGGGGTCGGCCCGCTGATTGGGAAGAGAACCTGGGGCGGATTGGTCGGCCGGGCCGGCGCTCCGCAGCTCATGGACGGCGGCATGGTGACGGCGCCCAGCTCAGGGGTGTGGAGCCCGAAGGGCGAATGGATCGCCGAGAACGTCGGCATCGCTCCGGATATAGAAGTCGAACATGATCCCGCTCTGGTGCGCCAGGGAAAAGATCCGCAGCTCGACAAGGCCATCGAGGTCTTAATGTCCGAGCTGGCGAAGACGCCGCCGGTGAAGCCCAAGCGTCCCGCTTTTCCGAATCATTACCGGAAGTAGGGCCGCTGAATTGAGCGACGTGAAAAGGAAATTCTTGTTTATGTCTAGGAGATAGCTCACAAAAAGGAGAGGCGATCATATCCACACGCCGTGATTTCTTGAAGAATACCTTGCCGGGGGCGGCGGCGGTTTCTTGTCCCGGCATGCTCTTCGTGCACTGATTTCGTGGTTATTGACAGCGCCGCCCGGCCGGCGATATACTTCCAGTATGGTTAGGAGGGTAGATTCATTGTCCGGAGCGGGAATTCAGCCCAACGCGATATTTATTTTCGGGAATTCACCATAACTCGAAAAAAGGAAATTCCTATCCTTAAGCCATACGTCCGTGGAAAAGAGAATGAATAAAAGAAGAAAGCGCGAAGAGGGTTTTTCGTTGATCGAAATCCTCATCGCCATGGTGATCTTGGGGATCATGCTTATGACCCTGATCAGCGTCTTTATCTATGGCTATAACGTCCTCTCCCGCACGAGACATGTCGCCTTGGCCACCCAGATCTGCCAGGAAGAGGTCGAGCGCATCCGGAACTTGCCCTTTGCCAGCATCCTGACCATGGGGACGACATTCACCAACGATAAGCTGCCGAGCCTTTCCACCGGGCAGGGAATCCTGGCTTTAGAAAGCAGCGTGGGAGATGACATTAAAAAACTCACGGTCAGCGTCACCTGGACCTACCGGGGCCAGACGCTGCGCAAGGACATCGTGACTCT
>JALHTW010000166.1 GCA_022866045.1 Candidatus Aminicenantota bacterium | reverse complement strand
CGTTGTCCATGCTCCGGCTAAGCGACGCTGTTGAAACAAGCACTACCCTGATTCTTGCCGGCCGGGAGCGGGTGGTGCGCCTTCTTCATAGGCTCCTTCGTGCCCGGGGGCTCGGACAGGAAAAATGTATGCTTCTGTTCGGGGTCACGGGTAAAAGCGAAAGCGTGAGAGAAGCGCGCCAGGCGGCATTGGAAGTCAGCCGTGCTTTCGGCGGAGTCCATGTCGGACGGATGATGGGCAACGAGTGGCACAAGAGCCGTTTCCGGTCGCCCTACCTGCGCAATACGCTCTGGGATTGCGGGTACGCCGTGGACACGCTCGAGACGGTTTTTCTATGGCGCGATTTGCCCCGAGCCGCAGAGGCTCTCTTACAGAGGCTCCGCGGAGGATTGAGCGATATCGGCGAGAGAGTCCTTGCCTTTATCCACGTTTCTCATGTCTATGCCACGGGGGCCAGCATTTATGCGACATATCTTTTCCGCCTGGCTGAAACAGCCGAGGAAACGCTGGAGCGGTGGCGAAGACTCAAGAACGCCGCCAGCCAGACGATCCTGGCCCACGGTGGAACCATCAGCCACCAGCATGGCGTCGGGGTTGATCATTTGCCTTATCTCGCTCCTGAAAAAGGAGAACTGGGCATGCATGTGCTGGCTGATCTTATCCGGAAATTCGACCCGGACGGGATCATGAATCCGGGGAAGCTTGTCGAGGCAAAGACTCCGAAATGAGACCTCAGAGTTACCGTTCACCATGGCCGCCGGATTGGCGGAGTATCGCCTGGAACAGGCTGGACCAAGGGTGGGATGTGATTATCGTCGGAGGCGGCATTACGGGTGCCGGAATTTTGGCCGTGGCGGCGCGCTGCGGGCTGCGCGTTCTCCTCCTGGAGCAGGCAGATTTCGCCTCAGGGACTTCGGGCCGGTCATCGAAAATGGTCCATGGCGGACTTCGCTACCTGAAACATTTTCATCTGAAACTGACGCGGGAAAGCATTCAGGAACGTCAGTATCTTCTCCATGCTGCATCCGGGCTTGTAGATCCGCTCAGCTTTATTTACCCCGTCTACAAAGGCGACAGCCCTGGGCCTTGGCTGATGGGAATAGGCCTGGGCATTTACACTCATCTGGCTCCAGACGCCGGGAAATCCCGTCGCCTGGATTCCGTCGATTTGAGCATGAGAGCGCCGGGCTTAAAAATGCACAACTTAGAGCGTGGCTTTCAGTACACCGATGCCCAGACGGATGATGCACGCCTGGTCTTGCGGGTGCTGCACGATGGCTTGCTGGCGGCCAAGGGAAAGGCCGTAGCCCTCAATTACTGCCGCGCAGCCAAGCCGATATTTAAGGGCCGTCGCGTCGTGGGGATTCAGGTCCGAGATGAAGCCACGGGAAAGACGGCAGAAGTATCGGCTTCCGTGGTCATCAATGCCTCCGGCGTCTGGGCCGATGAGCTGCGAAGCGAGATGGGTGCTCGTAAGCGCCTCAGGCCGCTCCGCGGCAGCCATCTTTTCTTCAGCCTTGAGAGATTCCCGGTTTATCAGGCGATTGCCTTCGGCCATCCCGATGACGGCCGTCCCGTGTTTGTCTATCCTTGGGAAGGCGTGAGCCTGGTCGGCACCACAGATGTCGACCATCGATATCCTTTGACCGATGAACCGATGATCTCTGTCGAGGAAGCCGACTATCTTTTGCGTGGCGTTCAGGAATGTTTCCCCGATCTTGAGCTGGCCAAAGCGGACGTTGTCAGTTCTCAGGCGGGTATGCGGCCGGTTGTCGATACGGGGAAGAAAGACCCGTCAGAGGAAAGCCGGGATTACGTCGTTTGGCCTGAACGAGGCCTCCTGACTGTGACCGGAGGGAAGCTTACGACATTCCGCCTGATCGCTATCGATGCCCTGCGGGCAGCGCACGAAATGAACGCAAAGATCCCAGCTCCAAATAGTGATATGAGCGTATTTGACAATATAATCCTGAGCAATTCGATCCCCGGTGTCAGCCCGGAGATGGCGCCTCGCTTATGCGGCCGCTATGGCTCTGCGGCGCCCATGCTTGCCGCAAGCGCCCCTGAATGGCTCACGCCCGTTCAAGGCACTCCTTACATGTGGGCAGAACTAATCTGGGCGGCTCAAAACGAAGCTATCGTCCACCTCGATGACCTGCTTTTGCGGCGGTTTCGTCTGGGCATTCTCTTGGCCGACGGCGGTCTAAGTCTGCTTCCCAGCCTTAAAAAATGGCTTCAAAAGTCTCTCGGCTGGGATGATGCCCACTGGACCCGAGAAGTCGAGCGCTATTGGAGCATATGGCAGATTGCCCATGGCTTACCGCCGGGATGGAAAGAATAATGCGAACACTTTTTATCGTCAATCCTCATGCGGCTGGCGGCCGGGCGGCCAGGATATTTCGTCAGATCCAAAACCGCTTGGGTGAAGTATTCGGAGATTCCTTTATTGCCGTCACCCAAACTCCGGAGGAAGTCGCCGGTCACATCCATCGCGCTGCTCAAGACGGACTAACTCATTTAATCGCCGTCGGGGGTGATGGGACAAACCATGTTGTGCTCAATGCCTTATTCCAGCATCCCGTTCCGGGGATAACTTTCGGATGCATCTCTGTGGGAACCGGAAGCGATTGGCGGCGCTCTTTAGGAGCCCCGTCCGATCCATTTGCGGCCGTGGAATGGCTGGCCCGGGCCAAACCGGTGCCCTGCGACCTTGGAAAGATCGAATACAGGGATTTTTTGCACGGCGACCAGCCAGCGGCGCGCATCTTTCTAAATATTGCCAGTGCCGGCGTCGGCGGCGATGTCGATGCCCGGGTGAATCGTTCGCGACGCCGCACTTCTATGACCTTCCTCCGGGCGACCGTCATGTCTTTGCTTCAGTATAAGCCGCAGCAGATAACCGTCAAATGTGACGGTACGATTTTTTATTCAGGCTCTTCTTATCTCGTGGCCGTGGCCAATGGCCGATATTTTGGCCGGGGCATGTGGATCGCGCCAGACGCTCTGATGGATGACGGTCTGTTCGATGTCGTCTTGGTCGAGGGTATGTCGCGGCTGAAAATCCTCGGCGCGCTGAAGTCCGTTTTCAGCGGCAAACACCTCCGGCGCAAAGATGTCCATCAAACGCGGGCCGCTTCAGTGCATATCCATTCCGATGAAGGCCCGCTTGGATTGGATTTTGACGGCGAAGTCGGCCAGGGGCAAGACCTGATTTTCACGGTTTTGCCCCAAGCGATCAAGATTTTGAGGTCCTAAGAATCCTTTTAAGGAATATCCCTTAAGTTAAGAGAAGAAAGGATTCGCCCATGAGCCAATCCAGCGATTATATTTTGACTGCCGAAGGCCGGTTGAAGTCGCTCGATTTTTTTCGCGGCTTCACCATGTTTTTGTTGATCGCGGAAGCCACTCATATTTATGAGCATTTGGTTAATCCTGCCTTTCAGGGAGCTATTATTCATGCCATCGGGACCCAGTTTCATTGTCAGCCGCGGCTGGTGTTTGCTGGCTCTTGGTTTTTCTCAAAGGCCGGACCAGGCCCAAGCTGTCATAAGAACATTCCATATCGTTCAATGCGAATAGCTCTCCATATCCGCATCCCTTAGAACCGTCAACAGGCATTTTTCAGCTTGACTTGACTTCCCTCGACGTCACGTCTTATCATCCATGACGCTGGGAGGAGGAATATTCTACGCAATTCCTGGGCACGAATGATCTCTTAGCCATGGCAGCGGATAAGGAGTTTCTTATTGATGGGAGAATGGGGATAAGGATGATCACTCGGCTGGCGCAGCCGAAAATAAATTCCTATAAACTTTTTTTCGAGGAGGTCTGAAATGTTGAATCGACGAGCGTTTCTGCGTTTGTGTGGCGCCCTTGGGACGGCCGCATATGCGGCGAAGGCCAGCGGCCTCGAGGGCATTGAGGCCGCTTCGCAGTCGGTTGCGGACCGAATGCCCGGGGAAGTTGCGAAAGACGAGTTTTACTGGAGGGAAATCCAACTAGCCTTCAAGCTCGACCGCACGCTTATCAACCTCAATAACGGATTTACCTGCCCCTGCCCTCGGGTCGTGCTCGAATCGGTCTGGCGCTATATGGAAATGATCAACAT